>CAMPCZ010000008.1 GCA_946648015.1 uncultured Clostridia bacterium
TTTGTCGCCCAACACCATAGGGCTGCCATCCGAGAAAACGCCCTCCCCTCTCACGTACAATTTGGCGTAAAGCTTGCCGTCGTAGCGACTGCGATAATAGCCCAATTCGTTGGCTTCGTCGCTCATAGCCGCCTCGGCCTCGGGGCTGGCAATCGTCTGCGGATAGCGTCCGCCATAATAGAAGCCGTCCTCTGCTATTCCTTTGGGCTGGGCTTTGATAGAAACGTTTTGATTGTCCATATTATGCTGCGTCCTGTTGTTCCTCGTCCTTTTGCGCCAAGGCGTCTGCGTTGGCCTTTTCGGCGGCCGCTTTGATGTCGGCGTAATACCCATTGCTATATTGCGCCAAGTCGCAATCGTCGGCGCTATAGCTATAGGTCGTTTCGTAATGAATGGTGCTACTGATTTTGATCACTTTGGTACCACACCATTTGTCTACACTCAAAAAACTCTTGAAAAAGCCGTTGTCCCATATTTCTATGGTTTCGGTGATGGACTCGTACTTGGCGTCATTCATGCCCGATCCTTCACGCAAGTTGTGCAACAAATATTTAGAGGCCTTTTTTGCTTTGAGATGGAATACGATGGTATAGTACCCACCCGCGTCGTCGTGCGTAAGGGTAGCCGACTCGATGGTATCGGGCGACACCACGGCCTCGGTAACGCAATAGAGCGGCTTGTGAGACGCGTGAAAATAGAGCCTGTCGGTGTCGATGGCAAGAGTGCCCTCGGCGTCGTCGAAAACGCCATAGCCCTGCCAATCGTCGTCGATCACGCAGTCCCTTGCCTCCACGTAGTAGGCCTTATCCAGCCCTACTTTGGCATAGGTCGCTTTGGCGTGCCCCTCTACGGTAATACCCAACTTTTTGACGTCGGGTTGAAAGTCGTATTTGAGATACTCCTCGTTATTCTTGACCTCGATAATCAAGTTGCGCGCCTCTATACCCATAGTCGACACCAAGTTGCGCGTGTAGGCAAGCCTACGCAGGCATTTTTGGTCGTTTTGGTTGGCCAGCACAAACAACTCATAGGCCGCCTTGATAACGGCTTGCATATCGTCGGCGTCGGGTATCTCCACGTTCACCTTGGTTTGCACGTCTTCCTCGTTGATGACAACGATCTCTTCCTTCTCGGGCGTTTCGGCTTCGTTGTACTTCTCGTCCTGCTCAGCTTTGATCTCTTTGGCACTGAGTGCTTCTTCTATCTTTTCACACCCGGCAAAGAGGCCTACCACGGCCAAGACCATCATCGCAATAAATATCTTTCTCATATGTTTTTCCTTTGGAGATTGCGGGGGAGCCCGCAATCTCCATCTTTTTATTCTATCGAATCGGTGCTACCGTCTGTGGTAGCGTCGCCCGACGATTGCTGTTGTTGCAAGCCATCAACTATGGCTTGGTTGCGCATTTCGCGCTTGACTTTGCCCATCATACGGCGTTTGGCATAGAACACAGAAGCCAATACGGCGGCTACCACCAGAGCGACAACCACGGCCAATGCCACCGCCAAATAGACGGGGTGCTCCTTGATGGCGGTAGCAAGCACCACCCAAATATTATCCTTGAGGGTAACCCCGTCACTCAGCGTGCGGTTGTAGGACACCAACACGTTGTCTCCGTATTCGTCCACCTGACTGACGTACAATATGGCGTTTTTGCCGTTTTCGCGATAGGATACCCAACTGGTGCCATCGTTGACGTAGGAACTCAAGTTGTAGGTGCAACTCTCGGTGTCGTAGGCGCTGAAGTTGAAGGTTACCGCATAGTTATCGTTGAGGTTGACGCGCTGTCCCGAATGTACGGCAAGCACCTCGTCGCTGTCGAAGTAGCCCTCGAGGGGTTGCCCCGTAATGGTGATGGTGCCGTCTTCGTTGCGCGTAAACTCGGTATAGGCACTCACCTTGAAGTTGACGGTGGGCTCCACCTTGGCCGAGTCTGCCACAAATTGCACGTCGGTGATGACGATGGCGATATCCTCGATGCGGAACGAAGCCGAGATGTCAAGGCTTATGTTACTATCCGCCGAATAGGGTGCGTAGTAGTCGGCGCGCGCCTCTTTGGACACCGTGGTGCCGGCGGGCAACGAAGCAATGCTGCGCGCCACTATGGACAAGTGCTCTTGCAACCATTGACTGCGAGCGCGGTCATTGTCAAACTCGGCATTCTCGTAGGCTTCGGCCATATAGGCAGGCAATTCGCCCTCGTCCTCGTCCAACGAGAAGTACCAAGCGGCGCTCTTGTCGCCGAAGGGGATACGATTGTCTTCGTCGGCGGTAAAGTTGCCGTCCTCGTCGTAGTAGCCACCCTCTACGTCGAGTGCTACCACAATGCGATCTATCACGTACTTGGCGCCTATCACGTTGCCTATCACGTAGTTGGCCAGCAACTCCTCGCTACCCGATATAACGTACAACGTGAGGTCGGCGGGGTCGGAAGAAGGCGCATAGTAGTAGGTGCCGGCGTCGGCAGCAAAGCCGTCGCAGATATAGCGGCCCACGCGCACGCCTATGCGCGCTTCGTCGTTGTTGGCCCAACCCGTTACCTCTACGCCTACGCCCGACAAATTGTCGGTCATATCATAGTCGCGTTCGGTATCTATGGCTTTGACGGTAAGGCTGGCACGAATGATCTCGTACGACTTGCTCTTGTCGTCCAGGCGGAATTCCAAACATTGCTCGGCCAAAGCCGCGTTGACGCGGTTGCTCATATTGACGCGCAGATCGGCGTTGTTGTATTTGCCCACCGATTGGGTGGTACTCGTAACGCCCACACGCAAGGTGAAAGCTTGGTCAAAGCGTTGGTTGACGCCCAATGCCGACATAATGCGCGCCTTGACGCTATCCGACAAGTTGGTGGCGTAGGGCATGGATTGCAAGTCGCTACTGCCATAGGCAAACACGCCGTTGCCCGTGCGTTGCACCGTAACCACGCGTTTGACGATGGTATACACGAATGCCGTACCGTTGTAGGGGATCAACTCGTAATTGCCGCTAACGTCGCGGCCGTTGACGTCCACTACCGAGGCGCTGATGGCATATTCACCGACCAATTCGCCCGCGGCACGCGAGAAGCGCAGCTTGTCTCCGTTCATCAATGTCTTGCCCACCGAGCGGCCGCTGATGGCGCCGTCCTCCGCACCGAACGACTTGGAAGTGTCGGCGGTAACGTTGTAGGTGATTTGACGTTTGGTCACGGTCAACACACCATCGGCACGCAAAACGTACTCGCGCTGGTTGTTCTCGTTGATGACCATTTGGGCATTGGCGTCCACCAAGGTAAAGCTACGATTGGCGGCAACAAAGCGATATTGTACGCCCGCTTTGATGGGGTTGCCCTCGTTGTCCAGCCGAATGGGAGCCACACCAAACGCGACGTTGTTGCCGTCGACGATGGCGTACTCGGGCACCAAAGTCATGCTAAACCAATCCTCGGCGTCCAGGTTGGTATAAATGCGGCTGGCTGCAAGCAGTTGTCTCTCCTCCTCGGAGAACGCAAACACGCTGCCCTCGGTCGTAACGACGGAATACTCCAGCGCGCCAAGCGTATCGCCATACTGCAAATACATATCTTTGAGCACCACGCCGGCTTCGGAAGGCTTGATGGTAAACGTCGCCTTGTTTTCGCTGATCTTGGGCTCGTAGTTGACCAACACGTCCTTGATGACCTCTATAGAGTAGGAACCGGGGTAGCGAATGTTGTAACTATACGTTACGCCCGTATTGTCCACCACGGTGGTATCGCCCGCCACGCGCAACAATTTGGCCTTTTGCGTGTTGTCGTTGAGGGTAAAGTTGTCGTCGCCATATACGGTGCCGCTCCACTCGAAGTTGAGGTATTTGTAGATGTCGAAGGGCACCAATTTGCCGTCGGCGTCGCGCGAGCCGAATTGGTCAAGATAGAAAATGCTGACGTCGGACACCACCAAATCCAACTCTTGCTTGTTGATGGTGGCGGTATAGTAATTGTCGGTCTTGACAAAGCCGTTCTCGGTCTCGGCGTAGATAAACAAGGCACCCGTAGGCAACACGTAGTCGTCGTTGTAAAGCACGCTGGAATTGAGTACCGTCGAAGCGATATAACTGCCCTCGCCTACGCGCAAGTACCAAGTACCCGCATTGCTGACGGCCTCGCCCGACGCCATATCGAAGTATTCCAAACGAATACCGGCCATAGAGTATTGCCGTCTGGCACCCTTGGCGACGTCCTCCGCCGCAAAGCCGCCCAACTCTGCCGACTCTATCTTGGCGATGGCCGTGTTGTCATACTTCTTGGTGCTGACGCGCAAGGTCTCGAAGTACAACCTGCGCGGCGTGATCTGGAAGGTCAAGCCGTCCGAACGACCTACCAACACACGCTTGCTGAGGTCGGAACGCGTGGCGTCCAACCAATAGTAGACGTTGTAGCGAATGATGTAGCCGCCCGTATGGTAGGGAGTGTCGGTATCGACCAACACGTTGCTGTCGGGCGTATCGTAGCGGTCATAGACAAAGTTTCCGTCGGCGGCAAAGATGTCCATAATGGCTTGGTTGGGCGTGAGATATTGGTCGATCTCGGCCAACGTCATGTCGCCGTACACCAGCTCGCTCCAATCCGTCTCGATCAACACGAATTTGGCGGTGATGGTTATGCTGCCGGTCGTACTCAATGCGGCCACGTCGATGGCCAAAGACGTAAAGGTGCTGTTGGCCACGTCGATGGCGGCGGCAGCCTCGGCAGGATAGCTGAATCCCGCAAACATATAGCCCTGCACTACAGACTTGAATTCCACCTTGGGATTGCTGTAGCCAAAGCCGAGCCAATAGGGCGTATCGGGCGTGAGGTTGGCGGCCTTTACCAACTCTTGCGGTACACCGTCCACCTCTACGTACACGGTATAGCAGTAGTAGAATTTGGCCACCACGTCGCGCGTTTCGTCTGCGGCAAATACGATTGCCGTTTTGCCTGCGTCGTCCACGTCGTAGTCCTCGCCGCCCATCTCATAGAAGCGCAGGCTATACACGTCCGTATCCATCGAAACGAAAGCGAATGCGTCGCCGTTCTTGTCCACCCGAATGGTACCCGCACCCTCGCCTTGGTCTTGCACCGTCATCAACCGCACCCCCGCGGCGTGCGACAAAGCACCCTCGGTGTAGTTGACGATCCACACGTTGTCCACGGTGGCGGTAGCGTCGTGCGCAAACCATTGATTGACCAAGCCCGAGGCATTGCGATCTATCTCTACGGCAAGGTCTTTGACCGTGGCGCCCGCGACCAAACTCACGATGCCAGCGCCGGCAGTGGTATCCAAAAGCGACGCGCCCTCTCGGACCAGCACGCTGTAGAATGCGCCGTTCAACACACCCGCAAATTGCGAGAAGGGCACGAAGTCTGCGCCCGCCACTATATCGGCGCCCAGCGTAAAGGCATAGCCGTGCGTTCCCGTCAAGTCCATAGCGATGGCCGCATGCGTCCATTGCGCAGCCGTCGTCAACGTCTTGTTGGCGAAGAAGGCTTGCACACGCTTGCCGGAGCCCGACAACGTGTAAGCGACATCGGCGTGATTGGCATCGTCGTAGTAGCCCAAGAAGTAGAGTTCGTCCGTTTCGGCCGCCAACGCTTGCATGGCCGTAATGTCGGCTCCCTCGCGCAAGAAGGCTACGGACAGTTGTCCTTTGTCGTAGTACATCACGTTGACGCCTGTCGCCAGCGACTCGTATCGCGTGGCAAGCGACTCCATCGTGCACATTGCGCCGTGCGGCATCAACCACACATTGTCGTAGTCGCCCGCCATCTGCACCGTGCAGTCGGCAGGAGCCATGATGGCTACGTTGGCCATGTCGGTGCGGTAGGATACGCCGCTACCCTCGCGTCCCAACACAAAATCGGCAACGTTGTCGGCAAGGCGCAACACCAAGTTGTAGATATGGCTGTTTTCGCTGTCCGCCGTCAATTGACTGAAGATCATAGGCGAAGCAACCGTAATGGTGTGGCCGTCGCCATCCAGTTTGAAGGAACGCGTCAGCGTGCCCGCCGTGCTGTCGATGGTAATATCGGCGGCGAGAGTTACCTGACTGTCAAACCCCTTGGCCGTGGCCAAAGCAAAGTAGGCATATTGCGACGCGGTGGATATTTCGTCCACGGCGGACACCACAAAGTAGTTGCCCGCAAGCCCGGCCGCCGTCAAGCGATCATAGGCTTCGTTGTAGAGCACGTTGCCCTCTTTGTCGCACCACAGCAAGAAGTATTCGCTACCGGTGGCCATGGCGTCGAAGTAAACCGAGCCATTTGCCTTGGGCGTTACGTTGACGTGATCGCCCACTTCCACCACTTTGATGTTGGCGGCAGGCTCGGTAGCCGACGACACCATCAACCAGCAGTCATTCAGGCGGCAAGCCATATCGGTGGCGAAGCGCGCGCCGGCGGCAGTGCAAACCACCACTACGTTTTGTGCCGTGCCGCCCAAACCATTGGCGAAGCCCGCGGGATTGCCGGTGCGGAATATGACGTTGCGCACCTCGCCCGCAAAACGATTGAACAAATAGCCGGATAGGCTTACGCTATGCCCATTGCCCTCGAATACACCGCCGAAAGAGGTGGAACTATTGCCCACCGCGGCACCCGCGTACTCAATGTCGGCGGCCAAGGTAAACACGTCGCCATTGAACGTGTAGCCGGCAGCCACCGCTTGCGCCAAGCCCGTTAGATCCTCCGCCGAGGAAATGGTGGCGGCAAGATAGCGCACCGTGTACGAAGTGCCATGGCTGAGGTTGAGGGTGGTAGTGCGGCTGATGGGCGATTGCGCTCCCGGCGTGTACCAACCCACAAAGTAGCTGGCTGCCTCGGTATCGGCAATGGCTTGCATAAAGTTGCCGTTGCGCCCAAAGGAGATGCCCGGCCCGTTTTCCACGATCAAGCCCACACCCTCGTTGTGCGAGCAAGTGCTCTCGCTCGACACAATGTACACGTATTCGTAGGTCAAATGCGACAAGGACGGATTGGCGATATACCCGTACACGCCGTTGCGTCGCACAGCAACACGCGAGAGGCGAGCTGTAGCGCTGTTTTCAAACAAGTACTTTTCACCCTGCAGGTCGGTGGCGTCCAACACCAAGTTTTGCAACACCGAGGAGAAACGCGCAAACGCGCCGTCCACGTCGCCCAACACTTTGAGTGTATGGAAGTTGCCGTCCAACACGCCGTTGAAAGTGGTAATATTCTTGAGATCTTCGGCTTCCACCGCAATGTCGTCCACCAAATAGTAGGTGGTAGCGGCGGCCACGTACCCTTTCTTCAACAGATTGAGCAATACGTCGAAGTCGTTGTCGTCGGCGATCTCGGTGCTGAGGAACTCGGCCGTATAGGCCATGGTATCGTTGTTGGACACGGCTGTGACCACGTTGAATTGGGTACGGTCCGTCTCGTTACCGACGTTGTTGCGCATCACGTTGACATTGCTGTAGCCCGCAAAGGTAGTCACGTTACCCAATGCCTTGGCCGTGAACAACAGCGTGCCGCCCTCGCGGCGCACCTCGAGGGTGCCGTTGCCGTTGATGGTAATGACGCCGTAGCGATTTTCGGCGCTTACCGACGAGGCCGCTATGCTTTCGGCGGTAACGATCCAAACCTGCCCATTGGCCGCGCTGGGTCTGCCGCTCGCATAGGTGGGATGGCGCAAGGTGACGCCCTCGCCCGCATAGATGACGATATCGCGCACCGCACCGTTGTTGGTTACGGCAATGGCCGCCGCGCCGTCGTCGTTCATTTTGACGTTATAGCGCAACACCACGCCGTTGACGGTGCCGCTCAACACGCCGAACAAAGCGTGCTCGTTGGTAAAGTGAACGTCCGCGCTAAAGGTGATGCTGTGCATATCGCCCACCAAGGTGGCGCCGAATGCCTGCCCTGCCGCGGTGCCCATAGCGGTATAGTCGCCGTCCACCACGATGTCGTCCACCAAGGTGTAGGTATCGCGTATGAGTTGCCCGTTCTCTTTGAGCGCACGGGCAATGGCTTTGAGTTCGGTTTGGTCGCCGATGGTGTTGCGGATCTCGGAACGCACGCTCACGCCTACCATATTGCTGTAGGTGTTGAGGCGCAACGTATTGCCGTTGTAGGCAATAAAGTCGTCGAAGCGCACCTCTTTGTACGCGGTGGTAGCGTCTGCGTACACGGCCAAACCGGCCGTCGCGCGAATGGTGGCGTCAAAGTAAATGCGGCCCTCGCGCACGACCTCGGCATAGTCGTTGTGCCGCAACGCGGCGTTACCCTCGGTAATATTGTTGATATTGGCGTTCTTGGAATTGAGCGCGTCGTTGCGGTTGTACACCCACACGTTGAGGGCCGCACCGTAGTTGCCGGTATTGGCCACGGCGCTATCGGCGCCCGCATTGACGCGGCTGCCCTCGGCATAGTCCACCAAGATGGATGCCAAGTTGTTGTTGTTGGTGCCCACCACGCCGCCCGCACTATGATCGGCGGCAATGACGCTGTCATTCCAAGCCACGTACGAATTCTTGATAAATCCGGTATTACTGCCGCAAACGCCGCCCGCATAGGCTTGCACGGCGCTGTGCGATTCTATGGTGATGCCATTCAACTCGATGTACACGTTGCTGATATCGATGGCATTGTTGCCCGCAACGCCGCCCACGTAGCTGGTACCGTCGCCACGCACGGCAAACATCGAGCGATAGCCGCCCAAAGGCTGGTTCAATACGATATTGACGTTGCCCACCGTGCCGCGGTTGTTGCCCACCACGCCGCCAACGTATTGGTTGGCACCCGAGGTCTCGGCTTGCAAGGCGGCATAACTTATCACGTCGCAGTTCGATATGGAACCGAAGTTTTCGCCTGCCACACCGCCCACCTTGGTGGCGATGGCACGCATAGGCAACTCGCTGACCGCGGCGCCCGTTGCGGTGGGCACACAGCCCAAATACACCTTGCAGTTGACGATGGTACCGTTGTTCTCGCCCACCAAAGTGCCATACACCTGTGTGGTACCGGCAACGCCGTAGGTGCCCGATTCCACGACCAAGGTAAGGTTGCGAATGACGGCGTCCTGCCCGGTGTAGCCAAACAATCCTACGTAGGCGCCGCCGTAAACGCTGTTGTTGCTGTTGACGACGCGAATGGTATAGTCATTGCCCTCGAACACGTGCTTGAAAGCGTGTTGCTCACCCGTCTTGGTGCCGATGGTCACGTCGTAGAATAGCGGCGACGACGCCACGTCGACGACCAAATCGTTCATCAACGTAAAGGTAAGGCCGGTAGAGAACAAGCCCGCGTTGACCGTCTTGGCCATAGAGAGCAAATCGTCCACCGTGCTGATTTGGGTATTGATAAACACCACGTTGACAGTGTAGCCCGTTATGGTGCTATTGGGACGGAAACTGGTACCGTCCACGCCGCCCACGTCGTCGGGCACTTGTATGCCACTATTGACGTACCAGCCGTCGAGCGCCGCGCCCGTCGATGGCGTTACGTCGCGGAAGATGATGTTGTTGGACGCGTCGATGTAGGTATCGATAAAGCCGTTGCCGTTGATTTGCAAGACGTTGACCGAACTGCCGTTGCCGATGCTTTCTACCGTGGGGGGTACGGGCACGACCAGCCAACAGTTGGGCGCGCTGCCCTGCAAGTTGCCGATGAAGTAGCCGACATAGGCCAACGCGGGCGTACCGCTATAGGACACGCTGCCCTCGCTCATCACCACGCTGTTGGCCAAAGTGGCCAGCGAACGCCCCGCCAATCCGCCGACTTCTACGTTGCGTCCGGAGGCTACCACTTTTCCGCCGGCAGCAATGCGCACGGTAACGCGGTTGATGGTGGCGCGATTGCGCGATTCGCCCACGGCACCGCCTGCATACAACATTTCGCCCGAAGTGCTGTTGGTCACGCTGACGGTGCCGTCCAGCAATACCGAAGACAAGGTGATGGCAGACCCGACCTCACTTTCAAAGGTATCGTACCAAGGTTGTAGCGTTGCATAGGCCACTTCGTTATTTTTCCAAGCGTCGAATTGATCGTAGGTACTACCCAATACCACGCCCTCGTTTTGACCTACCAAACCACCCACCGAATAGGTGGCGTTGAGGCTCGAACGTGCGCCGACGTACACCACGCAGTTGGACAGCGTGCCGTTGTTGTAACCGACGATACCGCCCACCGTGCTACCATAGACGCATACGGGTTGCTCTTGACCGATATCGAAGTCGTACAAACGCACCAACACGTTGCGAATGGTGCCGCCGTTGCGTTGGGCAATGACGCCTACCACCGAGTTGTAGGTGGGGATATCCACCGCCAACTCGACAATAAGATTCTCCACAATACCTTGGTTGGCGCCGAACAAAGCCACGCCTGCGTCGGTAGAACGTCCGTCAATGGCGCTCACCGAGTGGCGCCGCATCACGATCTTGTAGAAAGAGCCGTTGTATGCGCCCTGGAAGGTGCCCATAAATGCGGTACCCGCGCTGCCGATAGGCTCGAAATCGAGCGACTCGATCACCACGTCGTGGCCCAACGTAAAGGTGGTGTTCTCAAAGGTGTACCCACCCACGTTGACGTCGCGGGCAATGGCGATGAGGTCGGCCTCGCTGACGATGATCCGCGACACGATGGCCACCTCAAAACGGCTGCTGAAAATGTCGTCCGCGGCAAGATAATTGCCGCTGTCGCCCGCCGATATACCCGTATTGAGGGCGGTAACGTTGAGCGCCTGCGACAGTTGGTTATCCTCGCTGAAGTTGCTGTACCAACCGCGCACGGTATAGCTGTATTCCACGCCGTCGATCAACTGCGTATAGCCCTCGTCGTTGGCAAAGCGCACGTAGTAGTTGTCGCCGACCGCCTCAAGGGTGGAAGCCACACGTCCCATACCCACCACGCGCAACACGTTGACGGTGCTGTCGGTACCGCCGCGGATCTCGCCGAAGAATGCCAGATCGTTGTCGGCGTTGACGACCAACCAAGTGTTGGTGTAGTAGTTGATATAGTCGTAGGCAATGCTGGCCGCGGCATACCCGTATTGTAGCGCGCGAACGGTCAGCGCGGTGGCGTCGATGATCACCGAATCCAACGTGCCGTAGCTCACGGCGATAGCACCGGCATACATACTGTTGACTTTGCCAGCTTCTACCTCGCGGGGGGTATAATCGGCGCGGCCGATGGTGCCCTTCAGATCCAGCTTGAGGTTGCGAATGGTGCCGTACTCGCCCAGCACGCCGAAAATACCCGCGGTATTGCCCTCGATAACGGCGTCGGCGGCAAGCGTAATGCTATGCGCTCTACCGTCGAAGGTGGCCGAGAACGGCGTTGTAGCGGTGCCGATGGACACAAAGCCTGCGTCGATGGCGGCAGCCGATATCTGCACGTCCTCCTCCAAATAGAAGGTGAGCCCGTACAGATCGCACCCCACGGCTACGTCTTGCGACAAGGCGATCAGATCCTCCACTGTAGAGATATACTCGTTGAGGAAGGAAGCATACAACACCAGCCCTTGCTCCGAACCATCCGAAATATACTCGTTGCGATAGGTGTAGGTGTGCGTGTCTTCGTCATAGTCGCGCAAGGTGTCGTAAGCGGTTACCACGCCGTTGGGCGCAGTGTACCACATTTTGATGGGTTTGTTGCTGGCGGCGGCATTGCGCAAGCGCACGCCCGTTATGGCGGCGCCGGTGCGAACGAAAGCGATATCCACCGTGCCGTTGGCAATGACCGTTACCACGTTGACGCCGCCGTTGAAAGTGCCGCTCCACTCGTCTTCCACCGTATCGTAGAAGGCTTGCTCCGCCTCGTTTTGCTCGGCGCTATAGCGGCTGTTGCGGTTGAGCACCCACACGTTGTGCGCCTTGTTGACGTCGGAATAGTTGGTTACGTTGCCGTTGACGTCGTACGTAAGCGCCCTGTTGACTGCTACGCGCGAAGTGGACATATTGGCGTTGAGGGCAGCCTCCTGCGCAATATCGACGATGATATTGGAAAGAGCCGCGCCTTGGTCGATGCCGGCCAAAACGCCCGCGTATTGCGTGGCGCCCGAGCCGATGACGGCTTTGGTCGTCAAGCGCAAGTTGCTGATGCGCGCCGAATCGGACAAAATGCCAAAGAGACCCGCATACTGGGCTTGGCAAGTCATACCCTCGGGCATAGTGATGGTATAGCCGTTGCCGTCGAATGCGCCGATAAAGGCTACCTGTCTATATTCGCCCGAGCCGACCGAGGTCTCCACGGCGCCGCCGATGGGGGTCCACTCGGCGCCGGACAGTGTAATATCGTTCATCATAGTGAACGTTACGCCCAAATAACTGCGGTTTTCTACGTTGACCATACGGGCGATATTGAGCAGATCCTGCTCGCTTTCCACCGTAGTCTTGACATAAAGCGCCAAATATACCTTGCTGACGTAACCGTCCTCCAAGGTAGCGGTCATGGTGCGCGATAGCGTAGCGGCTTGCATATCCATTTGCGATTTTTCGATAAATCCCAAAGGATATTTGTCGCTACTCGTCAACTCGAAGCCGATGTTACACACGACTTTGCCGCCCACCACGCCGGTACGGCGGTGCGTGTAGCTGATGAGACCGTCGCCGCACAGATACATGGTATTGGGCAAAGCCAACGCATACGTTTCGGCCAACGTCTCGGTGAATTGTTGGATGCCCGCCGCAGTTCGGCTGCTACCCAACGCGTTGTATGCGCCGTTTTCGGGCAATATCACCCACGAATTGCGCACGTCGATATGGTTGCCCCACAAGCCGGCCATACCGCCGATGGCGTCTTGGTGGCTGTTGATGAGGGTGGTGTTTTTGCCCACGCCAACCACCACGTTTTCGAGCGTAACGGGGTTGGCGGCGCTACCTTGAATGTAGGCGGCGAAGAAACCGGTATAAATACTCTCGCGATATCCTATGCTCTGAGCGTTGGCATTGTCGGCGCGCACCACCAGGTTGCGTATGGTGGCTCCCTCGCCGATGTAGCCGAACAGACCGCTATAGTCGGCGTCTTGCACCGCACCCTTGAGCACCAGCGTATAGGCATGGGTATCGGGATTGGAGAAAGAGGTCACACTGCCGTCCAAGGTGGCTTGGAAGGGATGTGCGGCGGTGCCGATGGGTTGCATCTTGCTGAGGTCTATGGTAAGGCTGGTAACGTTGCGCCCCAAGTCAAAGCGGAATTGACCCGTTTGCACGCCGTAGGTATTGATGTTGGCCGCAAAATTGTAGAAATCCTGCTCGCCGGTGATAAGCATCTTGATAAAGGACACCGTAAAGCGATTGTAGTGCAGATCGGTACGCGGGCGGAAATAGGCCGCGCCCACGGTATCGCCGCGCACGTCGCCATAGCCCGATGCCGTATTGAACACGGTGGAATTGGCAAAGGAAGAATACCAGTTGTCAAAGTACTCGAGCCCGTCCACCACGTAGATATCAAATTGCATTACGCCGCGGTTGGTCCAGTCGCCGTCCATGCGCACCACGCGCATGATACCGCTGCCGTACACCATCAAAACGTTGTAGGCACCCGCGCTATGATCCTCGCCGGCAGCCGCATCCACCGTGCTATTGTACCCGACGGCCCACACGTTGTCGAAGGTGGCGGTTGCGCCGATATAACCGGCCAACGTACCCACCGATGCGCCCTCTTTGCTGCTATGAGGCGCGCTGACGGCATTGATGGCCACGCCCTCGACGCGGCCGTCTATACGACCGGCCAAAGCACCCACGTAGTTGGTGGTGGAGCCAATGAGCACGCCCTCGTCCACTTGCATGACAAAGTTGCGCACTACGGCGCCCGCCGCTATGCGACCGAACAAACCGCTGTAGTCGCTGCCCACCACGATGCTGCCCGATTGGAAGGTGACGGTATGTCCGTCGCCCTCGAAAATGCCCGTAAAGGGATAGGCGTTGCTGCCGATGGGTTGCAAGTTGGTGCCATAGCCCACGGTAATGTCGTTGATCAGTTTGAACATGACGCCGTTGAAGAGATCCGCCGAATTGACGAACGTGTACAGGTTGGCCAAGTCGGTAACGTTGTCGATCTCTAGGTCGTAGGCGCACAAGTGATACAAGCAGTCGTGCAACCCTTGGTCGGGCGCAAACACGGTGCTGCTTGAGGTATCTTTTTGCAAGGTGCTGATATCGGTATACCACACCAAGCCCGAAGTGATATTGGAAGTAAAGCGCAGTGCGGTACGCGTGGTATATTTCACCATTGTGGGCGAAACCATCTCGGGGGCCACTATCTTGAGCACGTTAAACCCGCTATCGGGCGAAGTGCTGGCCAAAGTGCGGTCGCTATTGAAGGCAACCGCCCATGCGTTGTCGCCATAGGCCTTGGGTTCGCCGTCTATGTACTCACCCGCGGTAGCGGCGGTGGCCAAGCCCTGCGCGGTGGCGGACTCGATGGTGTTGTACAAAATGACGTAGCTGTTGCGCACCGCGCCCGCACTATAGCCGACGAAGCCGCCCACATAGCCCGATACGGCACTACCGAGATAGCCGTTGACGATGGCGGCGCAATGCACCATAGAGCCGCTGTCATAACCCGCTATGCCACCCACGTAGCCCGATGCGAGCGTGGAGGACAAGCGAACGTTTTTCATTACGCTGAGATTGACTGTGTTGACGTAGCCCGCATTGCGGCCGACGACGCCACCCACATACCCCGAAGCGGCAACGTTGGCCTCGACCGAAACGGTAGCGCCCTGCAGACTGCCCGTGCTGTAGGCGACTACGCCGCCCCAATACGCAGGATGATCCGCGCCGACGGTGCGTTGCCAATACACCTTGATAGAGTCGTCCACATCGCTATCGCCAATGGTACCCGTTTCGTTAATGCCCGCGATGCCTCCCAAATAGCCGTCCTTCGCACGCAATACGGCGGTGGAAGTTACGTTGGCTCTGGTACCATAGATCCTGCCGCGGTTGACGCCCGCAATACCGCCTACCGACACGACGTCGTCGGTGGTGGGCACCAAATAATCGTCGTATGCCGCGCCTTGGCGGGCACCCATTATCCATTTGGAATCGGAGATAAGCGGTGCGCCTACTATGCCGCGCACGGTGGCGGTGGCGTTGGCTATGGTGCCTTGGTTGAGACCGACCAATGCGCCCGCGCCGCGAATACCCACTACGCTGGCAGGCAAAATGTCGGTATTCAGCACAAAGGACACGCTGGACAAGGCCTCGCTGCCCACCCAGCCGCCTGTGGCATTGTAGCCGACCATACCGCCGGCATACAGGCCGAAGATACGGGCAGCCATATTTACGCCGCCCACGTTGCCCGTGTTGAGCGATACCACGCCGTTGACGATACGGCCCGCATTGTAGCCGACCATACCGCCGGCATAGGTGGCATAGCCGTTGTCATACGAAGCGTCACCATATATGCCCGACTGCATACGCACGGTTACGTTGCGCACGACGCCCAAATTGACGTGGGCAAAGGCGCCGACGACGCTCTCTCCTTGATAGACGATGCCTTGGCGATAGCGAACGGTAGGCTCCACCGTATAGGTAAAGTTGCTCACCTCGCTGGTGCCGCCGATCACACCGAACAAAGGCACGGTGGCATAGTCGGACACGCTGCTTCTGATTTCGATATCTCTGCCGCTGCCGTCGAAGCTACCCACGAAAGGATATTGCGTCGTGCCCAAAGATTGATAGCGAGCGTCGGTAGCTTGCAGTGTGAGCGAAGTACCGCTGTTGAGGCGCAATATGTAGGCGACGTAGGCTTGGAAGCCTTTGTTTACCAGATCCACCAGTTTGTAGTATTCGGCGTCGGTATTGATTTCGGCGTCGGCAAATACCGCATAATAGGTGGCGCCCTCCAGCCCCGCGGTGGTAGCGCTGCCGATGGCGGGGGTATAATAGCTACCCGCGGCCTCTACGACAGGCTCGCCCTGCTGTAGCGAATGCGTATAGGAATAGAAAGGCACGTCGTAGGCTTTGTCTACCGACGCCGCAAATTGTATATTGCCGCCCTTTTGTTGGGTATCCGTATTGGCATAGATCTCGGTGGACAAATTGCCGTAGCCGTAGCGCACCATGCGATTGCCGCTGGCGTTGCCTTTGCCGTTGATAAGGGGATTGGCGGCGGGGGTAACAAAGCCTTGTGTATCCAACTGATACACCGCCCACAACGAGTCTATATTATCCGAATTATTAAATCCGACCAAAATGGCGCTATAGGCCACGATGGCGCCGCGTGCCGACGCTATGTAGAAACGATCTTCGTCCCAGAACACTTCGACCACGCCGCTGTACAGTTGCGCGTCGTTAAGTCCTACCAGACCGCCCGCATAGGCCGCACCGCTATTGTTGGAAGCCGCCACCGAAAACTCGTATTCGTCGATATCGGCAATGTTGCAGGTTACCTTGCAGTTGCGCACTACGCCCGTATTGTGGCCTACTGCGCCGCCCGCTATGGCGGTGGCGGAGGCATTGGAATAGTTGGCGCGCAACACGCCTTGGTACGTCGAGCCGCCCACCTGGGTGCCCACAAATACGGTTTCGGTGTTTTGAACCAAAGCACCCGTCATATTTTTGCCTACGATGCCGCCCGCGACCAGCGCGCCGTCTACGTAGCAGTAGATCTCGGTCTTGACGCGCTCGTTTTGCGAATCTTGGCCGACCACGCCGTAGTTGACCCCCACGATGCCGCCCCAGGTCTTGCCGTTGAGGTTGCCCGAAGTGCGCACTTTGACGGTCAGTTGCTTGACGGTGCCCGAAGTGCCCAAGCACCCGAACAAACCGATGGCGTCATAAGAGGCGTTGAATCCGTTGACGGACACGCTATAACCTTTGCCGTCGAAGGTGCCTTGGAAGGGGTGTGCCTCGGTGCCGATGGGCTTGAAGTTGGCACTGGCCACCACGTCGCAACCCAAGGTAAAGGTCACCTCGTTGTAAGTCTGCCCCGCGTTGGTGGTAGAGGCCAACACGTCCAACTCGTCGTTGGTGGTTATCATGCTGTTGATAACGCGGCTGTACCACACGCTGCCCGCTTGGTCGCCGGGCGTAAAGGCACTGCCCGACAAATACTTGTTGTCCACCATTACGGTATGGTTGTAGTCTACGTACCAACCCGTAAACACGTGCGCGCTATCCTCCAAAGGTACGATAAAGCGATACGCGCCGCCCTCGAAACTACCCTCGGCGGTGCCGTTGCGCACAAATATCATATTGAGTTTGGCGTCTATAGCCTGTTGCAACGTCTGCGCGGTGCCGAAATAGGTGATATAGTTGGTGCCGACGCCAAAACTGTCGTCGCCGGGATATTGCTTGTAGCTGCCGATGGCCCACACGCGCGTCAGGCCGAAGTTGCCTGCGCTACCGGCCACGAAATAGGCGCGCTTACCCTTTTCTTTGCAACTGTCGCAGGGCGCGTTGCAGTCGAGCGTGGACGCCAACGCCTTGACGTTTTGATCAAACCATTTTTGGGTAAGCGTACCCGCCGTCATTTGCGACTCGGCGGTGGAAAGCAACGAACGCAATTCGGCCAACGCTTCGGTGCTCACCGATGCCACGCCCAAGTCGTTGGCATACGAGGAGATAAGGCGCAAGTCCTCGATGGTGGAACTCGCCACCTTGAACTCTTCTATCTCTTCCATCATGTCGCCATAGTTCTGTATGTTATGAATGCAGTTGTTGACCAACACGTCGCCGCCCATATTGCTCTTGTCGTGCACGTTGACTATCACGTCTTGCAAGGCCAAGCCGGACGAAGCGGCGTTGTAGCCCACCAAGCCGCCCACGATAGAGGTAGTGCCCGAAGCGGCGTTGATATAGCCCTCCAACTGTCCCTTGACGTCTACGTTGAAGTTGGCATAGGTTTTGGTCGTGTTGCTATTGCAGCGGCCGATGACGCCGCCCAACTCGGGGCCGGCGGCTTTTACGCTGTAGTTGCCCTGTATAGAGGCTGTGATATTGGCCACGTTGCCGCTGTCGACGCCCACCAAGCCGCCGCCTATGGCCTTGGTCTTGGCCACTGCCAGCAGTTGACCGGCCTGCGGCACGGTAAGGTTGACGTGCGAGATAGTGCCCATATTGATGCCCGCCAAGAAGCCTGCGGCCACATAGGACTCCACCGCGTCGTTGGCATAGGTGCCACCGTACATTCTGCCGGCAAACACCAGATCGAAGTTGGTAACCACCGCACCCGTTTGCACCACGCGGAAGATGCCCGCCACAGCCGCGGTCAGGGTGGTATCGTCCCCCTCGGCCGTGCCGAAGTAGGTATTCATCTCGGCGGTGGTCAAATTGGCGACAGCGCTCATCTCCACCGAGTTTTGGAAGGTGATGGTGTGTCCGTTGCCGTAGAATTTGCCATAGAAGTCGTTGACGATATTCACACCTCGAACGACGGTGATATCATCGGTAACGTTGGCTACGATCCAAGGCTTATTGAGGCCCGAATTCATCTCCTCCGTCCATTGCACAAAGGAGCCTGCGTCTTTGATCTCTTCGGTGAGAAACACGGCAAAAACGGTTTTACTGCCCGTTTGGGGACGGAAGATGTATTTGGTATACGGATTGCCGTAGACGTCGGTCTTCTGCTCGCTGTTGACCTCGCCGGTGCGATAAGCCGCGCTACGAGTGTAGGGCAAAGGCGACGTCAAATTGGCGTACCAGTCTTTGAAGGGGCTGTATTGCTGATTGGCAGCAAATTGCAGCTTGCCATTTTCTATCTCGGCCTTGACGTTGCCGCCGCCGAACACCATCAACACGCCGATGTCTCCGCAACTGTTGCTCTCGCTGCCGTCATTATTGGAGGATTGGCGCACGTTGATGTTGGTTGTCTCTTCGTCGCCCGTCAACACCGTCCAAATATTGCCGTCGTTCCATTCCTGAAATACGCTGGGCATATTGCCGCTGAGGTAGCCGTAATAACTGTGTCCGTCGGTAGGATCATACTTGGCGGACTCGGTGATGGTGGCATAGTATAGAATGGCGTTATCCTTAAAGGTGCTGTTGTGATCCAACGCCTTGGTAAAGCGCCCCACGATGCCGCCGCTATAGACGCTGCCGCCCTCGGCGTCCTCACCGATGAGGCCGAAGAAGGAGGAATCCTTGTGTTCGCGCGAGGTAACGCCCGATATGGTAGAGGACAGCGTGATGACGTTGCTATATACGCGCAACGCCGAATCTGAGGTGCCGGTACCGGTGGGGTAGGTGCCCGCCAAGCCGAACATACCGCCCGCGATAACGCCGTTTTTGGCGGTATATTGCGAGCCGGAGGAATTGACGCGAGTGGAGATGATGATATCGCAAGTGCTCATATTGAGCGAGCCGCCCAAGGCGAACATACCGCCCGCGGGCAATACATAACTGTCGTCGTTGTAGCTCTTGTCGTCTTCTACGGCGCTATCCGAGGTAAGAGCGGAGCCGCCAAGCGTCAACTTGCTATTGGAGATGGTAGCGTTGTTGAGGCAAAGCGCGGCCAAACCGCCCGCATACAACTTACATTTGCGCGAGGAGGAGACGGAATCGCCGTTGTCCATATAGGTAGCCGTGTTGACGGTGCCGCTGGACACGATGGTGCAATCGGAGATATTGACGCCGTCGAGCCAAGCCGTGATACCGCCCGCATATATCGTGGCGTCGGTGGTATTGGCATAGCAACTGATCACGCCGTTTTGCACGATTTCGCAATTGCTGAATGCCGCGCCGTTCAATTTGCCCGCCAAGCCGCCGTAGTAGATGACCTTGGTAGACAATTTGCTGACGTTGACTTCCATCTTGCCGGCAAAGCGGTAGGAAACGTTGCGCATTGTGCCCGCATATTGCGCAAACAGGCCGCCGTACGCGCTGGTACTCAAAATGGCGGTGTCGTTGTCGATATTGGGCGCATAGGTGATGCGGTGTTTCTTATCCAGCACGACTTCAACGCCGTCTCTGGTGACGGTCTCGGTATATGCGCCGTTGATGTCTATCATACGTTGGGTGGTGTAGTCCGACAACACCTCCCACATCAGAGCCGTAACGTAAAAGTCGTTGGCAAGCGTATACGAAGTGGAGCCCGTGTCGCGCATCATATACACGAACTCGGCCGCGGTAGACACTCTGCCCGGCGTAGAGGGCGCGCTGCCACCCGCCACAAAATCGCTATACGCGACGACTATGTCGTTGCCCGTATCGGCCAACGCATAGTCGGCGGCAAGAGTGATGTCGGCAGATACCGGCTGCGTGGGCGCATAGTCGGAGGCCGTGGCGACACAGCCTACGAACAGTACGGCGCACGCTAGTATGACGACTATTGTCAAAATCATTATCTTCTTGTTCATAATCTTCTCCTTAGATTATCGCAATCAAGTCTATATAATGCCAAAGGCAATTATTTTCGATTTTACGCCCCAAGCCCACCCGCGGGCGGGCTTGGGAGCGACTGTATCAGTCTACCACCACTTGCTGTTCGCAAGAGACGGAGGCATTGCCGCTGTACACCGTTATCTTGATGGTGTAGGTGCCGGCGGCCAAGGCGGGCGACGAAACGTCGAACCCCGCGGGATAGGTGCTATACGCACCGTTGCGGTTGACTACATAGGACGTAGCGTCCTTGAGATACTCTATCTCGTAGCCGTCAAAGACTTCTACCGCCGCGACGGAGGCATATTGCATGCGCACGGTGGCAATGCCCGTAGCGCCGTCTATCTCGATAGACGCGCGCGCCTCGTAGAAGTCTACGCGAGAGGCGTCGCCCACTTGTTGTGCGCTAACGCGGTCGTACACGCTAAACACTACGGGTTTGCCCTCGGCGTTGAGATAGTACCAGACCGAGATATGGTCGTCGTCTATCATCGAAATGCTCGTGATGGCACTATCGTTGATGTAGCTATTGATACCCACCGACGTGCTGACGGTGGTGCCGGCGCTCGTATGGAACACGGCGTTGATGGCGCGCGAGATGGTCAGAGTATCCATCTTGACGCCGCGATAGTTGTCGGATACCACCGTTACGCGCACGGTATACACACCCACTTCGCCGGGTGCTACCGTGGTATAGGCGTCGTCGGCATCGGTCGAGCGCTTGTACTCCACCATCACGTCGGCAAGGTGTCCGCTAACGGCGGCCTCCACCTCGGCAGGTACGGCTACGCCGCCCTCCATGCGATAGATACGGTTGGTACGCGAGATGAGAATAGAGCTGCTGATGTCTTTCTTCTCGATGACGTAAGCGATCTCGACGGCCTCGCCTTCCAATGCGCCTACGTAGCGCAACCCGACGGTCAAACTATACTCGCCTGCGTCGGCGGGCTCGGCATCGCCCACCAACACGCCGTCCACCAAGGTCTTGACATAGGTCTTGCCTGTGGCTACGTTGCGGTAGAGCACGCGGTACACTTCCACGTCGTTGTCGGCCAACACGTAGGGCACGTAGCCCTTTGTGCTGCCGTATACGCCGGTAGCATATTGCTCTTCCACATCGCCTACGGTGCGAGTCTTGACGCCGAGGAATGCGATCTTGTCGGCAAGGTCGATGCGATCGGTCACCGTTACGGTGGCGATCAACGCGGCACCGGTGCCTTGGTGCAACAACAAGTTGCCGTTCTTGTCGATGGTGAGCGCGCGGAACACGTATTGCGTATCCTTTTCGATGGCTCTTATAGCAAAGTTGTTGGGCGTTACGTCGGCGTCGTAATCGGTTACCACGCCGTCGGCGCTTATGGAGCGGATCAACACCCAGGACGGATGCACTTCGTCCTCGTAGGTATCCGTGCCGTACATCACCTTCACGTTGATGGCGGGCAACACGTTGGGGGTAATGTCGTCGCCTACCGCCACGTTGACGTTGCCGTCGCCTTCCGCAAAGTTGACGAATTGATAGATATAACTGCTGTATACGTATACGGGCACCGATCTGGTCCACATCACGCCGTCGCCGTCAACCGACGCGCTCAACAGATATTCGTCGGTGATATTGAGGCGAGGCAACACGTTCCATACGATGTCGTACGTAGTGGATTTGACGCTTTGCGTACCGTCGGCAGTCATCACGTACACCTCTTGGGTGATAGTGGT
This sequence comes from uncultured Clostridia bacterium, assembly GCA_946648015.1. Taxonomy (GTDB): domain Bacteria; phylum Bacillota; class Clostridia; order Christensenellales; family CAG-1252; genus RUG14300. Next base: position 21,995 of record CAMPCZ010000008.1, read on the forward strand.
GGGCAAGCCGATGTTGCTACCGCGACGCACACTGTAGTAGGCGGCAAAGTCGTCGCCCTTCACCACGCGCAGCGCCGATACGTAGAGATTGATGGACAACTCCTGTCCGTACACGGTACTGACCAAGGCAAAGGTATCCACGCCCTCGTCGTACAGGCGATACATATCGTCGGGCGTCCAATCCGCCAAGGTAACCGTATTGCCGTTGGCGTCGACGTAGCGTATCTTGTTCCACTCGGCCGCCACGCGCAAGGTGGTGCCGTCTTGCATGGTCAGCCACAGATCGGTGGGCAACGTAAAGTACTCGCCGCGACCTACGGTCATATCCGTCAAGGGTGCCAAGGTAACGCTATCCGCCGTTTCGCTCTGCACGTAACGCACGGCGGCGGTCTCGTCCAACGCTTTGGTCGCCACGCGCACACGCACGCTTACCGCTTGGTAGCCGCCCACTTGGTTGCCGACGTACAGCACCGCATAGTAGTTGCCGCCCGCAAGCGAGAGATCGACGTCGCTTAGATCCCAGCCGCCCTCGCTATCCGAGCCCAGCACTTTGTCAACAAAGGCGTACTGCATACCCTCGGCGCTGATGGTCGCGCTGTAGGCGGGCAACACGAAGGTGCCGGTGGTGCCGTCCATATACGTAACGTTCACGGGGCCGTACGGCAATACGAGCGTGCGGTTGAATTGATTGACGCTGATGGTGCCGACGTTGGTATCGGCAATCACCTTTTGATACACGCGCAAGGTGTAGTAGTAGTTTTGATATCCGCCCAACTCGGTGCCTATCTGCGCCAATACGCGAATGGTGCCGCCGGCATAGTTGATGTCGTCATCGGTGATGAGAGCGCCGGTATCCGCGTTGACAAAGCGCACTTTGTAGCTGACGCCATCCATCACGATAGCGGTGGGCAACGTGTACTGATAGGGGTCTACGCGGGTTGCGAATTGGGCGAGGAACGCCGCCGAGGTCATATCTATGCCTACGGCGTTGAAGGTTACGGCAAACAGCGCGCCGTTCTTCTTGAGATACACCCATTGATAGCCTCCCACGTCGGTGCCCACCAACAGTTTGACGTAGCAGGTGTTGCCCTCGTCGTAGCCAAGCGTGGTCAACTCGCCCTTGCCGCCCACAGCGTCCTCGAAACCGATCGCCTTCACGATAACGGGCGTAGCGGTTTGGCCAAGCATGGCTTGCACGGTGCTACCCACCAACTCGGGCACGTCGTAGGGACTCATACGACCCGCAGTCATCACGGACTCGAAGCGGTCGAGCACGTCCACGTTGTCGAATATCTCGCTCTCTACGCGCACCTTGATATAGAGGTTATTGCCATCTTTGTCGCAGTCTTGGTAGCCGCCCAACGCATTGCCCACTTTGACTTTGACGCTACGCACGCCGGACAAGCCTTGGTAATCGTAGATGAAGTCCTCCGCCAAAGCTACGTTGAGTTTGACTGCCGTGCGATTCGCGCCGAGATAGGCGTCCACGGTCAGAGGCTCGTTGCCATAGTAGAGCACGCGCTCGCCGTTCTGCGTACGCACGGTAAGAGGCGAAGTGTAGGGATAGACGCTCACGGTCTTGTCCCCAATGGCGTTGATGGCGGTGTCGTCCACACGAATGGCGACGTCTACCCATTGATAGCCGCTGCGAACGTTGCCGACGCGCACGCTGGCCTCCACCACTTCGGTTGCGTAGTTGATGTTTTGGGTCTTGATGCGGAAATTGCTTTCGTCCACCGCAAAGACGTAGGGCGTGCCGCCGAAGTTGACGCTGAGATATTGCGGAATGAGGTTGGTGCTGACGTAGGGGTTGTAGTAGAACTCGGTGTAGCCGCCCGTGGTCGCATTGAGAGCCATATGCCCCGTGGCGTCGGCCACCATGCGGTTGACCACGATGTTGACGGTCATTGTCTGATAGCCGCCCTGCGCATTGCCCACCAACACCGAGGCTTTGGCAGTAGAACCGGTGTAGTGGTAGTTGATATTGGCGTACGTCCACAACACGCTGAGCGTACCCGTAGTACCGTCGCGGTACACGACGTTGACGGTATTGGCGGGCTGCGCGGTGCTGCCACCCTCGCCGCTATACGGAGTGATGGTCTGCGTGAACTCGCCGCCCACTTGGTAGGTCTCGGTTACGTTGACGATGGTACGATCGGCCACGTGCAACAACATATCCACGTCTTGATAGCCGCCGATGCGGTTGCCTACCTTGACGGTCAACACATAGTAGCCGCCTTGGTAGAAGAAGGTATTGTTGTTGAGATACTCTTGGTGCCCGTACACGATAGAATTGGGATCGTCTATCATGGCTTGCGTTACCTTAAGCGCGTTGTTGATATTGCTCACCACGCCCAATTCGCCGGAGTAATTCTCAAACAGCACGTTGATGGTGGTGGGCAAGGGCGAATCAACGTAGGGATCCACGTCGAATTCGTCTTTCTCCACAGCCTTGATCTTGCGCTCCTCCATTTCTACAAATACGCTCACGTAGTAGAAGCCGATAACTTCGTCGCCCGCATAGACGTCGGTGACGTATTGGGTGATACCGGCGGTATCGTAGTTGTAGTTGATCTGCGCCTTAGACCAGTCGACCTGCATCACGTAGTTGCGGGCGTTGCACCAGCAAGTGCAACCGTCGCTGCCGGTGCACATACCGGCCGCCACGCAGGCGGGGTTGTCGCAACCGCACACGTCGGTGGTCACATAGCTGCCGTCGGCCAACTTGGCGCGGCCTATGGTGACGGACAACGTCTCGGGCAATACGATACTGTAGGGATCGACGGTGATGATGTCGATAAGGTCGTACTTCAAATCGCTTACGCGAGTGGCAAAGGTGCGCAAAGCGTCCTCCGCTCCCTCGGCGGCCACCAACTTGGACACGTTGTTGGCTACCTCCAAGTAGGTCTGCAGAGCGCCTGTGCCGTTGGCCAAGGCGTTGAGTATCTCCACCATATGGGTGCGCAACGCATCGGACTCGGCGGCAAGCGCCAGATCGGCCAACTCGAGCGCCAACGCCGACAAGCGGTCGCTGTGGTCGCCCTTGGCCGAATCGTAACTGACGTCTCTCGATACCTCGTACACTTTTACCTCGAAGGTCTGCGTACCATATACCGAATTGCCTATGCTCACCCAAGCCTTGCCGTCGCCCTTGGTCCAGGACACGACCTGCGACACCACGCTATCGGCGCCCGAAGCATTGTTGCCGAAGTAGAAGTAGAGCACGTTGGGATAGCTGGTGGAGTCGAAGTCGTCGTCGACAATGTAGAGCAAGCGCTCGTTGTCGCTCTCGCTCGCGTAGGTCTTGTAGATAATGGGACGATCCAAGCCGTCTACGGCCACTGTGCGGTCGAGCACCACCACCTTGAATTCCATATTGACGTAGCCCACGCGCGCGGTACCCATAGACATAAGGGCGCCCACGGTCGTAGAGCCGACTTCTTGGCTATAGAAGGTCTTGCCGTGGTAGTCGGCACCCGTAATGGCGCTCAGATCCCACGATACCGTAAGGTTGCGCGTGGTGTTATCCTCGGCAAAGTGCGCCACCACCACCTTGGGTAAGTCGTAGCGGACGTATCTGCTATTGCGCACGCCTTGCACGGTATAGGTAGATACGCACACCAACTGCGCGCTTTGGTCAAGAGGATTGATCTCGTAGTAGCAATCCTCACGGTACAATTCCACGCCGTTTTCGTCGGTATAGCTAAAGTCGCGTACCCGCATTTCGCCCTCGTCCAACACGGCGATGACGTCGTTGCCGATGAGCAATCTGTCTATTGTCTTTTCGAGCACGTTTACGCCCACGGTGTAGATTTGATAGCCGCCCAAAGCATTGCCGATACGCGCGTCGATAGAGGCCGCGCTGTTGTCCACGTCTCGGCCAAGCACATACAAGTCGTAGTTCTTGTTGGTCCACTCCACGCTCATCACGCCCGTGGTGCCGTCTTTGAAGCGCACTTTGACGGTGCCTGTCAAGTTGGTGGCGCTATAGGGATCTATAGTCACATTGGAGGGATCGAGGCTGTCTATCTCGCGGTTGAGCACGCGCACGCTCAGTTGATAGTCCTGATATCCCACGCGGTCGTTGCCTACGTGCGCCGTTACCACATAGTCGCGGTACCAATGCAGCACCTCGTCGCCCGCCATCGTGCGGCTCTTGTAGCCCACGTAGTTGTTGATGACGTTGTTGATATCCCATTGTACCGACACGGTGCCCGAAGTTTGGTTGGAATACACCACTTCCACCTCGGTGGGATAGGAGGACGCCAAGCGCGGGTCGCTGGACAAATACTTCTCGTCTATGCCGTAGGGGTCGAACACCAAGGTTTCGGCGGCGTTGAGACGGAAGCTCTCTATGGTGCGGTTGAGCACGGTAACGGGTACGGCGTAGTTTTGATAGCCGCCCACGGCGTTGCCTATGCGCGCATAGATATGGCAACTACCGCCCTCGTGGTTCCATATAGCGCTCAATTCGGTCAAATCCCAAGTTACGTTCTTGAACGTAAAGGTGGTCAAGTCCTCAAAGCGCACGCCCAGCTCGGTGGGATAGATGCTTATATCCATTGCGTCTATCGCGCCGTAGGGATCGAAGGTATAGGTGGACACGTCGAACACCGACATGATCACCTTGCGTTCTACCGTTACGGCAAAGTTGACGTATTGATATCCCGCCACGGCGTTGCCTATCTTGGCCACGGCGTTGTACACGGCGTTGGTCCCCGCGTCTTCGTCACCCTTATAGGAGGAACGAATGGCGGACAGATCCCAGTCGATGGGATAGTAGTTGGCGGCGGCATGGGCAAATATGACCTTGCTACGTTCGCCGGCTGCGCTCAACAACAGCGCGGCCAAATTCATGCCGTTGACGGGATAGAGAGCCTCATTCAACGCATAGTCGGTGTACAGGTAGGGGTTGAACACGTAGTCCTGACGCACCGCGGACAAGTTGATGGAGTCGATGGTGCGGTTGACGACGTTGATGGGCACGTTGATCACCTGATAACCGCCACCCGTGCTGCCTATGGTCAACTGCGCCAAGTAAGAGCCGCCCGCATAATGCAACGACACCGTTCCCTTCGACCAAATGACGCCACCCTCGTTGTCGTAACCGTAGGTTACGCCCGCGTCTCCGTCGGCATTGGTCAAGGTACGCTCGACAATGGCGCTGAAGGTGTGCTGCGTGCCGTTCTTGTAGGTAACGGTGATATCGCGCGGATAGCAGTTGGGGTCGGTGGGGTTGGTGGGGTCGACGATGCGATGGTTGTCTATGTCGTACACCACCAAAGCGGGTACGAATTCGGCCAACAAATCGTAGTTGCAGTTGGGCGAAGTGAGGTCAAACTCCAGTTTGCCCACCACGCTCGACAAGCGGGTAGCCGTCTCCGAATACTCGATGTAGTCCACGATATCGTCGCCATCGTAGCGCACGTACAACAGATACAAGGGGTCGATATTGGTGGACAGACCCTCTATATTGGTCAGGCTATCGATGGTGGCGTCCATAATGTTGACGGGCACCTCCACGGCCTGGCGGCCGGCCAATTTAATACGCTCCAAAGCGTCTTCGTCATCGTCGGTAATGCGGAAGGTCGCGGCGGTGGTGCCGCCGGCATAGTTGTTGACCACGTTGGACAAAGCCCACTCTACGCGGGTCTCCACGTAGTCGGTGGTGTCGCTGTACTTGATCCACAACGTGCGCGGATACATATCGACGTTTTTGCTATCCACCAATTCGCTGTTGCCCGTCATGTGATAGGGGTCGAAGGTAAGGTCGAGATCGACGTATTCGCCCGCGGTATTGCGCAACTTGTAGTCCTCTACTATGTGCGAGGTGATTTCGATCTTGATACCCTCGTACAGATAGTAGCCCACGTCTATGTTGCCGATGGTGGCGCTCACGTAGTACTTGGCACCCGTGTAGGTGGGCACTATTTGCTCGGCCGACACGTTCCAACGAATGTTGTACACCGCGGGTTGACTGTTGCCGAATATAGCCCACACCTTGCTGGGCAATTCGATCTTGTCATAAGGCCCGAACACCAGGTTGGCAGTGCTTTCCTCGTAGGTATCGCCCGCCATGAACCTGACGCCGTTGAGTTTGTTGGCGTTGACGGCCACGGGGATATCCACCTTGTAGTTGGCAGTCTTGCCGTCGCCAAAGGTGAGATGCAGCGTATAGTTGCCGCCTTGGAAGCTGTCGCTGAGGTCGGTGGCGTCCCAATCGACTATGGCGTTGCCCGTACCCGCAGTGCCATCGAAACTCTTGACGTAGGTGCCTTCGCCATTACCATCGCTAAAGGTTACCTCTATCTTGGAGGGCAAGTTCTTGATGAAGTCGTCCACCTCGTACGCCTCCAGACGCAAGGGGAAGCTGAGGTTAGTGCCCGAAATGACGGGAGTACGCACTACGGTGCCATCATCGTTGGTGCGCTCGGTGAACTTGACCAAACGAGCGGCGGTGGCGGGTACCTCTACGCGCACGGTGTGCACGTCGTTGAGGATGTAGCCCTCGACGTAGTACACGCCCTTGCTCTCGTCGGCGCCGTCGAAATATTCGTAGGGCACCACTTGGAAGATGGCGTCGCTCCAAGACACCTGAATGTTGCCGCCCGCCGTGTTGGCGGTGGCGGTGCTAGAGCCGTTCTCGGGCACGTTGACCCACTTGTCGATGGTGGCCATCGTGGGCAAGTTCTCCATATAATCCACTACGCCGTCTTTGTTGTGATCGAGATCGAACACGTCCACTATCGTGCGTTTGTCGGTGTTCTCGTCCAGGTCGGTATCGAAGTGGGCATAGTGCGTTACGTTGCCGTTGCCATCGGTGATGGGCAGCGCCACCGAGGACATCTCGATGCCCTTGTTGGTGATGACAACGCACCAATGCTCGCCGATGGTAGGCGTCTCTACGCGCAGAATGATCTTGCGCAACATACTGTAATCGGTGCTGTTGACCTTGTTGTCATCAAACACGATGATGGCCTGACAAGTGGTGTCGGGCGTGATATCGGGGAAGGGCAACAACTGTGCCAAGATGCTGATGATCACGTTGCCGAGCGTATCCTTGAGGCCGCTGACCAAGCGATCGATCAACGAGTTGACCACGCTGTTGAGGTCGATACCCAAGAATTTCTTGTCGGTGATATTGAAGTCGAAGTTGCGCAGTATCTCGGTGATGATGGCGTCGTACAGCGAATAGAGCATATTACTGTTGTTGATAGAGTTGACGCTGACGTTGGTGCCCAAATTGTTATTGAGCAAATCCGCCACCATTTGCGGCAAACCACTCAGCAAACCGCCCACCAACTTGGGATTGAGATCGATTGTCACGTTGGAGATAGAGGAGCCGCTGGACGTATTGGGCTCAATATCTTCTCCGCCGGCTTTGAGTTGCCAATCGCCGCCGCCGAGGCTGGCCGAAATGCCCACGATGGGGTGTGCAAGGCCTTCTTCCATGTCGGATACGGAGAAGGTGGTCTCGCTTTCGCCGGTCTTGATGCTGATGTCGTTTTTGGGATCGAGGCCGCCCGTTACGCCGCCACTGAACCAAGTATCGAAGTCGAGAGGAATGCCAAACGACTTGGAGAATACCGAGTAGGCGTTGACGCGGTTACCGTTTTCGTCGAGGTAGGAAGTGGGCGAAACGAATTTCTTTACCCAATCCCAGTTGCGGTCGTACAACCAGCC
>CAMPCZ010000009.1 GCA_946648015.1 uncultured Clostridia bacterium
GATGAGCCGACCACGGGTCTGCATTCGGCCGACGTCAGCAAATTGTTGCAGATATTGCAACGCCTGACCGCCGGCGGTAATACCGTATTGGTCATCGAACACAATTTGGACGTCATCAAAGTGGCCGACTACATCGTGGATCTCGGCCCCGAGGGAGGTGACGAGGGCGGCACTATCGTGGCCACGGGTACGCCCGAGCAGGTGGCCAAAGAGCCGCGCAGTTACACGGGGCAGTATTTGGCAAAACTGTTGCCCGCCGCCGCTACAGAGGAGGTGCCCGCCGAAAGCAAGCCCAAACGCCGCAAAAAGAACGAATAGAATGCAACAAGAAAACGACGTCCGAAAGGGCGTCGTTTTTGCGTATACAAAGGGATTCGTTTATTTGAGATTGACGGATTTTTTGGCGCGGTTCATCACCGAATACAGCACGCCCACCTCCTCAAAACGCTCGATGATGATGAGCCGATACTTGGTTTCCGCCTCGCGCAAAGCGGCGTACAACTCGTGCATGATGGCAGTGGGACTGTCGCCCAAACTGATGGATTGCACGGAAATAGGCAGTTTTTCGAGGGTGGAGCGTTGCGCCAAAACCACCGTGTCGCAGCCGTTTGCCACGCTTTGGGCGTAGACCGCGGCTATTTCGTCGGGGCTGCACATGGTGCAATCGCACTTGGGCGAATAGTGCACGTACTTCATGCCGGGTGCCAGTGCCACCTTGACCTCGCCCGAATGGGTGGCCACCATGCACACCTCGGACAGCATCTCTTTTGTGATGGCGCCGGGGCGCAAAATGGTGGGTATATCTCCCGTAAGATCTATGATGGTGCTCTCGATGCCTACCTGACACGTGCCGCCGTCCAAGATGAGCGGAATTTTGCCCGCCAGGTCGTCATAGACGTGTTGCGCGGTGGTGGGACTGACGTGTTTGCTGACGTTGGCGCTGGGCGCGGCGATGGGACAAGAACGGGCGATGAGATCGCGCGCCACGGGGTGCGACGGAAACCTGACGCCTACCGTCTGTAGCCCTGCCGTAACGACATCGGGCACCTTGTCCCCTTTGGGCATGATCATCGTGAGCGGCCCCGGGCAAAACTTTTCGTATAGCGTGAGGGCAAGCGGTGGCACGTCCTTGACGACTTCGCGTAGCGCGGCAAAATCGGCCAAGTGCACGATGAGGGGGTTGTCCTGCGGTCTGCCTTTTGCCTCGAAGATGGCGGCGACGGCCTTTGCGTCAAATGCATTGGCACCCAATCCGTACACCGTCTCGGTAGGAAAGGCGACCAAGCCGCCCGAACGTATGATGTTAGCCGCTTCGGCAATATGTTGTTGGTCTACGATGCGTGTGATCATAGCACGATTATAGCAAAATACCCTCGTTTTGTTAAGTGTTTTGGCGCATTTTGCGAGATAGGTATTGCCAAAAGTGTAAACTTGTGTTATCATACTATGAGATATATACATAAAGCGGAGGATATGATGATTTTCGTCAAACTGTTGTCTGCAAGCATTTCTACCTTGATTGCGATGGCGTTGCCCGGCCCTGTAGCGGCGGTGGGCGGCGTGTTTTTGGGCTTGGCCGTAGTGGGCGGCGTGGTCGGCGCCGTGTGCGGCAAACGCAACCAAAAGAAAAAAGGCCGTCCCGACGACTTTGAGTTGATGGTGGCCAAAGAAATGGAGTCGCAGGGCGTATGCCTCGACCAAACCGTGCAAGAAAGCCCAAAAGAGGAAGCGGTCGTCAAGCAACAAGCGGCAGACGCGGCCGAAAACAAGACCGAGGACGGTACCAACGAGCCTATCGTAGAGGATAGAGAGGACGGACAAACCGCGCAACCTACGAGCCGCCCCGACAGCGCGCAAGACGAGGTGCATTCGGGTGCGGCGGTAGGACGCGAATTGAGCCAAGACGACTTGGTGCAAGACGTCGAGCAAGAGGAGCAACCCTTGGTGCGCAGCGAGCAAAAAGAGATCGCGATGGACGGCGGTGAGCAAGACATTCCCGACCTTATCCCCACCCAACAGAGCGCAGCCGTGGCCGCTATGGCCATAGCCGTCGACAGCGACACCTCGGACGAAGAGGTGGAAGTATTACAAGCCGCGGAGGAGAGCACGCCGCAAGATAATGCGGACGACGCATTGTTGGACAGTATGACCGCAGCCAGCCACGATTACGGCGACTTTGACTTTGGAGGCGACTTTGACGATTGGCAAGAAGAGGAGGACGCCGAGGACGAGGGAGAAGTGCTGGCCTCGCTGGAAGCGGACGACGATGAAACGACGGACGAAAAGGTGGACGAGGCCATTTTGGGCTCGAAATATCGCCGCTCTTTCCGTAGCAAATTGATACAAGGCAGCAAAGAAAACAAAGAATTTTATTCTTTGATAAAGAATAGGTTGTTGAGTTACGACAAGATGCGCGTCAAAGAGAATTGGGGCGGCGAGACCTATATGTACGGTAGGCGCACCTACGTGCGCTTGGGCATGGGCGGCAAGACGCTGTGCGTATTCTATGCCCTCGATCCCGCGGCTTTCGACGTGAAAAAAGTGCATCATCGCGACGTGTCCGGCGTGCGCAAATACGTGCAAACGCCTATGATGATGCGCGTCAAATCCGACCTGTCGTGCCGCCGCGCACTGCGCCTTATCGAAATATTGGCCGACGACAACCACATACCCAAAAAGTCGGCGTACGGTATGGCCGACTACACCCAGGATCTGGCGTACAAAGACGACGACGCTTTGATCGCACTCAACCTCATCAAACTCAATCCGCGCTACGTGCAAAAGATAGATTCTGCCGAAGCCATCGAGGCCAAAGAGGACGCTATGCGCAATCAATTCCGCGACGTAACGCCTCTGCGCAAAGACCAAGTGACCAATTTGTTGGCTACCGGCGAGGCGAAAGAGGGACGCAAAGAGCGCGAACAGCGCGCGTCCGGCGAGGGCAAATTCGTCATTAATACCGATAGCGGAACGTTCCGCTTTATGTACTATACCGCCAGCGGCAAATTGCTGTGCGTAAGCGACAGTTACAAAAGCTACGAGATGGCGATCAAGGCAGTGGACGCCTACCGCACCGCTATCCAAGGGGGCGAGGCCGTCATCGCCACCGTAGACGACAAATTCTTCTATACTTTGCGCACGCGTGGTCGCGTGTTCAACAGCGTAATGTACGACTCGCAGTCGGCTTGTTTGGATGGGTTGCGCCAAGCGCGCGACTATGCGGATGACGCCGTCATCGAGTATAACCCCAACAACTAAAACGTTTGGTTCCAGTAAAAAATCGAGGCTATTTGCCTCGATTTTTTCGTGCATTGTCGCATATGGGGCATTCAGCACACCGTATCCCACGAAAAGCCCAATAGATGTGGCAGGTTGGTGGAGGTTTCCATCAAAATGGCCGCCGTGGCATAGGCACTCTTGCGGTCGTCTATGGCTATATAGCCGCGCAGTTCGGCAATGCGCAGGGTGACCTCTTTGGTTTCGTTGTGGCTGACGATGGCTTCGAGAAAATGTTTGCGCTTTTCCCACCACCGTTGCAAGTCGGCGGTTTGTTCGAGGGCGCGGGGCAAGTCGTCCGCTCCTACCGACAGCGATATGGCTTGGGTTTGTCGGTTGAGCTCGGCAAACAAGTGGTGCAGATATATCTGCTCGGCTATACCCGCCGCCAACATCACCACGATGATGACTATGGCAAATACGGTGCGTTTCATCTATCCACCTCGTCGGGCGCGGAGGCGTCGTCTTGCGCTTCGTCTTGCAGTCGGGTGATGATCACCTCGCCCTGCTTGGGTTGCAAAAATACTTCGTCGCCCCCCGTTACGGACAGCAGCATCACGTCTTTGGCATCGAGTTGGTAGCGCCCGAGCAACGCTTCTACTTGCTCTTCGGTCACCTCGGCCAAAGACAAATAGTTGTGCTGTATCACGCCCTCGCATACCACAGGGTAGGACATACACACGGGCTCGCTGTCTATGCCCGCCGTTTGGGCGGTAAGGGGCGCCGCGTACCCTTTGGGCAACACCGACAATTTGCCGTCGGTTTCGAGTATGGCATAGGCCACTTGGCTGGGGAAGAAATAGCCGGCGGCGCGCAACGCGTGCAAAAGGTCGGTAACGTTCATATCCAACTCTTTGAGTAGGCGCATATCAATGCCTTTGGGCGTCATGATGACGATGGGTTTGCCGTTGAGAAACTTGTTGAATCGCAGATTTTTGCTGCCGATTTTGGTGATGATAAGATGCACCACAAACAGGGTAAAAATGGGAATAATGCCGTAGATGAGAGGAATTTGCACTTCGGCCATGGGTATGCACGCCAATTCGGCAATAATCAAAGTGATGGCGAACTCGAACGGTTGCAGTTCGCTGAGTTGGCGCTTGCCCATTAGGCGCATGATAACCAACAGCAAGATATAGATGATGATAGACCGCACGAATACGATGAGCATACCTTTGGTATAAACAAAAAATCCAAAAGTATGCGTCCGTCTACCAAGAAGTCAAAATGATGGTGCAAAATCATTGCAAAAAACGAGTTTTTGTTGTAATATATGATATAGTCGCGTAGTATGCGCATATATGTGCGCGAGACCAATGCGCAAAAAGGAGAAAAAAATGGCTAGATCGGATCTGATTCTCAAACTCAGCGTTCGCAAAGACGAGCGCACCGTTACACCTGTCGAAACGGGCGGACGTATTTCCTATTTCTTCCGCACCTTTACGGGCAAGTTTCGCGACGTGTTTCGTACCAATTTGGTGTATGCCGCCATCTTTGCTTTGCCGTTGTTGTTCTCTGCCTTTGTGTTGCCCAACCTGATGTTGAGCATAGTGATGAACGGCAAGAGTTTTATCGGCAATTTCGGTATCGGTTTTCCCAATATAGCGGACGACTTGAACGCGGCGCTTCACGAGTTGATGCGTTGGTATCGCATACTCATCTTCCCGTGCAATATCTTTTCGATCTTTGTGGCCTTTGTGGGTTTGAGCGGCGTGTTTCACGTTGCGCGCGGCTTGATGTGGGACGAAAAAGTGAAGATGCGCTCTTTCTTCCGCGGTATCAAGGCTTTGTGGAAACCTTTTTTGGCGGTGGGCGCCATTGTCGCAGCCGTATCCGCCGGTTTGATGTACGGCATCGGTTGGCACATGGAATTGTACTTGACGGGTGCGGCCAATGCCGGCAGCTGGATCGTATTCGTACTGCTCATCTTGGCGGGCTTTGCTATGGTGATCTATTTGGGAATGTTGTTGCCCACCTTCGCTTGCTACCGCTTCCGCTTTGGCGAAGCGCTCAAAAACGCCTGCTTGCTCAACTGCATTGCGCCCGTTACCTCGGTGATAGTGTCCCTGTTCGGCGTGGGCGTGTTGCTACTGAGCCTACTGGGCACCTTCGTGTCCTACCTGATGGTGGCGTTGCTATTGGTATGCGGCTTTATGTTCCTCGCTATGCTGTACACGGGCTATGCGCAGTATTGCTTCGACAGCTTTATCGTGCCGCAAGTCGACCCCAAAAATCCCGACAAACGTCGCGACGTGGTGGTGCAAAAACGCCGTGGCGGCGAGGAAGTGCAGGAACGCAATCCTTACGCCAAGCAGCAAAACAAAGCGCCCCAGAAGTATGGGCAATATAAATCCTCCGGCGGCAAAAAACACAAAAAGAAAAAGAGATGAGTTACGACGCGTTGAGTCGCTACTACGATAGGTTGATGGGCGATTTTCCCTACGACGCCTATCTCGAGTATATCGCACCCGAGGCGCATACCAAAGGTCTCGATTTGGCGTGCGGCACGGGCAAGATGACGCGTGATCTTGCCGCCAAAGGCGTGCAAATGCACGGCGTGGATCTGTCGCCGGATATGCTCAATTTGGCGGTGCGCCTTGCGCGAGAGCAAGGGTTGCAGATCACCTTCGGTAGGGAAGATATGCGCCGATTTGCCCCGTCGCACTACGATTTGATTTGTTGTGTGTCGGACGGGCTCAACTATTTGCCCGACAAAGACTTGCCTCCCCTTTTGCAACGGGTGGCGTCTTGCCTCAACGAGGGCGGCAAATTCGTCTTTGACGTGTCCACCCCCTACAAACTGCGCGAGGTGCTGGGCGACAATTTGTTTTTTGAAGACTACGACGATCTCACCTACTACTGGCAAAACAAGTGGGTGGCAAAGCGCTCGGCGGTACAAATGCAATTGACCTTTTTTGAGAAAGAGGGCGAACTGTACAGGCGCAGCGACGAAACGCAAACGCAATATGCGCACGACAAAGATAGGCTGAATGCCGCTATAGAGGCGGCCGGCCTGCAAATAGACAACATAGTGGACGGCGACACGTTCCAAAGGTGCAGATCTCATAGCCTGAGGTGGGTGTACACCGTGCGAAAGAGGTAATATGGACAAAATAGCAAAAGCATTGGTATTTGACGGAATGGTAAAGGTGGCGGCTTTGGACACGACCGAGATCGTGCAAAAGGCCGTCGAGTTGCACCATACTTCGCCCGTGGCCACGGTGGCTTTGGGCAAGGTGTTGACTTTGGCCGCCTATATGGACAACGAGATGAAAGGCGCGGACGATCGGTTGAGCATTTCCATCGCCTGCGACGGCCCCTTGGAGAGCATCGTGGTGGCGGCTGTCAACGGCACCGTGCGCGGCTACGTAGCCAACCCCGACGTGTCGTTGCCTGCGCTGGGCAACGGCAAGCAAAACACGTCGAAGGCCATAGGCTCGGGCACCGTGAACGTGCGCAAAGACTTGGGGCTAAAGGATTGCTACACAGGCAAGAGCGAAATAGTCAACGGATCTATAGACGAGGACTTCGCTTGGTATTTCACTTCCAGCGAAGGGCAACCCACTGCCTTGGCGCTGTCGGTCAATCTCGACGAGGCGGGCAACTGCACCTCTGCGGGCGGCATCGTCATTCAACCCATGCCGGGGTGCCCCGACCACATCTTGGTGATGCTGGAAGACATTGCCATGAACTTTGTCGAAATAGACCGTTTGGTGGCACAAAGAGACGCACATCGCCTGATCGACGACTATTTTGGGCATTTCGCCATAGAATATTTTGATGAGGTCAGTCCGCGCTATCAATGTATTTGCAGCCCCCACTATATGGCGGGTGTAGTGCGTAGCATTGGCAGAGCCGAATGCGTCAACATTTTGATGGAGCGCGGCTCTATCGAGATACTGTGCCATTTTTGCAACACCAAGTATATCTTTGACAAACAGCAAGTCATAGATATTTGGCAGGAGTGGGACAAAACTCACAAAAAGAACTGATATGCTCGTAGAATTTTCGCAAACAGCCTCCTATTGGCTCGATTTGGCCGAAAGTGCCAAAAGAGAAAAGCGTACGCTGGACGCTTTGGTCTATGCGCGCAAAGCGCTGGGGCTGTCGAAGGAATTCGATTGTTGGTTTGGATACGCCGACTTGCTGAACGAGTTGCATCAATACGAAAAATCGGCCACGATTTGCCTGCAATACGGGCAGAATATGGACGAAGAGCAGCAGTTGGATTGGGCTGAATTGATGGCGGACAACGCCTCTATGACGGGCAATATCGACGACTATTTGCACTATCAAATGATGGTGCTGCGCCTATCGGGATTGCAAGACGAAAGCAAAGATATAGACGATATGCTGTCGGAATTCTTCGAGCAAATGAGCACCGAAGAGCCGAGGCCCAAATTGCTGTTGTCCACGGAGGCGCACAAAATACAAAACCGCTTGGTTTATGACAAAATGTATCAGTCGTTTCGCGCAAGCGACTATGAGGAAGTGTTGCGCCTTGCCGACCAGATGCACCCCGATTATCCCTTTTATACCGAGAGTTTGTATCTAAAAGGCATGAGCTTGGTGCGTATGGGCGACGTAGAGGAAGGCAAGCGTTGCTTGTGGCAAATGTACGGACTTACCAATCACGACGCACGCGTACTCTACTATTTGGACGAAATAGAAGACGGCCTTGCAGACGAGGAGATGGAGCGCGCCTTGGCGGCTTTGGGCGAAGACGACAGCAAAGACAATATGGCGGTGGCGTGCATATGCGCCGCCAAGCACGACCTCAAAAAGACGGCTTTGTTTTATGCCGAGCGCGCCGCGGCACTTGCGCCCGACGAACCCGAACACGTGTTTCGTTTGGCGGCGGCGGAGGCCAATGTGGGGTTGTACGAAAAGAGTTGGGAAGCGGTGCGGCGCGTCGTCAATGCCTACGGCGATTTTTTGCCCGCGGCGTTTTTGCGCTTTGCGTTCCGCCCACCCGTAGACCTATCCTTTGCCGAGGTGCCCTATCAGTTTATAGAGGATCTGGGCAGATACGTGGAAAAACAGTTGGAGGGAGAGTATTTGCCTATTTTGATGCAAACGGACGCTACGTTTCGCCAAAGTGTGCGTTTTATACTGACCAAGCCGCCCCAAGACCCCGTGCATCAAAGTCGCTTGGCAAAGGGTGTGAGCGAATGGACTACCCCCGAGGGTATACGCTACCAACGCGACTTGTTGGCCACCCCCGACTTGCCCCGAGAGGTGCAATATCGTTTGATGCTGGGCCTCATCGAAAACGTGCGCAAAGGTAAGGTGCGCATAGCCAACGGCTATTTGATAGAAACCTACCAGCTGAAGGTACCGCCCTCGTTCGACGACTATGCTGATAGTCTAAAACATCTATATGCGCACGCATATTGCGAGATGATGCGGTTGAGCACTCATAGCGAGCTGCGCCTATCAAGGCTAACCGAAAAACTGTACCTCAATATGGAGGAAGGCTTTTATCAAAGCGACTTGATGGGCTTTGCGTTGGTGATGGCGGGGCGCGTGTACGACGTGCGACCCGAAGTGGAGGAAATATTGCGAGCGCGCGGCTGGGACGAAGCGCAGTATGCTCAATATTTGGACATAGTGCGTAAAGCGATCAAAAACGACTGAAAACTGTCTTACGAAAGATATGAACGAACAAGAGATAACGACCACTATCGACGAATTGTATCGTATGCATCCCGCGGCAACCTGCGAGTTGGCGTACGGCACGCCTTACGAACTGTTGGTGAGCGTCATTTTGTCGGCACAATGCACAGACAAGCGGGTAAACCAAGTAACGCCGGCATTGTTTGCTTGGTGCAATACGCCCGAGGCGATGGCAACCAAATCGGTAGAGGAATTGATACCTTATATACGCAGTTGCGGCTTTTTTAACAATAAGGCCAAGAGTATCATCGCCTGCTCGAAACAGTTGGTCGAACAATACGGCGGCGTGGTGCCCCACACGGTGGAAGAATTGGTTACCTTGGCGGGCGTGGGGCGCAAGACGGCCAACGTGGTGTATGCGGTGGCATTCGGCGGCGACGCCATACCTGTGGATACGCACGTGTTTCGGCTGGCGCATCGTTTGGGGTTGTCCAATGCCAATACCCCCGCCGGCGTAGAGCGCGACCTCAACAAGGCCGTGCCCGAGGATAAGTGGAGCGATTTTCATCACCTGCTGATACACCACGGGCGATACATATGCAAGGCAAGACAACCGAATTGTGCGGAATGCACGCTTAGCTATTGCCCGTCTAGGCAAAACTAACACAAAGGAAGGATAAAGTATGTTTTTGGATAAAGCGACCATCTATATCAAAGCGGGCAACGGCGGCAACGGCAAGGTGAGTTTTCATCGTGAAAAGTACGTGCCTACCGGCGGCCCCGACGGCGGCGACGGCGGTCGCGGCGGCGACATCGTCTTTGTGGCCGACGCCAATATGACCACCCTTATCGACTTTCGCTACCGTGCGCATTACCGCGCCCAAAACGGCGAAAACGGGGACGGCAACAACTGCTTTGGCGCCAATGGGCAAAGTATTTATATCAAGGTGCCTTGCGGTACCGTCATTCGCGACGCCGAAACCGGCAACGTGTTGGCCGATATGTACGAGGACGGTATGCAGGTGACGGTGCTCAAAGGCGGCCGCGGCGGCAAGGGCAACGTGCGCTTTGCCACCCCCACCAGACGCTCGCCTTCGTTTGCCCAAGACGGCGTCAAAACGGTAGAGCACAAGGTGCAACTCGAATTGAAAACCATTGCCGACATAGGGTTGGTAGGGTTTCCCAACGTGGGCAAGAGCACGTTGTTGTCGGTGCTCACCGAGGCCAAACCCAAAATCGCCAACTACCACTTTACGACTTTGTCGCCCAACCTCGGTGTAATTAAGTTTTTCGATAAAAATTACGTCATAGCCGATATCCCCGGGCTGATCGAGGGCGCAAGCGAAGGCGTGGGGTTGGGGCACGACTTTTTGCGCCACGTAGAGCGCGTGCGTAGGCTCATACACGTGGTGGATATTTCGGGGCACGAGGGGCGCGATCCCGTGGCCGATTATCGCCAAATTCGCACCGAATTGATGCGTTATAGCCCCTCTTTGTGCGAATTGCCCGAGTTGGTGGTGGCCAACAAGATGGATTTGGTGCTGGACGACGACGGCAGTTTTGCCGCCGATAGCGGCGAAGGCGCGGTGGCGCGCTTTGCCGAGGCTATCGGCAAGCCCGTGTTCGGTATGAGCGCCGTGATCCACTACGGCGTAGAGGATCTGCTGAAAACGTTGGCCGAAGCCGTGGTCAATTTGCCCCCGCCCAAGCGAGAGGAATACGTGCCCTA
Organism: uncultured Clostridia bacterium; assembly: GCA_946648015.1. Classification (GTDB taxonomy): domain Bacteria; phylum Bacillota; class Clostridia; order Christensenellales; family CAG-1252; genus RUG14300. Next base: position 10,622 of record CAMPCZ010000009.1, read on the forward strand.
CGTCTACCAAGACGAGGACGAGGACGAGTTTGATATAGTGCGGGGTGACGACGGAGCCTACGAAGTGGTGGGCGGTTTTGTCAATATGTTGGTGCGCAACGTTACCCTGGACGACGTGGACAGCTATCGCTATTTTCAGCGCAAGTTGCGCGAGCGCGGCGTGATAGACGCTTTGCGCGAGCGCGGCGCGAAAGAGGGCGACCTGATACGCATTGCCGATGTGGAATTTGATTTTGTGGAGTAGAGTATGTTGACTAGCAAAGAAAGATCGTATTTGATGGGACAATCGGCCAAGTTGCCTACCATGACGCACGTGGGCAAAAACGGCCTGAACGAGGGCGTAATAGCCCAACTGAACGACTTGTTGGATCGGCTCGAATTGGTGAAGGTGGGCGTGCTGAAAAATAGCGGCACCACCGCCAAACAACTGATAGACGAGATGTGTGCGACCTTGATGGCCGAGCCTGTGCACGCCATTGGCAACAAGGTGATTTTGTACCGCAGAAGCGACAGAGAGGGGGTGGAACACGTGCCCCTCAGCGACAGTATGGCTGCTATGCAGGCCAAACAAAAGGCGCAACGCGACAAAGAGGAACAAAAAGCCAAGGCAAAGGCCAAGATGGAGGCGTACAAAAACCCCTATCGGCCCGAGAAAAAGCACGGCGTACACAAGGGAAAGGGAAGCAAACCTACCAAAAAATAGGAGATGATTATGAAAGAATTATTGCAAAAATATGCTCGCGTCATCATCAAAGCGGGCGTCAATTTACAACAAGGCGAAGTCGTATGCGTTTCGGCGCCTCTGTCGGCCCGCGACTTGGTGCGCGAAGTGACCGAAGCGGCCTACCGAGAGGGCGCGGACCGTGTGGTGGTATCTTGGTACGACGACGTGGTGAACAAAATGGACTTGACGTTGGGCGGCGGCCGCCGCGCGCTGGATCCTATGCCGTGGGAAGTGGCCTATAGGCAATACATGGTGGACCACAACGTGTGCTACGTCAATATGCTGTCGGGCGATCCCGAGATGTTTGCCGACGTGGACAGCGACCTGCTCGCGCGTGTATCGCGCGCCAAACACAGCGCCTATTCGTTCTTTCACGACGCCGTTACGGCCAACCGTGTGAAGTGGTGCATAGTGGGCGTACCCGACGCCTGTTGGGCGACCAAGGTTTTCGACGGCATGGACGCCGACGCCGCATTGCAAAAGTTGTGGCAATACGTGGCGCATACCGTGCGCCTCGACACGCCCGACGCCGTGGCCGCGTGGGAAGAACACAATGCCAACCTCAAGCGCCGCGCCAAGCGGTTGAACGAGATGAAGTTGGCCAAGTTGCACTATACCAACGCCCTTGGCACCGACCTATGGCTGGAGTTGCCCGAGGGGTATATCTTCGAGGGCGGGTGCGAGATGGCCTCGACCGGCACCTATTTCAACCCCAATATGCCCACGGAGGAGATCTTTTCGGCTCCCTATAAGTATGGCGTCAACGGCAAGGTGGTGGCCAGTATGCCCCTCTACCACAACGGCGTGAAGGTGCAGGGCTTTGGCTTTGTATTTGACAAAGGCCGCATAGTGGATTATTGGGCCGACGAGGGCAAGGCGGTGTTGGACGGCATCATAGGCACCGACGAGGGCAGCCATTATTTGGGTGAAGTAGCCTTGGTGCCCTACGACAGCCCCATCAGCAATTTGCAAACCCTATTTTTGGAGACCTTGTATGACGAAAACGCCAGTTGCCATTTGGCCATCGGCGACGCCTATCCCTCCTGTTTGGAGGGCGGGCTGGATATGGACAAAGACGCGCTCGCCTTGCACGGCATCAATTCGAGCTATGAGCACGTGGACTTTATGATAGGCACGGCCGACTTGAGCATAGTAGGTTATACCAAAGAGGGCGAAACCGTCGTAATATTTGAACAAGGTAATTTTGTATTTTGAGGTGATAGTATGCAACGAAAACTGAATTGGCAAGCATTTCCCATTGCGCTTATCGTAACGTCCGTCTATTTGGTGGTTGGCTTTGTGGCGCACGTATGGCACCCCACTTGGCTTATGTTTTTTGCCGTGCCTATGTATCATTGGACGGTGGATATCATCCGCAACAAACGCGTCAAGGGGTTGCCCACGTTTTTGGCGGTGGTGGCAAGCCTCATCGCTTTTTTGGCGGTGGGCTTTAGCCTCAACTTGTGGCATCCCACTTGGTTGGTGTTTTTGGCAGTGCCCATTACGGCGTCGTTGGAAGTCTTCTTCGGCGGCGGCGTGCGTGGCCAAGTGAAAAAAGCCGGGGACAAGATCAAGGAGAAAATAGGGGTCGATAACGACAGCAAAAATCCCGATATCGAATGATGGACCTACAGGCATTGGTCGAGCAAGTTTGCAAGGTGTACGGCGTGCAAGACAACGCCGTATTTTCCTTTGCCGGCGACACCTATGCCTTGCTGTATTTGGCCTACAGCCCACAACAAGAGGGCAAGATAATGGTGGACAACTATTATCCTGCCTACCAAAAAGTGCGCCGTGCGCGCATGGCGCTACAAAATGCGTTGCCTGCCGACGTAGAATTGCGCGAGGTGGCACATAGTTACAAAGGGTTGGCGGTGCTGTCGGGCAAGGCGCTAGCATTGCGCAATTCGCTGACCGCCTTGGATCATGCGGGCAGTTGGTTTGTGATGGAAGTCGTTTGCCTCCGAGGCGTATATGCCCCCGAGGTGACGCCTCCCGCCACCATGGACGCACGGCTGCAAGCGGCGTTGACCAACCCCGACGACACAGCGTATGCCGAGGCTTGGTACAGGCTGTGTATGATGCGTATGCACCCCGCGTGCCAAGGCTGCGACAGGTGTCAAAAGGCCTGCCCCGAGGGTGCCATCGGCGAGGTGTTTTTGCGTGAAAAATGTCTGCGCAACCTGCAGAAGCAGGGGTATATCGCAGACAACGGCGAAGCCAAACGCATGGGACAGCGCGTGTTGGGCTGCCATACTTGCCAAATGGTTTGCCCCGTCAACGCCGTGCCTGCGGTGCCTGCCGAAGTGGACGGCGCGGCCTTGTTGCAAGCGGCGGTAGAGGGCAAAAAGGCATTGGAACCATATGCCGATAGTCTGGGTAGCAATTATTTGCGTCCCGCCAAATTGGTGGCGTTGTGTCTGAATGCGCTGGGTAATGCCGGCGACGGCAGGTGGCGCGATCTGGCCTTGCAAGCCCGCCGAAAATATGCGGACGAGCGAGTGCAAAAAGCGGTGGATAGATACTTGGCGCAAACGCCCGAGGTAGAGCGAGAGGTGAAGTATATGCTGTCCAAAACCGACTATGACCGTTTTGCCGCACTGGCCGATACGTGCGGCGGCAGTACGACGACGCAAAGCAATCATTATTTTGACGCGGGCGATTACGCGCGCGCACGTATTAGGCAAAAAGGCGAGGCGTATACGCTTACGCTCAAACGCCGCATAGACAGCCAATCGCTCGAAGAGCACAATGCCACCATAACGCGCCAAGAGGCGGAAACCTGTGTGAGCAATGGGCTTACAGTCGATTTTGTCCACCGCTATTTGGGATTGACTATGCCCCAAGACGCGCGCTATTTGGGCGTGCTGTGTACCGAGCGCACCGCATTCGTGTACGATGGTTTGCGATACGAATTGGATCGCAGTGCGTATTTGGGCACGGTGGATTACGAAATGGAATGCGAGGTGTCGACGGACGCCGATTGGCAAAAAGCAGAGGCGTTTATCGTGGCGTTTGCACCGTCGGCAAGTCTCGGCAAGGGCAAACAGGCTCGCTTCGAGCGGGTATTGTTCGGCAAATAGCACGTTTGTCTTGTCCCCGACATACAATGTAGTATTTTGGGGAAGAGGTATGTGCGGCATCGTAGGTTTTGCAAAACAGGATAGTCTCAAAGATTTGTACGAGGGGCTCAAAACCCTGGAATATAGAGGATACGACAGCGCGGGCGTTGCCTACGTCGATCATGGCAACATAGTGGTGCGCAAGCGAAAAGGACGCGTCGAAAGATTGCGTGCTTTTTTGTTTGGACACCGCGCCGACGTGTGCATGGGGCATACCCGTTGGGCCACGCACGGCGCGCCTACCGCTACCAACGCGCACCCGCACGTGGCGGGGCGGTTTGCCGTGGTGCACAACGGCATTATTACCAACTATGCCTCGCTCAAAGCCGCACTGACGGCAAAGGGAAGGCGATTTGCATCGCACACCGACACCGAGGTGATAGCGCACCTTTTGGACGAAAATATGCAGGGCGACGTGGTGGAAGCCATACGTCGTACCGCCGCGGCGTTGGAAGGTAATTGGGCGGTGGCCGTGCTGTATGCGGGCACGCCCGACAGCGTGTACTTGTTCAAAAAAGGCAATCCGCTCATCGTAGGCAAAGGGCAAGATTTTTGTTGCTTCGCCTCGGACACACCCGCATTGGTGCGATACACGCGCCAAATATATAAAATGCGTGACGGCGAAATAGCTTGCATTCGCCGTTGCGGCGTCACGTTTTGGGCGGGGGCGGAAGCAATAGAGCCCGCATTTGTCACCACCACGTTGCAAGCGGACGAGGTGGAAAGAGGAGAGTACCCTTCCTTTATGTACAAAGAAATGGTGGAGATACCCCAAGCGTTGGTGCAAACCGCCGACTTTTTGCGGCGCACGGCACCCAAACGCTTGCCGCCCGACGGGGGCGATATCGTGCTGACGGGGTGCGGCACTGCCTATCACGCCTGCCTATATATGGCGGAGCTTGGGTTGCGGCGCACTGTGCGCGCAGTGGTGGCGAGCGAATTTGACCCCGCAAAGTTGGGCATTGGCAAAGGCAGTTTGGTGGTAGCAGTCAGCCAAAGCGGCGAAACGGCCGATACGCTGGAAGCGGTGCGCCGCTCTCGTGCGGCGGGGGCAGAGGTGTGGGGGATAACCAACGTGCCCTATAGCGGATTGACGACGGCGGTGGACCACGCCGTGTTGACCAAGGCGGGCGCCGAAATAGCCGTGGCCGCCACCAAAAGTTATGCCGCGCAACTGTTGGCGTTGCGCTATCTGTTCGGGGATATAATGCCCGTGCCGGACGTGGACGCGGTGGCGCGCTCGGCGCGCGATGTTTGGCGACGCATCGGCGCCTTGGACGCGGTGGCAAAGTGTAAATTTGACAAAGTATTTTTGCTGGCGAAGGGCATAGACTACGTCACCGCGCTCGAGGGCGCGCTCAAAATCAAAGAGGTGGCCTATTTGCCCTGCGAAACTTGCTATGCGGGCGAAATCAAGCACGGGCCGCTGGCGTGCGTAGGACGGCGCACTTTGGTGGTGGGCGTGTCTACCCAAGGGTACGGCGACAAGATGCGCACCGCACTCAACGAAGTGACTACGCGCGGCGCCAAAACGTTGGTCATCTCGAGCGATAGCGCGCTATCCGATACGGCGACTTGGGGCTATACGCTGCCTCAGATCGCCATGGACAGCCAGCCCTTTTTGACCGTGCTGCCTTTGCAATATTTGGCCTATCGAATGGCAACTACGCGTGGGTTGGACGCCGATAAGCCCCGCAATTTGGCCAAAAGCGTAACGGTAGAGTAGAAGGCTTGGCGTAGGCGGCAAGACCGGCTGGGCGATAGCCGATTGCTACATTGCTATGCTATAGATGACGGGTTGCCCAGCGTCTTTTAGGCGCCCATAAAAAAACGTACCCCATAGGGGTACGCGGTCGAAGACGGAGCGACTATGCCGCCACGACGCGATCGAGAAAAGCCGTCATATGCGCAAAGTAGCGCGGCGACAATGCGTGTGTGAGCAGGTCGTGCCCGGCGTCCTCGTAGCCGAAAAATCGGGGCGCAAACCCTTGCTCGCGCAGATACAATAGCAGCGACACGGCACCCTCGCCCTCTTTGCCCAAAGCTTCGTCTTTCATGCCCTCAAAAAGGGCCAAAGGGGTGGTGCGATCGAGGGAGGCGAAGGCTTGCTCGCGCCCAAGCGATAGCAATCCTTCGACGAGGGCCAAATCGAATTGGACGGTGGGTACTACGCCGACCAAGGGGTCGCTCAAAGCGGTGTCACCCGCCATACGCCCAAGATGGGACATAAGGGACAAGCCGATGGTGGCAGGCGTATCTTTGGGCATGGTCTTGGCCACGGCAGCCACCGCGCGCAGCGCTTGGGGGTTGAGTTTGGCTACCGACAACAGCAGTACGCCTGCGGGCGCAATGACGTTGCGCTCTAAAGCACCCACTATGACGTATGCGCCGTAGCCTTGCCCCAGCAAAAAGAGGGGCAACTCGAATTGGCGACGGAAGTAGCGAAACAAAAATATAACGTCCTCTACGCTGTAGGCAAAAGTTGTCTTGGTACCAAAGCCCAAACGCTCGGGGCGGGCGGTGGTGCCAAAGGCGCGCTGGTCGTATGCCACCACGACGTAGCCCGCAGTATTGAACGCTTTGGCCATGTCTTCGAATCGGCCGCTGTGCTCGCCCACGTCGTGGCAAACGAGCACCAACCCTTTGGGGGCGGCGACGTCGTCCCACGAGCGGACGAAGAGAGGAGTGGAATCGAAAGAATTGAGATAATAGTTGGGCATATCTACATTGTAGCGGCCGCAAGCCGAATTGTCAAGGCCTAAGCGCTTTTGGCTTATGCACGAAAAAAAGGTACGCCAAAAAGCGTACCTCGATAGTGGACACAACTACTAGGCGTTGACCTTGCGAATGACCTTGTTGCTACGAATGCAACGGGTGCAAACGTATTTGCTCACAACAGTACCGTTCTCCACGATGCTGATCTTTTGCACGTTGACGTTCCAATGACGGGGGCTTTTGCGATTGCTGTGGCTGACGTTGTTGCCTGCCATAGCACCCTTGCCGCATATACTGCACACTCTCGACATATCAATACCTCCTTGTAACTTTGCCTCAATATCATAACACGAAAGCACGAATTAGGCAACAAAATTTGGCACTTTTTTTTGTTTTGTACGCAACTTTTTATTTTATCCGCACAATATTCGTTCAATTTCTTGCAAAAAAACAAGGGATAATGTATAGTTATAATAGTGTAGTACGCTTAAATTACACGAGCGCACGTTAGAAAAGAGGCAAAATGGCAGTAAAGACGAGCAACAAATTCGGCAAGATATCGGTGTCAGACGACGCCGTGGTGATGGTGGCCAATCACGTGGCGAGCGAATGCTACGGCGTGGTCGACCTCGTTTCGCGCCGCGTTACCGACTCGTTGGCCCAACTCTTTCGCAACAATAGCAATACCAAAGGCGTGAAAGTTACCTGCGTAGATCACAATATCTACATCGATCTGTTCGTTATACTGAAAGACGGCGTTTCGCAAGAGGCCGTTATCGAGACCTTGAACAAGACCGTTACCTATGCCGTAGAGAAGTTTACGGGCATGGTGGTGAAAAAGGTAAACGTCAACGTGGTGGGTGTGCGCGTTTGAGGAGATAATAATGTATAAAACCATAGATGCAAAAACTTTCAAAAATATGTTTGTGGGCGGCGTGATGAACCTCTCCCTCAACAAAGCCACGGTGGATAGCCTCAACGTCTTCCCCGTGCCCGACGGCGACACCGGCACCAACATGACCATGACGGTCAAAACCGCGCTCAAAGAGGTGGAGGCGCTCACCGAGGACGCGCTCAATATGCAAAGCTTGGCCGAGGCCATCAGTCGCGGCAGCCTGAAAGGCGCAAGAGGCAACAGCGGCGTGATTACCAGCCAAATTCTCAAAGGCTTTTGCGAGTATATCAAAGACAAAGAGAGCCTGACGGCCAAAGACTTCGCCGCGGGACTGCGCGAGGCGGCGCGCGTGGCGTATAGTGCCGTCAACAAGCCCAAAGAGGGCACCATTCTTACCGTGATACGCGTCATAGGCGAGGAGTGCTCGCAGTTTGCGGGGCGCGGCAGCACGTTGGACGAGTTTCTCGAGGGTGTGCTGTCCATCGGCAGCGGCATTTTGGCCAAAACGCCCGAGATGTTGCCCGTGCTCAAAAAGGCCGGCGTTGTGGACGCGGGTGGGCAGGGCCTGCTGTTTATTCTCAAAGGTTGGCTCAACGGCTTGGTGGGCGACGTGGTGGAAGTGAAAGACGCCGCCGAGGAGCAACCCCACGACGAAGTGGAGTTCGAGGGTGACTTGGACGAATTGGAGGAGATCACCTTTGCCTATTGTACCGAGTTTTTCGTCACCAATCTGTACCCCTCCGTCACCATGGCCGATATAGACAAATTGCGCGACAAATTGGCCAAGTTGGGCGACAGCCTCATTTGCATAGGCGACCTCAATTTGGTAAAGGTGCACGTGCATACCAATACCCCCGGTCTTGCCTTGCAATATGCGGTGAAATTGGGTGAGTTGGACAAGGTGAAGATAGAGAATATGTTGATGCAAAACCGCGCCATTCGTGCCAAACTCGAGGCGGAACGCAAACCGTTGGGCGTGGTGGCCGTAGCGAGCGGCGCCGGATATAGCAAAATGTTCAAGGACATGGGCGTGGACTACGTGATCACGGGCGGTCAAACCATGAATCCGTCGGTGGACGACTTTTTGTCGGCCATCAAGCGCGTCAATGCGGACGCCGTGCTTATTTTGCCCAACAATAAAAATATCATTTTAGCCGCCGCGCAGGCCCAAGAAATGGTGGAGAAACCCTGCGTTGTGTTGCCTACCGTCAACGTGTGTAGCGGCTTGGCCTGTATGGCATATTACGACCCCAATCTCGATATCAACACCAATGCGGGCGCCATGCGCGCCGCCATAGAGGACTACGTCTGCGGCACCGTGACTACCGCTGTACGCAACACGACCATGAACGGGCTCAAGGTAAAAGAGGGCAACTACATCGGCCTCAGCGACAAAAAATTGCTGGTGAAGGGCGTGGATCTTATGCCGACCGTGGTCAATTTGGTGGGCGCTTTGGGTGGCGGTGAAAAGGACGTGTTGAGTTTGTACTACGGCAAGGACGTCAGCAAGGAGGATTGCGACCAAATGGTAGAGGCTATAGAACAGGCCTATCCCGACCTGGAAGTAATGCCCTTTGCGGGCGGACAACCGCACTATTGGTACGACTTGCTGTTGGAATAGACGGCAACATAACCCGATGATCGATACGATCAAAAACGCACCGCCGGATAGCGGTGCGTTTTGTTTGTCAAATGGTTTTGTTGGCAAGCGCATAGCTTGTATACGCGGCTAACACAACAAGCCCGCTTGGTAGGCGTGTTCCAACGCGGTGGGTCTGTCGAGTATTTCGTTTTTGCGCAATACGCCGTACCCGCGCACGACGGCAATGGTTTCGGCGCCCTCCAAACAACGAAAATAGCCGTTGAAGGCGGTGAGTATCTCGTCGAAAGCGTCGCGCTCGCGGTCTTCGCAAGTGAGCAACAAGACGAATTTTTTGTTGGCAAGGCGCGATACGTGGGCGCAGCAGCGGTCGATCAACACTTTGAGTTGTGCGCTCATATTGTAAAAATAGACGGGCGTGGCAAAGCAGATGACGTCGGAGTCGGCCATGGCGCCAATGATTTGGTCGGCGTCGTCGTGTTGTACGCAGCGTTGTGTGTTGAAGCAGGCCAAACACCCTTTGCAAAAGCCCACGTTGTAGTCGCCCAACCAATAGCGGCTGACTTCGGCACCCACTTCTTGGGCCCCCTTGACGAATTCGTTGCACAAAATATCCGAGTTGCCTTTGCGGGGCGAGGACGAAATGACCGTAACTTTGCTCATATAATTCTCCTTGGTTTTGATGCACCCAGTATAAACCCTATCTCGCAAAAAGTCAATTTGCTATGCGTGATTTGCGCCAAATGCCTATTGACTTATAAATAGATATTAAATATAATAATATTATCCAATTTGCGAGGTGCAACTATGAAAAAAGCGGTTTCCATCATTGTGGCCATTTGCCTTTTGGTCGTTATGTCGGCGACACTCGCCGCGTGCCAAACGCCGCAGGACGCCAACAAAGACTACAGCGCCTATCGTGTGCTCTATTTGGGCGACTCTATAGCCGAAGCTATTGCCGGCCCCTCTCCCGTGGAGGAGCGCGCCAATTACGGCTATTACGGCATCATAGGCCAGATCAACGGCTATCAATATGAAAATCGCGCCATTTCGGGCAATCAAACGGGCGAATTGTTGGCCTATGTGTCCCGCGAGACCGAGGATGCCTACGTGCACCAAGCCCTCATCTCGCAAGCCGACGTGATTTGCATATCCATTACCGGCAACGATCTGTTGTGGAACAACTTTCCTTTGATGATGTTCGAGATAGCCGCCAAGGAGAAGTACGGCGACGCCTACGTCGACCAAACGGTGGTGAAAGAGGGCTATGAATATCATCGGTACCAAGTCATAGACAAAACCACCGGCAAAATGCGCAGCGTTACGCCCGACGAGGATATAACGGCCGACGGCAACGTGCGTCCCATCGAGCCCGGGGACGGTTTGGCCACCTTCGAGCGGTGCCTTGCCGTGGCGCGAGCCAATGTGGAGGCGGTGGTTGCCAAACTCAAAGAGAAAAACGAGGACGTGACCATTCTATTCCAAAACGTGTACAATCCCGTGGACGACGAAAGCGAGATGATCCCCGTCGATTTGGTGGCGGATATGATGAAATTGGACGCCAAATACGACTTTGGCACGCCCGCGGGTGTGGCCGAATACCGTCGCTTGGGCGCTTATATGCTGGGCGCGTTGTCCAAAATATTGGAGGAAGTAGCCGCATCTAACGAGCGCGTGGAGTTTGTGGACGTGGCCGCCGCGTTCGATCGCATATACCAAGCCGATCAAGCCAAGGGCAAAGACCTCATCTTTGTGGACGGTGTGCATCCCTCCGACCAAGGCCACGCCGTTATCGCCAGCACCTTGCAGGACAAATTGGCCGCATTGGGCTTTGCCGAAAAGACCAAGTCGTTGGCCAACTACAAATCGCTGCGCATAGGCCAACTGGAGCGGCTGTACAAGGGGGTGGCGGGCTTTGACTACGAGGCCGCCTGCGCCGCAGTGAACCAAGCGAGCGATATGCTTGCCGTAGGCGACGCCTATTTTGCCGCAGTCGAGGGGTACACGCCCATCTTGTCGCAAGACCCCGCCGAGGGCAAGCCTACCAACGGCGTGGCGGTGGACGAGGACGAAACGTACGAATTGTACCGCGTCGTATCGCGCAAAGCCGACAAAAAAGGACAAAAACAAATAGACGGCATTTTGGAATTGGTGGATCTGGTGGTGTACCAAAAGCACCTTGTGTTGCACAAAGACGGCACCATGGATCTGACGGTCAAATTGCCGCTGGGAGACTTGCTGCCCCTGCTTTCTGCCGCCGAAATCAACTTTGACGGCACCGTTTTGGGCGGTATAGAGGATACTTTCTATAAGGACGAGGCAGGCAACCTGACCAACCTGAAAATGTCGGGGGCTATGGATACCTTCCGCACCATCAAGGTCTATGCCGACGCCATCGTACCCGGCGTAGCGTTTTCGTCGGGCAATTTCGGACGTAACTTTCACTACCTCTACGATAGCGTCGGTTTGGGGTTGGAAGGGCTGGAGCCTTTGACCGCCACGCCCTATACCGACGAGGTGGGGTTGCCGCTGGACGGCGCCGATGAGGGCACCGTGGACGCGTCTACCATTGGCGTTACCTACAATTCGTACGTAGATTATCTCATCGCTTATCTCGGTCGCTATCAGCGCGTGGTAGACGCCGACGGCAAGGTGTTGACGGTGGACAAATTGCCCGATGGAATCACCGCCAAAGTGCAAGAGTTGGGCGACGTGACCGTGAAGATCAAAACCTGCTATTCGCTGAAAACCGTGCAGGGCGCGGACGGCACCGAGTATAAGGCGGTGTATTGCGGCCCCTATAGCGACAAGACGGCGCCTTGGATGGTGATGACCAAGTATACCGTGGACGACGAAGAATACATAAAGATGAACTTTGAAGTCCTCGGTATGGATATTCAATTCAAGAAAGAAGTGGAGTAGAATGAAAAACGTACTCTCCCGCGAGAATATGCGCCTGAGCGACCAAGCGGCCGTTGCCGGTGGTTGCGACGAGGTCGCTTTGGTTTGGCGTGCCGCCGAGGCTATTGCCGACGCCGTGCGGTGGGTGGAGCCCGTGGCCATCGTGTGCGGCAAGGGCAACAACGGCGCGGACGGATTGGCGTTGGCACTCGTTTTGCACCGCCGCAAAGTGGCAGTAACGGCGCTAAGCGTGGTGATGGGACCCAACAGTGCCGCTCGGCATCACTACTACGGCGTGTGTCTTGCCGAAGGCGTAGACGTCAGAGTTTTTTCGGGTGCGAACGATCTGGACGGATTTGCTACGGTGGTGGACTGCGTGTTGGGCATAGGCGCAAAAGGCGCGCCGCGCCTACAAGCCGTGCCCAGTATCGAAGCCATCAATCGTTGCGGCGCCTACGTCGTGTCGGTGGATATCAACAGCGGACTGGACGCCGACAGCGGAATGGCCACTTTGGCCGTGCATTCTCGGCTTACCGTATCGGTCGGCGGCTTCAAAACGGGGCATTTTGTCAATATGGCCAAAGACTTTGCCGACGAGGTGATCAACGTCGATATCGGTATAGAACCCGTGCAAAAGCCCTATCGGTTGGTAGAGCCGCAGGACCTTGCCGCAGAGGTAGAGCCGCGCAAACGCTTTTGCAACAAGGGCGACTTTGGGTACGTGGCATTGATAGGGGGCAGTTTGCCCTATAGCGGCGCCATTCGCTTGGCCGCAATGGCCGCAGGCGCTATGCGTGCGGGAGCGGGCGTGGTCAAGATTGCCGCACCGGCCGAGTTGTGCCCCTTGTTGGTGCCCCAAGTGCTGGAGAGTACGCTGTTTCCTTTGGCGCAAGAGGACGGACACCTTCTTTTTGTAGAGGACGAGTTCGCGCGCCTCGTCGCCAACACGCGGTGTGTCGCCTTTGGCATGGGCGTGGGCGTGGGTGCGCATACCACGGCCGCATTGCGCTATTTGTTGGCCAATTACGAAGGTAGATTGATAGTGGACGCCGACGGACTGACCGCCTTGGCCGCTTTGCCCGAGGAGGAAGTGCGCCGTCACCGCCCCGCATTGGTTTTGACACCCCACGCCAAGGAGTTTGCAAGGCTGGTTGGTTGCACCATAGACGATGTTTTGTCCGACGGCGTGGCTATGGCGGAAGCCTATGCTCGCCGCACGGGTGCGGTTGTATTGTTGAAAGGGCCGACTACCGTTGTCAGCGATGGCAACGATACCTATTTGGTGTCGGTAGGCGGCGCGGGTATGGCTACGGCCGGGTCGGGCGACGTATTGTCGGGCATACTGGCCGCGACGTGCGCTTACCGCGAGGCATTGGTGCCGGCCGTGTACTATGCGGCCTATCTCAACGGTCGTGCTGGCGAGTTGGCAGAAGCTGAGGTGGGCGATGTGTCTATGATCGCCTCGGATACCGTGCGTATGATACCCGCGGCGATAGCGGAATTGCGTCGGATAAACGGGTAGACGATAGGACTATCAAAAAGGCTGTGCGAGAAAGCTCGACAGCCTTTTTGTATGGTTTGGCACCTACTTTGACAAAACGATATCGGGGATAACGCTATGCTTTGTATGAGCCGAGTTTGATCAAGTTGTTGTCTCGTGCCGCACGAAAGATGGGTATCGAGTGCAAATCTATGGTGTTGAGTGCGGCGTCGCCTTTGTCCGTCGCCGCTTTTTGAAGCTTGCGCAACGCGTCGTCCAGGTTGCTTTCGATAGTGCCCAGTTCGATTTTGAGGCACAAATAGGCCAAGCCGTAGTTGCCTTGGGCTTTGCGCACGTCGCCTATCCGTTTGTCGGCACCATACCGAAATTGGTATTTGTCGAAAGAATAGACCGCTTCGAAAGAATACCCCGTCCACTTTGTGTCGCGGCCGGTCTGCACCGAAAACTCCCCGCCGACCAAATAGGCATTGACGGCCTCGGTGAGGTAGGCTTGCGTGCCCTTGTCGCGCAAATATACGTGCTTTTGGTACAAATAGGGGCCAAGCGCCTGCTTGTTGAGCGCAAGGGCTTCGGCATACTTTTTGCGTATGGTGCGATAGGTTCGGTCGAGTTCATCGTACATTGTGGCGGCCGTGTTCTTTTGGTGCAAAAGCAAAACGTCCTCGTAATATTGCAATGTCTCCAGCGTTTTGTCGCCTTCTTCTTGCTTGGTAAAGGAAAATAGACCTGCCCGCAGCGAATAGGGAATGACGTAGTCGTACGGCGCGAAATTGCGATATATTCTATCGGATATTGCGCTGCACTCGTCGCTAAGTTGGGCAAGGCGTTGTTCTTGTCGGCGTTTGGCCGCTTGCTCGGCCTCGAGACGTATAAAACTATCCTTATCGGTAAGGCGTATGCCGCAGTAGGCGCAAAACGTCACCGAGTCGTCCTTGTATTCGCGATGGCATTTGGTACAAATCTTCATGGGTATCTCCTTTACCTATTTACTGTTTTGATTATAACATAGTTCCTACCGAAAGAGTGGGTTTCGCCGAAAATAATATAATTTTTTCCCTTTAATCGGAAAATCGACCGTTTTATTTAATTTGATTTTAGGTTTATTTGGTTTAATAAGGCTATCAAAGGGCAAGCAAAGGCTTGCAAAGGAGATCACAATGAAAAGAAGAATCGTGATATTTATCGTCGTAGCGCTGGTGTGTCTGTCTTTGGTGGGCATGGCGGCTTGCGGCAGTATAGGCGGCAATAGCAATGGCACAAGCTCCGGCTCCAATGGAAACGATACCGCTTCTTCCGGCGGCACCGATACTTCTACGTCTACTGCCGAAGCGGTGACGGATACTTCGGTGACGGCGGACGAAACTACGGACGAATTCACTATCGAAACGGAGGACGGCGCGTATACGCAGTCGGGCACGGTGTATACCATTAGCGCGGCGGGCACCTACACCTTGTCGGGCTTGCTCAACGGCCAAATCGTAGTGGAGGCCGGCGATGAGGACGCCGTGGAACTGGATCTGAACGGCGCAACCATCGTGTGCGATAGCGACAGCCCCATCAAGATCCTATCGGTAGACAGCGTGGATATTTCGGCCAAAAAGGGAACCGAAAACGTGATAAAGGATACGCGTAGCACCAAATCCGTCGATAACGATCTGTACGGAGAGGGGGCTATCTATGCCAAAGCCGATCTGAAGCTCAAAGGCAACGGCACATTGGTGGTAACGGGTACCTACAACAACGGCGTACATACCACCAAGGATCTGACCATCAAGAATTTGTCACTCAAGGTAACGGCATACAACAACGCCATAAAAGGCAATGATTCGATAACCGTCGAGAGTGGCACCGTGGTGGCTATCTCCACCAATGGCGACGGCATTGAAACCTCCAACACCGATGCCAACAAAAATGGTGAAACTCGCGGCGACGTCGTGATATCGGGCGGATCGGTAGCGGTGTATGCGGCGGGCGACGGCATACAGGCGGCGCACAACTTCGAGCTGAGCGCGTCGGGAGAGGAAGCACCCGCACTCACCATCTATACGGGCTCGTACAGCGGCTATACCGCAAGCAACGCTTCCACCACCAGCTACAAGGGCATCAAGGTGCAAAACGAGCTGAACGTGGTGGCGGGTTCGCTGACCATCAACAGCTATGACGACGGCTTACATGCCGACTACGGCACCGCCTTTACGGCAGGCGGCAATGGGCAGGGCACCATCAACATTTCGGGCGGCACCACGACATTGCGCGTGTATTCCCCCACTACCAAGACTTCGGGTGGCCGTATGGGCCCCGGCGGTTGGGGCGGTCAGCAGTCGGTGACGGGAGCGGACGGCATACACGCCGACTACAAGTTGAATATTTCGGGCGGCACCGTCAACGTGGATAGCGCATACGAGGGCTTGGAGGGCAACCTCATCACCATATCGGGCGGCACTACCTACGTGTCGGCCAATAACGACGGCATCAATGCTTGCAGCGGGCAAACCACGCCGCTTATCACGGTTTCGGGCGGATACCTCGACGTAGCCGTATCGCCCTCGAGCGATACCGACGGCATCGACAGCAATGGCTCCTACCAACAAACGGGCGGTATTGTCATAGCACGCGGCCCCAACAACCAAAACATGGCGGCTCTGGACGTGGACGAGCGCGGCACCGCCACCATATCGGGCGGCACGCTGGTGGTGTTGGGCTACGCCAACGTCCAGACTTCGGGTAGCGTGCGTACCTACAGCCTCAGCTTGCATTCGTCGGGTAGCCACACCATTACCGTGGACGGCACACAATACACCTTTAGCAACGCTTACGCATACGGTCGCACCACGGTGTATAGCAGCGTAACGGTATCCTAAGGGTACATCGAAAATAGGGGCGTTCGTTAAGAACGCCTTTTTTCGTTTGGTGCGCACAAGGCGGATAAATCAGTTGCGGACGGGGCTATAAACGTGTATAATGTAGATAATTTATTTGTATGATCGGAGGCAAGTATGGCTGAAAAAAAGAGAATAGAAACGATATGCGTGCAAGGTGGCTACACGCCCAAAAACGGCGAGCCCAGACAGATACCTATCTATCAAAGCACCACGTTTAAGTACGACACCAGCGAGGATATGGGCAAGCTGTTCGACCTGGAGGCTTCCGGCTATTTTTACACGCGTTTGCAAAACCCAACCAACGACTACGTGGCGGCCAAGTTGGCCGAGTTGGAGGGCGGCACCGCGGGTATGCTTACCTCGTCGGGGCAGGCGGCCAATTTCTTTGCCGTGTTCAATTTGGCCTCGTGCGGCGACCACGTGGTGGCTTCGGCTGCAATCTATGGCGGCACGTTCAATCTGTTCAACGTAACGATGCGCAAGATGGGCATAGATTTCACGTTTGTTTCGCCCGACGCCACAGAGGAGGAGCTGGACCAAGCCTTCCGCCCCAATACCAAGGCGCTTTTTGGCGAAACCATCGCCAACCCCGCCTTGTCCGTGCTGGATATCGAAAAGTTTGCCAAGGTGGCCCATCGCCACGGCGTGCCTTTTATCATCGACAATACCTTTGCCACGCCTATCCATTGCCGCCCTATCGAGTGGGGGGCCGATATCGTTACCCATTCTACCACCAAATATATAGACGGCCACGGTAGCACGGTGGGCGGCGCCATCGTGGACGCGGGCAAGTTCGATTGGATGCAATACGGCGACAAATTTGCCGGCCTGACCACCCCCGACGAGAGTTACCACGGCATCGTCTATGCCGAAAAATTCGGCAAAGAGGGGGCTTTTATCACAAAATGCACAGCGCAACTGATGCGCGATTTCGGCGCGATACAGTCGCCGCAGCACGC
>CAMPCZ010000010.1 GCA_946648015.1 uncultured Clostridia bacterium
ATGGTTGTATAATAGAAGCAAGCGTGCAAGCACGAAGTATTTGCATTACGCTTGCGCCGCCTTGCGACAGAACGCGGGAGCGAAGTGACGTCTACTGTCAAGTAGGCACGGCCGACAGGCCGGCGTTCGTATGGTTGCATAACGTATTTGTAATGCCCATTGTGGCATTCTTTTACAAGGAGGAATGTATGAAAATAGCAGTCGTCTATTATTCTTTGACGGGCAACGTCAAATTCGTAGCGAACAAAATAAGCAGTGCGCTTGGCGCAGACGAGGTATGTTTGGTACCGACCAAAGCGTATCCGGACAAAGGGTTTAGCAAATTTTTTTGGGGTGGGAAAAGCGCCGTAATGGGTGAAAAGCCTCAACTTGAACCCTATACGTTTGGTAAGTACGACTTGGTGGTGCTGGGCACTCCGGTGTGGGCAAGCACTTTTGCCCCACCGTTGCGCACCTTTATTGCGGATAATTCTTCTGTATTGCAGGGGGTACCCGTCGCCGCTTTTGTGTGTTTGTCGGGCGGTGGCGGCGACAAAGCGCTGGTCAAGTTGCAAAATGAACTGAAAATAGACGCTTTTTGCGCAAGCTTGCAGTTGATCGATCCGCTGGATAAGCCAACTGAACAAGGTGAACAAGCATTGGCTTCGTTTGTTTCATCCATACAAGCCATGGAAAAATAGCAAAAAACGACCGCATTTGCGTTATTCTATTGATAGAAATAGGCAAAAACGGTCGCTTATGCTTTACTTATCTTTCGAGTGCGTAACGCATAACGGCAAAGCACGTTTTACCGTCTTTGATTGCGTTGTTTCTTACCATTTGCAAAACTTCGTCGAATGGAATCTTTATGACGCTGACGAATTCGTCGGAGTCCAAATGCATATTGCCTTGGACGAGGTGAGTGGCAAGGTAGATATGCAGTCGTTCGTCGGTATAGCCCGGTGTGGGATAGAATACACCTAACTCGCGCACGTCGCCCGCTCTTAACCCTGTTTCTTCTTCCAACTCGCGTATGGCGGCTTGTTGGGGTGCTTCGTTTTGCTCCAATTTGCCTGCGGGCACCTCTAACAATTCGGTGCGATAGGGGTAGCGAAATTGGCGCACCAAATACACGTTGCCCTCGTCGTCTATAGGCAACACGGCCGCGCCACCGGGGTGGGATACGTATTCGCGCACGGCGGCTTGACCATTGGGCAACGTGACGTCGTCGCGGTATAGACGAATGATCTTGCCGTCATAGATGAGGTTTTGTTGTACGGTTTGCTCGGTGAGTTCTTTTTCCATACTGCTATTGTACACCTTTTCGTTCGCTTTTGTAAAGGCGAATTGCATCAAAACTTGGATTTTGCACGAAAAAAGCGCGACGTTGCTTCGCGCTTTTTTCGTTTTGCATCGGTTGTGAACCAATGGCACTATTGTTGGTTTTCGTGTTGGTCTATGCCCGTAAGGTAATCCAACGAAACGTTGAAATGCTTCGCCAATGCGATGAGGGAGGACATGGTGGGCTCACGCTTTTTGTTCTCCCACAAGCTGACGATGCCGTTGCTGACGCCGATGTTGCGAGCCAATTCGGCTTGCCCCATACCTTTTTCTGTACGTAATTCCTTCAAAATCTCTGCAAACTTGTTTTCCATAACCCTTTCCTTTTTACCCTCGCATTTACAATGCAAGTTTAATCCTTGTATATGATACATTCATTCGTACGAAAAAGCAAGGGAGTTTACGCATGTCATCGTGCCTGTTGACTAAAAATACTTAAGTCTACGACGCCGCGTGGAGTGCTGTTGCAACGATTCTAAACTATAGTTTAATCAAACAGGTTGTCGTACAATAGTTCGTAAATCTTGGCTGCTTTTTCGTCCCAATGATTGTATACGTACTTGGCTGACTTGCGTGTGTCCACGCTTATTTTGAGGTCGAGCATAGGCGTATCCGCTTCCATCTCGCATATACTGACGTGCACGGTATATGTTCCGTCCTTGTTTTTGTAGTAGTCGCGGAACAATTCCTGACTGCGTTTGTATGCCAAACGCTCTTTGCGAATGAAATCGTTGATCTCCTCGCGACTGGATAGAGGTATGCGGGTATAGAAGTTGGCCAAACAATCTCGGCCGGACGGCGTGATGTTGTATATGGTCTTTTGCGTTTCGTTGCGATGAACAAGCCCCGCTTCCGTCAGCATGTTGAGCGCGTGCTGACAGTTGATGTAGGGCATCCAGGCGTTGGCGTCCGCGCAAATAGACAATATGCTTTCCTCTTGCAAAGGCATTTCCATTTTGTCCAGCACGTACAGCACAATCAATTTGTCCTGCACTTCTTTATATTGCTCGTCCATACTCATTTCCTCTTTTGGTGATACCTAATTGTAACACATTTACCTATATATTGAAATAGTTTTTTTAATATTTTCGTCAAAATGGCATATCTTGTGTTTTTGTATCAATGTAAATACTATAGAAAAGCGGCGCGCAAGAGGAAATATCCGCTCCCTTGTCCAAAATGCGAAGTCGCACTTGCCAAAAGCAAAAGCATTGGTTATAATAGAGGTAGCGCACGGCGCTCGCCGCCGCATACACAGCGGCGTATAGGAGATAGATATGTACAAGTCCAAAGAGGAGTCCTACGCGTTGTTTGACGACGCCTGCAACCAAATTGCCGAGAGCAATTTGATCATGACCCAAAAGCCTCTCATCAATTTGATGAAACTTATCGCCTACAACGATTCGATACGCGGCTGCATCAGCGACTGTTATCGCTCTATCAATTATGAGGAGACGCTCAAGCAAGTGTTGCTAAAAGACGCCGACGGTCATTTCAAGTTTAACTTGCCTGCCTCTCGGCGCGCCTTGGTTGCCGTGATCAGCAAGTTGTTGTACGAGTTTGTCATAGGCGAGCAGAGTATGCAAACTCTATTGGGCTCCGTCTACTACGATTTGGATCTGCGCGACGCGTTTCGCAGTTTTTGCGAGGACGTGCTTTTGCCCTACAAAGAGGCATTCAAGGAAGTATTTTTGGCCAAAACCAGCGAGGAGGAGGAAGAACCCTTTGAGGATACCTACGTCGCGCTTATCAACAACGCCGTGATAGCAGAGGTGGCCGCCGTAGCCGGCGAAATTCGCTCGGAACTGCTGGGTGACAACCGCATAAGCGCCGAACAACGCAAGCAGTTGATAACGCTGATCGACGGTTTGTGCGAGGTGCTGGAGTCCGACTTGCCCAAATTGGTGGTGCCCTCGTGGCTGGGCATACAATACGCATTCGGCGCAACGAAAAAATGTGCGGCACGCATCGCACGCCTCAAGTCCGTGTTGGAAGATTATATGCTCATATAACTTCGCTTTTGCACGAGTTTTTTGGGGCAGTGCAAGAAACGGCGCAAAGCGATCGAGAACGGTGATTTGTCAAATTAAGTGCAACACCGCACAAAAAAGAACAGGTCGGCACTTGCCGACCTGTTTTGGCAGGAGTAGTTGGAATCGAACCAACAATTTGGGAGTCAGAGGCCCACGTGTTGCCACTACACTATACTCCAACGACAAGCCTATTATATAGCATACCCTGCGAAAATGCAATGATTTCAACGCATTTTTTGCGCATTTTTCTTTGTTTTGGCTATCGATAAGCAATTCTTCCCGCTTGCAAGCGAGGCTAAAGTGTGCTATCATAGTTTGTTGTAAGGAGAACACCATGGATAAAGCCGATATCAAATCCACATATTCCGTGTCGCCGTCGGGTGTGCTCACCTTTCGCGAAGGCATTACCTTTATAGGATGCCGCGACTATTTCTATAGAAGTCGCGGCTACGAACTGATGGAGTGAGTTATGAAAAAAATATTGGGCGCCGTGCGCAAAGCGGTGCAAGATTTCGATATGATACAAGAGGGCGACCGCATTGCGGTCGGCGTGTCCGGCGGCAAAGATAGCCTCATTCTATACGAGTCGTTGTGGCGTCTGTCGCAGTTTTTTCCGCGCCGCTTCGAGGTGGTGCCCATTCACGTGGATATGGGCTTTGCCGACGTGGACGCTGCCCAAAGGGCAGCGCTTGTCGCCTATTTCGAGGCGAAAGGCACGCCGCTCGTCGTAGTGGAAACGCAGTTGGCCGAGATCTTATTCGATAGCCGCGGCGGCAAAAACGCGTGCAGCTTGTGCAGCAAAATGCGCCGTGGCGCGTTGTGCAACAAATGCAACGAGATCGGTTGCAACAAGTTGGCTCTGGGCCACCACGCCGACGACGTGCTGGAGACGATGTTGCTTTCCTTTATCTACGAGGGGCGGTTGAGCACATTCGAGCCCGTCAGTTTGATGGATCGCACCGGGATAACGGTCATTCGGCCTTTGGTATATTTGTACGAAGGCGATATTCGCGGCGCCGCGTCGCGCTATTCGTTGCCCGTGTTGCACAATCCTTGCCCCGCCGATCATCATACTTGCCGCGAGCAAATGAAAGAATTGGTGCAATCCATACAGCGCTCCGTGCCTATTGCAAAAGACCGAATGGTGGCCGCCATCGAACACCCCGAGCGGTATCACTTGTGGAAGAAGCCGCAAGGCACCCCGACGGAGGACAAATAGGATTGATGGAGCATTGCTCCATCATTTTTTTTTCGATCGATCGACGGATAGTTGCAAATATTTTTTGCGTGTGCTTTCGCCACCGCGCAAATGGCGCGTTTCGTGGTTGTATTGCAATAAAGCCGTAACTTTGCGATACAGCGCCGCGTCGTATCGCGGCAGCCGCTTGGTCAGATCGGTGTGCAACGTGGACTTGCCTATGCCGAATATTTTGGCCGCTTCGCGCAGAGTGGCGCGTTTTTCGAGTATGTAATTGGCCGCATTCAATGTGCGCTGACGTATGGTTTCTTTCATACCTAATCCCTACGCCCAACGTCGGCATAATATGACAAAATAGGCAAAAATGCGCTCCTTGTGACCCTTTACGTCTCAAAAAGTATTTCGTTTTGCTTATATGACAAATTAATTTTGCTTATATCACAACCAAAACGGTATTGCTGCGACCTGTCTCGAAACACACCGCCGCGGTGTGATGTTTTCGACGCATTACGCCTGCCGGTTGTGTTTTCGCGTATTGCGCGTGCATTTATATTATAAAAAATTAACATAGAACGCTATTTTGGCGGCAGGTATTGACAGCGAACGCCATTTTTAGTAAAATACAACAGTATCTTCCCTATAAGGGAAGACGGAGGTTAGTATGAACAAACGCATCACATTCTTGATCATCGTACTGTTGCTTGTGATGGCAACCGTATTAGTCTTGACAGCTTGCAACAACCAATCGGTGCACGTCGACCCGACGGGCAATACCGAAGACTTGGTTGAGTCTACTACGGCGCTCGATGCGACGGACGCATTGGGTGTGCTGGAGAGTTTGGTTTCGTTCGCAAGCGATTCCATTGACGTGGCGTTGCCCAACAATTACTTGGCCCTCAATCTCGTTACCGATCGGTTGACAGTCAAGCGCAAGGACGGCACGAGCAAAAATTTCTACGTCAATTTCAAATTGCGTTTCGTTACCGATCCGCAACTCGATAACGCTACCGTCAACGATTTGTCGGAGTTGTTGTTCGAGGTGCGCTCGGCGGATTTGGCTACCAACGGCGATATAATAGTGGGCGCGTACTATGATGCGGGTACGTTCTACTTGGATCTCGCCGGCGACAAGGGCGCCAACGTATATATCGAAGGTATCGACCTTGCGGCCGTTCTCAAAGCGCTTGCCTCCGGTGCTTCGACGGTTGCCGGCTCTATCGGCGGTCTCAACGGCCTTTTGAGCAATTTGGATACCGGCGTCATTCCCCTTACCTCCATCATTACGAGCCTGTTGGGCAACGTATTCCGTTCGGCCTCCATCACCACCGTTACCTCCGGCGTAGGTGCGGACGCCGTCGTTACCGAAACCATGACCGTCTCGTTCGGTCTGAACGAGATCGTGAGCAGTTTGCTGACCGCCCTCGACGGTTTGTCCGATTTGTTGCCCGGTTTGTTGGGCGACTACGACGACCTGTTGGTAGCGCTGTTTGGCATGACATTGGCAGATATCAGCACTGCCGGCAACCAGTTGGACAATATCGACTGCGGCCTGAGCGTTACGCGCGTCAACGGCAAATTCAAGAATACCGATTTCCACTATACCTACGGCGACAATATTTCGGGACTCAATTTGTCTCTCAACGCCCAGTATTTCGGCGATCAACCCGACCAAGTACTCATCGAAATGCCCGATTTCGCACGTTTTGAGCAATTCAATTTGCTCAATCTCGACGTAACACTCGGCGTGCGCTTCGACAATGGCAGTGAGAAGAATACCACGGTGGGCGCCACCTTCGGCGACGTACTGTCCGCCATTTCGGGTGTGGCCGATCTGGGCAACTTGGTCAGTGCCAAAATGCAGTTGGAGGCGGGTACCATCGGCCTCGAATTGCGCTTGCAAACGGCCATCGACTTGGCGCACAACGAGCGCAGCCGCATATTGCTGTTGGTAAGCACGGCCGCAGGCGCCGCGGCGGGCAACTATGGCGACGTGGCCATCATCGAATATTTGGGCAGTGCCGAAACGTTGTACATCGATCTATCGAAACTTGACTTGCCCAGCCTATCCTACCGCTTTAATCTCAATACGCTGCTCGGTTCTTTCCTGAGCCCCGACGTGCTCAAATTGTTGGGGCAACGCTTGGCCGCGGCCGGCGACTTCGACGCGGACGCTTGGTCTGTGGCGGTGGACGATATGCGCCGTACTGCCACCTATCGCATTGCTCCCGCCGGCGAGGCCGAGGGCGGATTTAGCTTCAATTTGAGCGCACTGCCCGACATCGTGTCGCTGCTGGCGTCCCTCATTCGTCAAAAAGCCATCAATGACAACGGCCAACTCGTGCTGACGTTTACGCGCGCCGATTTGGTGAGCACGTTGCGCATTGTGGGTAGCATGATAACGGGCAACAACGTGATTGCGGGCGTGGCCGAAGCGATGGCCAACCGCAGCTACGACGTGGATAAAGACATCGCATTGCGCTCGATGGCGTTGCGACTGGGCTTGGTCAACGAGAATAACGACGGAAACCGCAAATTCGGCCTGAGCTTGGGCTTCGATATCGAATTGGCCAAGGACGCCACCCTCACGGTGGAGGCGCCCGCCATCGCCCTTGGGTTTGCACCGCAATTCGTAGAGGTGCAACGCACCCAATCCTACAGCGATCTGGACGATATAGAAAACTTGACGATAGGCGCGAGCGTTTCCATTGACTTCGATAGCGGCTCGGTCGTTACCGAAGACGGCGAAACGGGTGCGTTTATCGACCTCAATACCGCTATGGGCTCGTTGCGCAACTACGTGGGCGAGTTGGCTACCGTGCTACGCTTCAGCGATCGCATAAGCACCGGCATCGTCATAGACATTGCGGGCAACTTGCAGATAGAGCCTCTTTCCGTGCGTGGCATTTTGGCCGGTGACGGCATTGCCATACAGGTGCGCGATATGCAGTTGGCATTGGAAATCTATGCCAAAAACGAGTACAAGACGGGCGCAGACCCCTTGATCAGCGTGTACTATACGCACGACTCGGACGGCGTGGGCGCGGTGTTCGTCGATTTGTCCAGCATCAAGGTGCAAGGCAAGTCGGTGTTGCCGAAGTTCCGCTATGATATCACGTTGGAGACTATGCTCAACGGTATGTTGTCGGGTGCGGCCGCCAGCGCCGCCGGCGAAGCGGAGGGCGGACTGAATCTTGCCGACATCGTCAAATGGGCGGGCGCCATCATGGGCGGCGTAACCTTTGTGGACGACGAATTGGCCATCTACGTGGCGACCAACGTGCTGAACGGCGTATTCACCATTTTGGGTCACGACAGCGAGGCCATTCGCAACATTATCGCTTTGGGCGAGAACGAAAGTGTGTCGGGTATGATACAACTCGACGAAAACAGCAAGATCTACGTGCGCACCGAGGGCGGCTTGGCCGTGGGCGTGCGCTTGGGGCTGGACGCCACCGGCGATGCGGCTACCAATCCCTACCTACAACTCGAATTGTCCGATCTGCGCTTGGCAATGGAGCGCGACGAAGTGTTGCCCGCCATCGCCTACGACGAGTACGTGAGCATCGACGCATTGCAGACCATTCACGTAGACGCCGAGTTGTACATAGACTACGATTTGGCCACCAACACCTACGACGTCAGCGACGTGGTGGCGGCGTTGGCAGGTGTGTTGCAAATCAGCGAGAATTCTATCGCCGATTTGCTGAAAGACCTGATCATCAACGTGAAAATGCAGGGCATTGCCGACAACAACGTGCACGGCAGATTGACGGTGCACCTGTCGGTCAACTTCGATTGGGCCGACCTCAGCGACGTGATGAGCAACATCACCGCCAAGGTCGAAATCCTCAACGAGGATCGCACCTTTGTCACGCTGTGGTTCGACGGACACTATCTGTACATCGACGCCTCTATGGGCGAGGTGGTCGGCTCGCAGTCGGTGGGCATCAGCTTGGGCCGCTTCCGCGTGCTCATTCACGAATTGGCTTGCGGTTGCTCGTGCGAGGCTTGCATAGAGCGCGGCAGTTGCTATGTGGACGGCTTGGTGGCGTGCAGTTGCGATTGCGCTTGCCGCACGGTCGCTTTGGCCGAGGAGGAGAACGCCGGCGGACTGAGCTTGGTGGATATCATCTTGCAAAACATCGGTATTTTGGAGAGCGTTACCATAGACAACGGCGCAACTAAGGGCTTGGTGATCGGCTTTGCTCGCACCACCGTTCATCGCCTGCTCAACGTGGTGGGCATGCAAGCCTGGGGCGTGGAGTTGTACGACGGCACCTCGTTGGACGGTATCGTGCCCTCCATTCGTTTGGATTGGACCAGCGGGCTGGGCCTCAACCTCCATTTGCAGTTGTTGGATACGGACAGCGGCGCGGATAGCGGCTATATCGAGCTCGGTTTGGGCTCTATCATAGTCGGCTTCGAGGCGGCGGATCTCAACGTGCCCGTGGGCGACGCTTCCTATACCGAATTCGACTTGGCGTCCTTTGCCTCTTTGGGCGAAATGGCGTTGTCCTTGACGGGCAACGTTACCGTGCATATCGGCAAACAAGACGGCACCGAGGCAGGCAGTTTGCAGGCTTTGGCACACGATATAGTGGCAAGTTTTCTCAACCAAAAACTCGACGTGGGCGTCAAAGTTACCGAGGATATGGATATTCCTCTGTCCTTTGACATTATGGCCGACGTCAACCTGAACGCGTTGGATACCGCCAACATCGCCGCCAGCGTTCCTCAAATGTTGGCCAACTCGCACATCTTGCTCAAAATGTACGTGTTGGAGGCAGTGGCAGGCACCTACCGTCGCGGCGACGGCTATGCGTTGATGTTGTACTACGACGGCAACACCGACACCGTGTACGCGGCGGCGCCACTTATCGGCATTGGTAGCATATGCTACCAAGGTTTAGACCTCAGCGCCATTCTCGCCAATATGTTGGCGGGTGAAGACGCGGCTGCGGCAGGCGAAGCCAACGCCAATTCCAACAAGTTTGTGGATCTGTGCTTCAACGAGAACGGCATAGCGGTTGCCGTGGGCGGCGCGTTGCTTGCCGACGTAATGGGCCTCTTGGGCATCGACTTGTCGGGGCTGAATTTGGACAACTATCTCGAGAGCGTGGGCGTGGGCTTGACCCTTGCCGGCGGCATCTCGATCAACTTGGAGGTGGCCGGCATCGGCCTTGGCGTTGCCATCAACGGTTTGGTGTTGACGCCCGCTACCGACCTCGACTTGGGCGCAGCCGCCTTTATCGAGATACCCAAACAAGACTTCGTGGATATCTCGGGTAACGAGGATAGTATGTTCACCCTAAGCGAGGTGACCTTGAATCTGGCAGTCGGACTGGATCTGACGGGTGCCATCGACCAAGTGGAAGGCGACATATCGGGTATCAATATATCCCCGGCCGTGGCCAAGATCGCCGAGCAATATTTGTCGCAGGATATCGCAGACATCTTGCAACGTTTGGCGGTGTACGTCGACCTCGACTTTGACGCGCACTTGGTGTTGGCGGTGAGCGCTTACCTCGACTTGCAAAATTTGGACGAAATCAACTTGGTCGTCGACTTGTATTCCGTGGCCGACAACGGTGCCTACACCAAGGTACTGGGCGTGGCCTATGCGTATGCCGAAACCTACGTTGGCACACGTGTTGTCGCCGACGACGTTTTGTATATAGACTTGGGCGATACCGATATGCTCAAAGACGCCAAAAAATTCTATATCAAGGATTTGGGCTTGGGCGCCACAGTGCTGGATATGCTGGCACCGATGCTTGCGGGCATCACCTTTATACCCGACGCCGACTATAGCCACCGCAAGGCCGTGGCCGCCGCCGACGAAGAGGGCGGTTTGGACGTTTGGGGCATCATAGATCTGGTGGACTCCTTGGAGTTGGACGGCACCAAAGGTATGATAGGCGTCGTAACCAAGACGGGCTTCTTGTCCAAAGTGTTGCAGTTGTTTGCCTTGGACACCGTCATTTCCAACTTGGGGCTGGACGAGTTGCTGAATAGCGTGCGTGCTTCGGCCGCTTTCGGTATCAACGACAACGGCATAGCCGTTGAGTTGGGCGTGGACATTATGGAACACGTCGCCGACCAAGAGGAATTGGCATTCCGCCTGGGCGTGGGCGTAGGCGGTTTTGCCATCAGTTTGGCCAAAGAGAATATTTTGCCCGCCGACGTGGCCGATTACGTCAATTGGTCCTATTTGAACGTGGGTGTGGAGAGCAAGGCGGCCGTAGAGGTGGTGATCGACAGCGAATACGCCGACAAACTGAACGAGTTGTTGGACAACTATGCCCACGGCGAACACCTCACCCTAACCGTATCGGGCAAGGATATCAACGGCAACGACACCGACACGATGGTGGCCAACTTGGGCATCGAGGTGGCGGTCAACTTGCGTATGGGCAACTTTGTCGATATGGGTTTGGAGGCATGGGTAAGCGTGTATTACAGCGGCATCAATCCCGCCCAATGGGCCGACGAAGACCGCCTGATCACTTTGTACTACAATAGCAAAGATCTGCATCGCAACAGCCTTGGCGATTTGGTCGAGGAAGAGTCGTTATATGTGGCGCTCGGACGCGTGCTCAGCGCGGATAGAGGCGTGCGCATCGACAATTTGGGCATACGCGATTTGTTGGTGGAGTTGCTCCGCTCGCAAAATATCGCGCAAGCGAGCGATAGCTACAGCGCCATCGTCGGATTGGACGTAGAAGAGGGCAAACTGCGCTTGTCGCTCGACAGAGGTGTGGTAGGTCTGGCGCTGGAATTGCTGAAAGTTTCGGGCGTATTCGAGACCATAGAGGATCTGTTGCAGGGCGTAGAGGCCGAACTCGGCACCGATGAGTCCAACGTTTTGGTGGTGCTCAACGGCGACAAGACCGACACGGGCCGCTATAAGTCCTACCTCAGCATAGGATTGCAAGACTACGGCGTCTTCTTCGTAGAAGACGAGCAGGATCTGGCCGATAGACAATCCTATCAAACCGAAATCAACTATATGCGCGACAACGTTACCGACCTCAGCTCGCTGGAGCAGCTCTATTTGTCGGCCGCGTTGACCATGCGCGCCACCATGACCGAGAGCACTACTTTGGACGCACAAGGCGTGGAGTACGTTACCGACGAGGTGTTGGCTAGTTACAACGACGCGTTGCAGTTGTTGTTCCGCTCCGAGTTGGACAATAGCGATGAGCCCCTCTACTTCGGTGCGGATATCGAATTGGGCATAAGCGGGTTGGATCTGTCCAACTTGACGTATGCGCAATTTGGTAGCGCAAGCCTTGCCGACGTGGTGGAAAACATCATACAGAATATGAACCTCGAGTTGATGGTCACCATCAATTCGTTGACCGAAAACCGCAATGCCGACGGCACGATAAGCATAGACAAAAAGCCTGTTGTCGGCGTGTATTACGTGAGCAACGTCATCGACGTTATCTACGTCAATATTCCCTCGTTGGAGCTGCGTATGTCGCTGTCCAACGCATTCGATTTGCAAGAGATACTGATCGGCTTGTTGACGCCCGCATCGCAAACGGCGGCGGCAGGCGAGGCCACCTTTACGGCCGAAACGTTGCTCAAATTGTTGGGCAACCTCAACTTGTCCGACTCGGGCGTGGCTTTGAGTTTGTCCACCCAGGTGCTTTCGCGCGCGATGGCTTTGTTGGGCGTGGATCTCAGCATGGCCGAGACCACCACGTTGGTGGCGGTCGGCTCTCTCAACCAACTGACCAACTCCTCCAAGACGGGCCAAGACGTGGGCGTTCAAACCTCTATCGGTAGCGGTTTGGGCGTGCACTTCGGCGCCGTATTCAGCGAGGATATGGGCGTAG
The DNA here is from genome assembly GCA_946648015.1 of uncultured Clostridia bacterium. Taxonomy (GTDB): domain Bacteria; phylum Bacillota; class Clostridia; order Christensenellales; family CAG-1252; genus RUG14300. The sequence continues at coordinate 12,396 of CAMPCZ010000010.1, forward strand.
ACGTGGCGGTAGGCGACTTTAATTTGGAATTCCGCCATATTGCCCAAGCCATATTCGACGAAAATCCGCTCAGTGCAAAGGGTGCTTTCTACGGCGCATTGAGTGATTACGTCAGTATGGAAGGTATGAATATCAACCTATCCTTCGAGGCCGAGTTGGACTTCTCGGTGGGTGCGACTACCGATGAGGGCGATACCAACGCTTTGGACTTCAAGGGTATATTGGCCGAGTTTGTCAACACCAACTTTGCGGTGAACATCATAGACGTGCTCGACGGCAAATACGTTTTGTCCGTAGAGGCAGCGGCCAATTTGGCCGAGGGTGCCGATACGTTGTACGGCTTGCAACTGTACGTCGTATTGTACGATACCACCGGCAACAGCAAAAACGACAAAATGCTGGCCTTGTATTACAAGCGCAGCAACAACGGCGGCGTGCTGGGTGTGGATCTCGAATCTATCTTTGGCATAGCCCCCTTCCAGCTGGAGGTCGACCTTGCCTATATGGCGCAAGTCGTGCTGGGACAGATCGGCGGTGGCTCCGACTCGGGCAATTCGGGCGCGGGGTTGGATATTGACTTCGTATCTTTGCTCAATAGTCTGCGCGGCGTGATCAACCTGCGCTTGGCGCGCACCGGCGACCAAAACGCCGTGCAGTTTACCGCGTCGGTAGCGGGCAGCGTCTTGCAAACGGCACTCAACTACTTGGGCTATCAAAACTATCTGCCCGCCGTAGCCAAAGGCTTTACGCTCAAAAATACCGACTACGTGGCGGCCCTTGCCGACGGCACCTATCGCGCCGTAGTGGTAGGCGATCGCAACGGCGTTGCGACGGAGGAAGCATTTGCCTTTACAAAGAAGATGAGCGCGCGCGCGTATAGCTACGACTTGGGCAACAAGACCGTGGCAACGCTGAGCATACTCAAAAACGACGAAGAAGTGGCCGTGCTTTCCACCGAGGAAGACTTCGCAGACTACTTTGCGGTGGACAGCCGCAACAAAACCATTGCCTTTGACTACAGCGCCGCGGGCGCGGCGGCATTGGCGGTGGGCACCTACGAGATGCGGCTTACCTTTACCGACGGTACCACCACCTCGTTCGAGATGGTCAAGGGTGTAGAAACCGTTACCGACGACTCCATCGACCTTGCCGACCTCGAAATCGAGCGCATCGACCTGTACTTCGGCGACGTGTTGGCGTACAGTTTGCCGAGTGACGCGTCCGACTCTATGTGGTACGGCAACTATTTCGCCGTCAACAAAGAGGGCGGCTCTTTCAATCTGAACGTCAGCACCGATGGGGGCTTGAACTTGGGCGCCGAGGTCGTACTCAACGACAAGACCTCGATGTCTGTCTCTATCAACAAACTCAACCTCGACTTTGGCGATATTCGCATCGACTTCCCCTCGCAATATCAAACCAACGTGGAGTACCTCAACATAAATATGCAGATGGAGTTGGATATCAATGCCGAAGAAGGCACTGCCATTCCTTTGAGCAATATCCTCGGCTCTACATTGTCCGATCTATTGGGCGACACCACCGCCGGCTGGGAGGTCGCTATCGACCAGCTACCCTTCGGTATTTGGCTCGACGACAACTTGCACGCTCACGTATTGGTGGATTTGCAGACTAATTTGCACTTCGACGAGGCGTCCGGTATGCCCTTCAACTTCGACGTAGGCGGTAGCGACGTGTTGTTGCAAATCTACAGCCTGTCCAACCTGCCCGCCAACCCCGTAACGGGATATGACAAGGTGCAAATAGGCGATTTGCTTATGAGCGTGGCCTACATCGGTTCGGAGGGGACAAACGGCGCGTTGTACGTCAACTTGCCCTATTTCGACCTCAAAATCAAGGTGAACGAAATCGACTTCGCCAGCTTTATCAACGGCAAGTTCGCCGCGCTGTTTGACGAAAGCGACGTGGCCGCGGCCGGCGAGGGCGAAGGGTTCAATCTATCCGCGGTATTCAACTTGTTTACGGGGCTGACCATTGCGCCCGACAAGTTGATGGTCAACTTTGCCGCCGACGTGTTGTCTTCTGCCGTCGGGCTGTTGGGCTTGTCCCTCGATATGGACTTGGTAGACGTGGCCGAAAGCTACGTGGCCGTGTACAACTTCTTGCTGGACGACGAGGCGTTCGTGATGAATCGCCGCGAGTTCGACCGCGTTTCGGGCAGCGATGTAACCACCGTTACCTACGACAAATTCGTTGAGGCCAAGTTGCAAGTGTTTGCCGACGACGGCAATCCGGCCGCCTTTGCCGCGGTGTTGCAAAAGGCCCAAGCGCTGGGCGACGTGCTGACAGACGCCGATGCCGCCGACTTGTGGCGATCGGTGCTATCCGAGATGGAATCCTTCGACGCGCGCACCGCCAAGTCGGCCGCGTGGTTTGCTCTCAAATCCGACGCAGCCTCCATTTTGGACCAAACCTTGACTGCCGAGGAGCGCGAGGCCGCGCAAGAAGTGCTGGACGACTTGGCCGCGCTCGTGCAAAAAGACGAATACATCAACCTGATCGTGTACAAACCCTCCGTCTACTTCGACGGCGAATTGAACTATGAGGTGCCTATCGGTCAGTACAGCACCATTTCGGAAGCAAAGATGTTGCACTTCGGCTTGTCGGGCTCCATTGCCTTGGCGTCGGAGGGTAGCACCATCGAACTCAACCGCTTGGCGCAATCGACCGAGGAAGACAATATCTTCGGCGATTTGCTCGACCGCTTGGGCGATAGCACCGCCAAATTGCATTTGGACGAGATGAACCGCGAGCTCAAGTTTAACTTGGAGGCCAACCTCGGTATGGACGCCAACAAACTGAGCCGCCTGACCACGGGCAACTTGTCCCTCAACGAATTCGTCAGCGCACTTATCAGCGAGTTGACGGTCTATTTGGTCATAGAACGCTCTATCGACGGCGTGGACAGCACGCTTGCCGAAATCTACTATACCAGCAACTACGTGTATGCCGACCTGACGGGTATCGGCTTGCCCAAGGTTGCTATGGCGCTGTCGGTCAGCGATATCGTCGGCATTCTGTTCGGCAACGGCGATACGGCGGCAGCCGCCGAGCCCCTCAACCGAGAGGAAAGCCTCGAATTGGTGTTGGGCGGCAACGAAATATTGGTGCGCGCTTCCACCGCATTCGTGCGCTACATTTTGCATCAATTCGGCTACGAGTTGGATACCACCGTCAGCCTTTCGGCCAAATTGGGCGGTGATAATTTGCTGGGCGTGTCGTTGATGGCCACCGACGTTTATGGCGGCAACAGCTTTATCAACGTCAACCTCGGCAAACCCGTGTTGAAGTTGGGCGGAACCCTGTCCAAAACCGTGAACGATACCGCCGACTACGCCTATCTCGACAACCTCGAGTATTTGTATGCATCGGCATCTATCGACCTCTCCTATTTGGTGAACGCGTCCACTTTGGGCGACGGCGTCAATCCCGCCGACTATGTGATCACCCGCATTTTGGACGCCACCGTGTTCGGCGGCGAAGAGATACCCGTGGTGATACAAAGCACGGTGGGCAAAGACTTCGGCATGACCATCAGCGTCAATCTGTGCCTCAGCGACCTGTTGAAGTCGGAGATCTATCTCTACTTTGCCGACGAAACGGGCGAGTTGCTCACCTTGTTCTACAACGGTGCCGGTACGCTGTATATCGCCGCGCCTATCTTGGGCAATAACCTCAACTTGGCGCTCAACGTCAACCTCTACGATTTGATGGAGTCTTTGGGCCTCAGTTCTACCGTGCTTGCCGGCTATACCAACCTGCAAAACGTCATCTACGGCATATTGGGTATTAGCGCCAAGGCCGAAGCCGAGGCAGTGGCAGGCGCCGAAGATGCCGAGCAGGCCGATTTGTTGACGCTCATTACCCGTTGGATAGATACCGTAAGCTTTACCCGCACGGGCGTGTTGAGCGTGTTCCTCAACAAAAACGCTTTGTCCACGTTGGGCTTGGATATACTCAACGAAGACGTGCTGGTGGACGCCTTACACGAAATCCATGCGTCGGTAGACCTGGTGGGTCGCCGCGTGGAGTTGGGCGTTTCTCTCGAAAAACGCGGAGCCGCCGCACAAGACCCCAACGCCGACTATCCCTATTTGAAGATAGCCTTGCACGACTATAGCATAAGGGGTACCAAACAAACCATTCCCTTTGACGGCGCACGCTACAATAGCACCGAAGAGTACGACCACGTGTACGTGGACGTGTCGGGTGTGATGGACTTTGACTTGGACGACGGGCAGTACAACGTGGGCGGCTTGCTCAATAGCATCGTGCAAAACGTCAATATCCCCATTTCCATCAAAGATATTCGTGGTACCTTTACCTTGGAACTCAAGGCCAAGATAGGCTTGGTCAACATCTATAGCAGCGAGTTTGTGCTGGACGTGTATTATAGTGAGAATGCCACCGCCGAGAAGTTCCTCTTTGCGGGCATTTATGCGGACGTGCTGCGCGGCGAATTGTATATAAACCTGCCTTGGCTCGAAATAGACAAATTGTTGATAACGGGCATCAACCTCAACAACCTCATCGACGCCATCTTCGGTACCGAGGCCGCCGAGGCCGCTATGGCTGCCGAAGCCACGGGCGAAGCATCGTGGATGGCCTACACCAAATTGTTGGGCGCAGTGGTGGACTATATACTGTGGACGGATGGCACCGCCACAGAGGGCGAGTTCCAAGAACAAGCGCTCTACGTCGTATTCAACAAAGATTTGTTGCCCAAGGTGCTGGATACCTTGCTTGCCAATATCGACATCGAGTTGCCCTTTACCTTGCGCGCCGAGCCCGAGTATCCGAGCTACGCCGCGGTGAGTTTGGCCAACCGCTTTGTGCGCCTCAACCTCGAATTGTACGCGCAAGAGATGGACGGAGGCTTGGTCGTGGGCGAGCACACCGGCTTTGTGCATTTCGACTTGTCGCTGAAAGACGTCAAGTTGGGCGACAGCGACATTCGCCCCGAGCGCACCCAAACCGTTACCGAATATACGTCTTTGCTCGACTTCGGTATGCCTACGGGCGAAGAACTCATTTTGGAATACCTCTACTTTGCGGGTAGCGTGAGCCTCAACGTGGATATGCAAGATGGCGAACTCAACTTGCAAGAGGCTTTGAAGTATATATTCAACGACACCATCACCATGGAGATCGAGGAGGGTATGAAAGTCAGCCTCGAGATCGAATTGGCTGCCAATATCAACCTGAAAGAGTTGGGACAAAGCGACCTGATGGTCAAGGTGTATATGACCGAGTATGGCAAGTATATAGACAGTTTGCCCGACGACGAGGCGTTGCGCGTGCTGTTCTTGCGCGCCTACTACGTGGGTGCCGACGGCGCTATCTATATCGACGCGCCTATGATCGGCTTGTACAACATCAAATATGCGCTCGACTTGAAACTGGGTAGTTTGGTAGGTTTGCTTACCGGCTTGACGGGCGGCGACGATCAAGAGACTACCGAGCCCACCCAGCCCGAGGTAGAGGCGTTGGCTTGCGGTTGTACCGACGAGGCGTGCTTGGCTAACGGCGGTTGCTGGCAACAGGTGGGCGCAAATTGGGTCAAATTGTGCGCCGACCAAGACTGCGATTGTCAATGCTTGCCCTGCGGCTGCACCGATGAATATTGCCTTGCGTACGCCGAGCGTACCGGCGATTATGCGCACGCTTGCGGCTACAACGGTATGTATTGCCACGGCAGAGATACCTCTTGCTGTGCCTGCCACGTGGTGCTTGCCTGCGAGTGCACCAACCCCGAGTGCGTGGAACACGGCACCTGCGTCAAAGAGGTGTTGTACGACGCCTATGGCAACGTAACGGGCTATGAACTCTATTGCGACGGCGTAGACGAAGACGGCCACGCCGAATATTTGTGCGGCGAAAAATTCTGCCGCTGCTCCGTAGGTTGGTTGGTGTGCGGTTGCACCAATCCCGAGCACATCTACGACCACATCTGCCCGAAAGGTTGCCCCGAGTGCGACGAGAGTTGCCGCACCCACTATGCAGCCCTGATCACCGATATGGTGGACGAGTTTACCTTGTCGCGTTCGGGCTTGCACCTCGTTACCAACAAATTGTTGGTGCGCAACATCTTTGAGTTCGGCATCGGCGAAATTATTGATATCGACAAGACGCCCGGCGGCGGTATCGACCTGAATATCGACCTGTTCAAACTCAAAGACAATATGGAATTGGAGCCCGCTTCCTTCGTGCAAAACTTGGGCGTCAAAGTGGCGGTGTTCTTCTTCAACAAGGGCGACGAGCAGATAGACGCCAATAAGAATACCATCGACATCACGGTGAATAAGCTCGACCTCAAGACGGGCAAACACGACATCGCCTTTATGGCATTGGATAGCGCTACTCGTACCGAGATATCGGATACCACTGCCGTGCGTACCGATTACCAAACCTTGTCGGGCTTTAGCCGCATTACCTTTAGCGCAAGCGTCGAAATCGTAGAGTCGGCCGGTACCTTCGTGGTAGGCGGCGTTACGCAAGACAACTATCCCTATCACCTCGACCTTACCGAGGTGTTGCGTGCCATCGTGCCGGGGCTCGACGCTATATTGGGTATGGATACCTTGTCCTATCAACCCGATATGGTGTTTACCATCGACCTGAAAGGCAGCATAGACCTGGAGAACATCAACACGGCGCAACTGTTCGTGACCCTCACCGAGGGCGGCGCCACCAACGGCACAGTGCAACGTCGCTTGGGCTATATCTACTATGACGGCTTGGCTGCCGAAGGACCCACCGCGTACTTCGACTTGCCAGTGCTGAATATACACCAGATCAAGTACGTCGGGCTGGATATCAATAGCCTCATCAACAAAGAGACTTTGCCCTGCGGTTGCGACAATATTTTGTGCAACGCCAACGGCAGTTGCTACGACGCCGACGGCAAGCGCATCTGCGACGCCGACGATTGCGATTGCGAATGTGCCTACTACGTATGCGGGTGCGATTGCGACGCGTGCATTGCGGCGGGCATCGGTTACGACGCCGAGGGCAACCCCGTGTGCTGCTACCAAAACGGTCAACTGCTCTGCGAGGAGGGCTGCACTTGCCGCCACCATCAACAAGAGTCGCAAGAGGCTGCCGCAGGCGACACCGTCAGCGAGTTGCCTTGCCGTTGCACCCGTGCGGGTTGTATTGCACGCGGCAGTTGCGAATACGGTTGCCCCGACTGCACCAACACCGAACTGTGCCATCGTCCCGACAGCAACAAGGCTAACGCCTTGCGCTGCGGTTGCTACGACCCCACTTGCACCAACCGTGGCAGTTGCTACGATTCGTGCCCCTATTGCACCGACAAGAGCTGCGCCGACGAGTTGAACGCCAAGCGTTTGTTTAACGACTCGGCCTACACCGTGGACGCCATCTTGGGCGCCATCGAAACGGTGCGCTTGTCGCACACCGGCGGTATGGAAGTGTTTGTCAACGCTTCCTTCCTGGCCACCGTCATCAACAGTTTGGGCTTTGGCTTGGATCTCGACGCCCTCGAGAACGTGGGCGTGCTGTCGGCTGCCATTCGTATGAGTGCCTTCGACGGTTTGGGCATCAGCTTCCAAGCCGGCTTGGACGACGGCTCCGCCGTGACGCAGCAAGGTCCCTTCATTCGCATCAACGTGGGCAACGTAGGCCTCAAACTCTCCAAAGAAGAGATACAACTCGAGGAGGATATCGCCCAAGCGTTGCCTTACTTCAAGAGTTTGACCTTTGACGATAACATTGCCATTTCGTTGAGCGGCGAGTTGGATATCACCGCCATCCAAGACGGCTCGTGGGATCTGTCGGGTATCATCAGCACCATCATCAAAGAAAACGTGGACTTCAAGTTGTTGACGGCCGAGACCGACGACGTGTTCGAACTCAACTTGATGGCCAACATCAGTTTGGCTTCTATCTTCCAAAACGGCTTGGCCAACCTCAACCTTGCCGAGGTGATCCGCCAAACCAAACTGTTGCTGGAAATCGTCAAGCACACCTCCTTCGAGGGCGAAGAATACGACGAATTGATCGTGTCCGCCTATCTCGAGGACGGATGGGCATACGTGGACTTCGGCATTTTTGCCGCTACGCCGTCTGTCAAAGTGGACGTGTTGTCCTTGGTGGGCGACGGCCGCACAGCCGCTGCCGGCGAAGTGGGCAATGCCTCTGATCTGACGACCAACGGTACGGCCAAACCCCAAAGCATTACGGCGGGCAGAATGAATTTCTACCTCAATCCCGCCGAGGATAGACCCAACGAAGCCTTTAGGGTGGACCTCAAGGGCAGAGCGATAGAGTCTATCACTATCGAAAATATGAACGTATGGGGCGGCGACGATTATACGCCTACCCGCATAGTGTTGAACGGCCAAGCCGAGTGGGGCAACTACTTCGACATAGTTACCCGCGGCGGCGTAACCTATATCTCGATGCTCAACAACGACTACGTGCGCGCGCTAAATACGGATGAAGGCGGCGTTTACTACACCGTGACTATCACCACCTCGGGTGGCAATTTGGCCATCGTTACCAAGGTGGGCGATACCTTCTACCTCGACTTCGGCGGCGGCATCTCCAACATATTGGGTAGCATCGCCTCTCTCGTCAACAGCCTGTATCTCACCAAGGATTATTCGGGCATTACGTTGGGCGGCGACGTGTTGATGGTGCTCGACGAGTTGATCGGCGGCCTCAACGTCGGCTTCTACAAAGTGGGCGGCGCGGCGGCGCATATCGAATTGCAGACCTCGTTGGTCCAATTGGATCGCGCCACCTATGAGAACGTGGGCTACAATGCCTTCACGTATGGTTTGAAGCGCGTCAACAAGGATCTGAGTTTCGAGGCCGACGTCAATTTGGACGGCGCCGACAAACTGGTGTTGACAGCCCATCGTTCGGGCAACGTAACTACGGTGGACGCGGCCGATTTGGCCAAGTACGTGGCCATCTCGGGCAAGAAAGTAACCTTCCTCGTGAACGGTGCCATCTCCCAAGCCGATACCGACAAGTTTGCCTTCGCTTTGTACAGAGGCTCTACGCTGCTGACCTCGGGCTACTTCTACAAGGGTGCCTTTATGTCTGCGGGCGTCGACCTCGACCTCAGCAACTTGGCCTTGTCGCTCAAACTCAACAACTACAGCATCAATTTGTTGAAGCAGGGCGAGGATTGGTCTGCCTTCAATATGTTGGACAAAGTGTCTACGACCTACGTCATCGACGAAGGCGCTCATACCAAGACGCAAAAGGATTCGAAGTTGGTGACCACCAACGCCGCCGGCGAAACCGTGATACGCGCCGACCAATACGTGGACGTGTTGAGCGACCTCAACAGTTTGTATGCGGCGTTGTCGGTGGATATCAGTTTGGACGTGAGCGACAACGATATCAGCAACCTCGACAGCGTGTATAACGTGGGCGGTTCGGTACTCGGCTTAGGCGACAACTTGTCTGCCTTCTTGGGCAGTATCTTCGTCAATTTGGGTATGTCCGCCTATGAGTTGAACGGCGACTACCAAGCCGACGTGCGCGTCAACTTGAAGAGCTTGGACTTCGCCAACTTTGCGTTGAGCAACTTGCAGATCTACCTCAAGATCAAAAAGTTCTGCTACAACACCACAATCGGCGATCAAGTGGTCGGCTCCGAGGGCGATTGGGTCGAAACCATGACCATCTACTTTGACGGCGACCGCGTATACTTCAATTTCAACCCCTTCATATTCCCCAACTTTGCCGTGCCGAGTATGTACATACCCGTCAGTAGCTCGTTGGAGTATTGGGGCTTGACTTCTTCCAACGTGGCGGCTTACACAGCCAATACGCCCGTGGGCATTGCGGCGGCGTATGCCGAGGCCGGTTCGGGCTTTAGCATTGCCGGCGTCATCGGTTTGTTGCAAGCCGTTACCTTCGGTCAAGGCCGGTTGGGTATACAACTTGCCACCGACTTCGTGGGCAGATTGATCGGTATGCTTACCGACCTCGACGTGGACATCGACATCGACAATCTCGACGTGGATATCGACATTTTGGACGGCGCGCTGTCTGTCTCGTTTGGCAAGACTTCGGTGTATACGCCCGCCGACGACGTCGATCCGGACGGTAATCACTTGTATCAGAACGCGGTGAACTTTGCCACCATCAAGGTGACCGAAAACGCCGTGTCTTTGACCGACAACGCCGTGGCCAACTTCCCCAACGGCAACTGGAACATACGCGCCAACTATACCGACGGCACCGGCCTCGACTTTGGCGTGCGTATTAGCGGCGGCGTGGCGCACTACGATACGCCTACCGATACGATGCACTCCCTCATCTACACCGAGGGCAAGACGGTGGATAACTACTACGTTTCCACCCAAAGCATTACCGTGCAAGAGGGCGACGGCTTCTATGGCTACCGCGTGGTGGGCGATCGCATCTACTTCGACCGCTACGTGTTCCAGTCCATCAAGTCGGGTAGTGCCACCGTTACATTCAACGGCTTGGGCAAGACGGGTACCCTCGACCTTATGGCCTACTATCCCACCCTTACCATTGGCACCGCGGCTCGTTTGGGCTACGATGGCAGCGATATGTATATCGAACACGCCGCGCTCGGCAGTCTGTCGGGCCTGACGTCCATCACATTTGCCGCCGATACGCTATATGCCGTGGAGTTGACCGACGAGGGCTACAACAAGCAATACGTCGGGTTGGACGTCAAACTACACTCCATCGAGGTGGGGACTTCGTTGCCCGCGCGCTACCGCACCGAGGATACCGAGGGCGCTGTGGCCACCCTCATCAACGGCAAATACGTCTATGGTACGGGCGGTCCCTACCACATGGCCGAGGAGTATAGCTATACGCATTTGGGCTTTACCGACGCCGTGATGGGCATGGAATTGTCCGAATACAAAGAATGGAACACCAACGAGATCGTGTTGCAAGCCTCTCTCGATCTGACGTTGCAATTCGATACGCTCAACCTCGATCTCATCGGCGGCATCGTAGCGCCCGAGACCGATGTCGAAAAGGCCTACGAATGGAGCAATATCAACCAGTTGGCCAACAACATAAAGGCGTTGATCTTGATGACGACCAAGACCGACACCAAGGTGAAGGTAGATCTTGCCCTCAAACTCAACACCGCCAACTACGATTTGAGCGAAATGCTCATCAAATTGTACATTAGCGGTTTCGGTCAGCGCGTAGGCGGCAACGTGGTGCCCGTTGAAACGCCCATCACCATCTACTTTGACGGTGCGGGCAGCAACGAGGAATCGCGCCTGTATCTCGACCTGTCCTTGCTGGGCATCAATCCTTTCTATATCCACTTTGACTTCGTTACGATGCTCAAAGATTTCGTTACGGGCTTCATACGCGATCTGGAATACGTGAGCAGTCAAAACGACTCCGCCATCGAAAGCGGCTCGCTGGAATGCGACTGCACTTGTGCTGCGTGTTTGGCCAATGGTGGATGCTTCCACAACGAAACCAAGCTTTGCTCGGCCGATTGCAAGTGCTCGCACTGCGCGCTCTCGTGCGGCTGTACCAATTCTCGTTGTATAGACAACGGCAGCTGCTATAATATCCGCGGTTTCCGCATCTGTAACGGCGACGATTGCGGTTGTAGATGCGCTCGCTTAGAATGCGGTTGCGACGACGACCAATGCGTCGTCAACGGCGGATGCTACGACTATGAAGGCAACAATATTTGTTCGGCGGGTTGCAAGTGCTCGCACTGCGCACTCTCTTGCGGCTGCGCGCACGAGGCCTGCGTGGCCAACGGCAGTTGCTATAGTGAAACGGAGGGCACGTATTTGTGTCCCGAGGGCTGCGATTGCAATTGCTTCGATACCGATCAACCCACCGAAGAAGAGGGTGGCAATTCGCTGTCGGATATCTTGGCTACCGTGCTCGAATATGCGCAGTTGGCGTCGGGCATTTTGGACGGCATAACCATAGGCAACGACAAGATCATGTTGCTGGCGAACCACAACGTGGTCAACAACCTATTGGCGCTCATGGCCGTCAAAGCCACCTTTACCGACCAATTCAACGCCTACTTGGAGATCAATATGCTGCGCGATATATCGGATAGTTCGGTCGTGTTGCACCTGGAGAACGTTACGCCCAACAACGACGGCGAACCCGGTAGCTTTATCACCGAGATCAAAGTGTATGGCATCAAGGCCTTTGCCTATGCCGCCGACTTGTCGCGCGACTATCTCAAGAACGGTGCAGCCGATTTGCAAGACAAGTGGCGCGTGTACAACGAAACCGTATACAAACACTACGACCTGTATCTCGACGCGGCGTACACCAGACTTTTGGCCGACAACTACGACGCGTTGCGCTCGACCGATACCGTGTACGTGGTACACAACGGCGCATTGGTTACCACTTTGGCCGCTACCACTACTTTGGCCAAAGACGTGCGTCCCGACACGGCGGAGTCGTATCGCGATTGGGTGGACATCAACAATATGCAAGTAACCTTCGAGGCATCGGTCTACCTACGTCTTAACGGCGGTATCGACACCGGCGTAGAGGGCGGCAAAGTAGTGGATCTGACCGAAACGCTGCAATACTTGCTCTACCTCGACGCCGCCAAGGGCGACAATTTGGACGTGGTGCTCGACTCGTCCAAGCGCGATCCCAGCTGGATAGACGCCAGCGTGCGTATCGACGTGGGCGTAGCGCTCGATCTTACCGATAGCAAAGCCACCGAGATCCGTCTGGAGATCGTAAAGGAATACAAGGACGAAAACGGCAACGACGCCGACTTCTTGTTGGTGGGTATCTATTACGTCAACAAGAACGAGTCGCTCTATATCACCGTGCCCGCATTGGATATCAACGGTATTATGGTCAACAGCGTAGACTTGTCTACCTTGCTTGCAACGATGGTGGGCTTCGATTGGAACGAGACTGCCGCCGCTAGCGACGATACCACCTCCTACTATGGCGCTTTGTTCGATATTCTCAAGAAAGCGGGCGTCAACTTCGATAGCATACAAGAGTACATCACCAAGCTGATTGCCGTCTGCAACGGCTACGGCGACGACGCCGACAAGGCGGTGTTGGCCATTTCGCTGGGCGATAGCCGCCTGGGCGTGGCACTCAACTTTACATTGGTATATCTGTTGCTTGACTACGTGCAAGCCCTCGATTTGGCCGACCTCGACTTGATAGACACCATTCTCGACCGCGTGGACGATCTGCTGGGATTGGACCGTGTAGAAGTGTTCTTCTCGATGGGCGAAAACGATACCGCCACCAATTTGACCGTACTCAAAGACGGCAAATTGCTGGATAGTTTGAGCCTATACGTCGGCCTCTATTTCGACAAGCACGACGACGCCGTGGTTGGCTACAACTTGGGTACCGACAACTACGACTGGTTTGGTATGCAACTGGAGATAGGCAACTTGTCCGTCAATTTGGGCGAAAGCAAAACCGACAAAGCCTTGGATACCAACGCCTGGAGCGGATTGTCTGCTAGTACCTTCCTCGAGATGCCTCACTACAGAGGCACCGCCGATACCTATCGCGGTAGAAACTACGTCAATCTGAGCAACTTCGGCAACCTGACAAAATACCCCAACTTTATGGAACTCAACGCCTTCACCCTCAATTTGGGCGGCAGTTTGAGTTTGGATATTACGGCGCCTTCGCTGGGTAGTACCAACCCCGTGGCGAGCGCGTTGTCCTCGGCTTTGTCGGGGATGCTCGGCTTGGACGAGAGCGCTGTCAACATCTTCCTGCGCGCCAACGATATCTATACCTATCAATTTGCATTGGACGCCAACGTCGACTTTACCGATTGGAACAACACCGAGATCCGCTTCGAGTTGAAGTATCATCGCGACAACACGCCCGAACTGTTGTTCCTCGGCTTGTATTATTGGGGCAAGAGCAACAGCTTCTATCTTGATCTCAGCAACTTCGGCTTGATGAAGACGAAGGTCAAAGGTCTCAATCTGACCAATATGCTCATCACCATGGCCAATCTCGACGTTACCGACGGTGCGTTGAAAGTGGGCGCCGAGATATTTGCGTCCTTGTTTGATACCACCGACCTAAGTGTGATCATCAACGACCTGCTCGATCAATACATCGAAAACAAGTTGTTTGGCGAAAAAGAAGAGCGTAAGCCTTTCTCGCTCGAAACGTACTGCGGTTGTTCCAACCCCGAGTGCCAAGAGCGCGGTTATTGCAAAGACGAGGACGGTAATTGGATCGGCGGCGAGGATATCCACGATTGCGCCGAAAAGATAGACGGTGCCGAACTCAAATTGACCTTGGGTACCTACATTCGCTCCGCTGCCAAGAACGTGCGCGGCTTGGATGTTCGCATCGACATCAATACGGCGATGATCCAAAAATTGCTGTATATCATGGGCATCGACTTCGAGTTGCCCGCCGAGACCGAGATCTCTCTCGAGGTGAAATTGGCCAACGGCTTCGACCGCATCGACCTGACCTTGCGCAGCTATCACGTGGACGCCGACGGCAACCGCGTGCTGCAAGGCAACGAGTACGAAAAGAGCGTGCTGACGCTGTCCATAGACAAACTGCGCATCGGTTACGCCTCCTCCAGCGAGTCGTCCACTTTGCTACGCGGCATCATCTACAATGCCGCCGGCAACGAGTACGACGGCTTCTCCAGCCTCAATTTGGGCGGCCTTATCGGCCCCACCAACAACTGGAGCGGCAGCCTGGTGGCCGGCATGATCTATGCCTTGGTAGACGCGTTGTATCCCAAAGACCTTGACCTCAGCCTCTACCTCAACACGTCCTACGTGGGGGCGGACGGTGCGTCGCTCAACTCGGGCATCAATCGTGCCAATTCCTTGCAAATAAGCCGCATCGGCGCCGAGAAGACCAACGGCAAAGACAACGTGGGCCATATGAACGAGTAC
>CAMPCZ010000011.1 GCA_946648015.1 uncultured Clostridia bacterium
AATACCATTCTGACGACCCAGAAAAAGATGATGTCGTATGCCGTTACCAGCACGGTGTTGGGGTAGAAGTACGCCAAAGACTCCGTCTTTTCGGGCCAACCCAAGGTGGAGAAGGGCCACAGGGCCGAACTGAACCAAGTGTCAAGCACGTCCTCGTCTTGGCGGAAAGAGGTCGCGCCGCATTTTTTGCATTGCTTGGGCGCGTCTTCGGCTACGTAGGTTTCGCCGCACTCGTTGCAGTAGTAGGCGGGTATGCGATGTCCCCACCACAGCTGGCGCGAAATGCACCAATCTTTTATGTTACACATCCAGTTGTAATAGATTTTGCTGAATCTGTCGGGTACAAAGCGCGTTTCTTTTTTGCGAACGGCCTCTATGGCGGGCTTGGCCAAAGGCTCCATTTTCACGAACCATTGGCGGCTTATGATGGTTTCGCCCGTCGAGTGGCAACGGTAGCAAGTGCCTACGTTGTGGGTATAGGCTTCTTTTTCTACCAAATAACCGCCTGCTTTCAGGTCTTCCTCTATGCGGCGGCGCGCCTCGAAACGGTCCAAACCTTGGTAGGCTGGTACGACGTCGTTCATGGTGCCGTCGTCGTTCATCACGCGTATCACGGGCAGATTGTGCCGTTTGCCCACTTCGTAGTCGTTGGGGTCGTGCGCGGGTGTTATTTTCACGGCGCCCGAGCCGAATTCCATCTCTACGTATTCGTCGGCCACGATGGGGATGCGCTTGCCCACCAAGGGCAAAATCAACTCCTTGCCGATCAGATGTTGGTAGCGTTTGTCGTTGGGGTGCACTGCCACGGCGGTGTCGCCCAGCATGGTCTCGGGGCGAGTGGTAGCCACAACGATGCCGCCGTCGCCCTCGGCCAAGGGGTAGCGTATATGCCACAGATAGGAGGCTTGCTCCTGGTATTCGACCTCGGCGTCCGACAGCGCTGTTTTGCAGCAGGGGCACCAGTTGATGATGCGGTCGCCTTGGTAGATAAGGCCTTTGTCATATAGGTTTATAAACACTTTGCGCACGGCTTTCGACAGATTTTCATCCATCGTAAACGCCTCGCGGTCCCAATCGCAGCTCGAACCCAAGCGCTTCATTTGGGTCACGATGCGATTGCCGTATTGCTCCTTCCACGCCCAGGCTCGTTTCAAAAACCCATCTCTGCCCAGATCTTCTTTGGTCAGGCCTTCTTTGCGCATAGCCTCCACGATCTTCACTTCGGTGGCGATGCTGGCGTGGTCTGTGCCGGGTAGCCACAGCGTTTCATATCCCTGCATACGCTTGTAGCGTATGAGTATATCTTGCAAGGTGTGGTTCAACGCGTGCCCCATGTGCAGTTGTCCCGTTATGTTGGGGGGAGGCAACACGATGGTAAAAGGCTTTTTGTCGGGATTGGGCTCGGCGTGAAAATACTTGTTTTTCAGCCAAAAATCATAGATCTCTTTCTCGAACTCTTGGGGTTGATACGTCTTGGGAATGTTGTTCATAGTCGTTTCTATTCGTTGTCTTGTCCTTGGTCGTCGGAATGTTGCTCGGCTTGCGCCGCTTTTTGCTCTTGTTCTTTCATTTCTTCGCGGCTTTGCGCCTTTTCACTGGTGTTGTGGAAGTAGTCGATGCGCACGTCCTCTGCGGTCTTCAATTTCTTCACGCCGCCCAGTTGCGACAGCACCATATAGGTGTAGGTGCCCGCGGCGATATAGCCCAAAACGGTGCCCACTACCAAGAAGCCGAAAGACGTCCAGAAGATGCTCACACCCACGTCGCGTGCCGCGGCGTAGATCTCGATCACTTCGCTGTGCTTGAACCAATCGCCCACCACGCCCACGTTGAGCACCTCTTTGAGGTTTGGGCTATAAGCGGCGGCCAACGTGCTGAGAATAATGCCGATGGCCACGGCCAATGCGGCGGCTTTGCCCCAATAGTTGGCTTTGCCCACGATATTTTTGCTGACCAGCATAATGCTGCAAAAGATTTGGTACAATTCGCGCACGCCGATAAGCACGGGGAAGAGCCAAAATACGTTGCCGTTTACAGTGAGGCAAATGACGGCTGTCAGTTGCAAAAGTTTGTCCGCCAAAGGGTCCAATGCCGCGCCTACTGCCGATTCCATGTGGAATTTGCGCGCTATCTTGCCGTCGAATACGTCGGTAAGGGACGCAAAGGCAAATATGGCGAGGGAAATGTACATATAGCTGTATTCGTTGATGACGGAGCCGTCGCGGGGCGTCAGGAAAAACGCCAAGGCAAAAGCGGGAACGCAAAGCAAGCGAATATAGCACAATATGTTGGGAATATTGAGCAGTTCTTTTTTCGTAAATGTCAGTTTCATAGATTTGTTCTCCTTAGAAAAATCACGAATACATTTATTCTACTACATTTATAATCATTTTGCAATCAATATTTCAAATTTGTTCGCTCGCACTCTCGTGCGGTCGCCGCACCCATTTTGTGCGCTTTCATACAATGTACTATGACGTTCAAGGAGGTACTATGAAAAAATTTATCGTCATCATCGCAATCGTTTGCCTGCTGGCTTGTTGCTCCGTTTCCTTCGTGGGGTGCGCCAAGCAGGATAAAGGCGTAGTACGCCTTTCCGAGGTCACGCACTCGGTCTTTTATGCGCCGCTATATGCGGCAATCAATTTGGGCTATTTCGAGGAGGAGGGCATTACGCTCGAGTTGTCCAACGGCGGCGGCGCCGACAAGGTGATGACCGCCGTGTTGTCGGGGCAGGTGGATATGGGTTTTTGCGGCCCCGAGGCCGTCGTCTACGTATACAACGAGGGACGTAGCGACTATCCGCAAGTCATCGGGCAACTGACGCGTATGGACGGCAGCTTTATCATCGGCCGCTCCGACGAGGCGTTCCGTTGGGATACGTCCTTCAAGGGCAAAGAGATCATCGGCGGTCGCAAAGGCGGCGTGCCCGCTATGGCGTTGGAGTATTGCCTCAAGAAAAACGGCTATACCATCGGTCGGGACGTGACCGTCAACTACGACGTGCAGTTCGACCTCATCACCGCGGCGTTCGAGGGCGGGCAGGGAGACTATTGCACCATGTTCGAGCCGGCGGCGTCCACCTTTGCCTCTACGGGCAAGGGCTATACGTTGGCCTCGGTCGGCGCGGAGTGCGGCGAGATACCCTACACGGCGTTTTGCGCCACCAAGACCTATCTCAAAAACAACGCGGATACCGTCAAACACTTTTTGGCGGCGGTAGCCAAAGGGGTGGACTACGTTGCCACGCGTTCCGTAGAAGAGATCGCAGCCGCTGTCAGTCCTTCTTTCACCGGGGTGGATGTCGAGCTTATTCAAAAAGCCGTGCGTAACTATCGCGACATAGGCGCGTTTGTCAGCGATATGCGTCTCAATCGTCAGGCGTTCGAGCGCTTGCAGGACGTCATCATCGAGGCCGGCGTTATGACCAAGCGAGCCTCGTACGACGACGTGGTCAATTTAACCTATTTGCCCTGATGGGTCAACTCGATCTGGTAGAGGTTTCGCACACCTATCACAGCAAGCGAGGCGAAACGCTTGCGCTCAAGGACATTAACCTACAGGTTAATGAGGGGCAATTTTTCGGCATAGTGGGCCCATCCGGCTCGGGCAAAACCACGCTTTTAAGCATTATGGCCGGCGTGCTTGTTCCCTCCAAGGGGCGGGTGCTTCTCAACGGAGCACCCGTACAGGCGGGCAAAGTGGGCTATATGTTGCAACGCGACCAACTGTTCGAGTGGCGCACTATATGGCGCAACGTATTGTTGGGGTTGGAAATAGCCAAGAACAAAACGCCCGACAGCGTTGCGCATGCCGAGGAGTTGCTTCGCAAATACGGGCTATGGGAGTTTCGGTCGCGCTACCCCGGCGAGTTGTCGGGCGGTATGCGCCAGCGCGCCGCTCTCATACGCACTTTGGTGCTCAAGCCTCAAATCGTCCTATTGGACGAACCCTTCTCGGCTTTGGATTTTCAAACGCGCATATCCGTTGCCGAGGACGTACATGCAATCATCAAAAACGAAGGTCTCACGGCCGTATTGGTCACGCACGATATATCCGAAGCCATATCGTTGTGCGACCGCATCGCCGTCGTTACGGCGCGCCCCGCCACCATCAAGTCGATATTTGAGGTGTCCATCGACGGCAATAGCTTGGAGCGCAGAGAAAACCCGCAGTATGCGGCAATGTTCAAAAGAATTTGGAAGGAGTTAGACGTCTATGCAGAAGATAACGTATTCAATCGAACACCGTCGGTTTCTTAACGTACAAAAGAGACGCACCGTCGTCATACGCTTGTTGCAAGCCGCCGTATTGGTGGCATTCTTGGGTCTTTGGCAAATTCTGGCCGACGCCGAAGTCATTGATTCGTTCATCGCGTCATCTCCGGCCAAGATCTGGCAGACCTTCGCAGACTTGTGTCGCGGCGATCTGTGGCGGCACGTGCTCACCACCTTGTACGAAACGGTCCTCAGCTTCGTGTTGTCCTTTGCCATCGGCACCACCATTGCCGTATTGCTATGGTTTAGCGACACGGTGCGGCGGGTGGCCGAGCCGTACTTGGTGGTCATCAACGCTTTGCCCAAAATCGCCTTGGGCCCCATCATTATCATTTGGGTGGGCGCCGGCATCAAGGCCATCGTTGCTATGGCCATTCTCATTTCGGTAGTCATCACCACCATCAACACGCTTACCGGGTTCATCTCGGTTTCTGCCGAAAAAATGCTGTTAATGCGCACGCTGCACGCCAACAAATGGCAAACGCTTTGGAAATTGGTGTTTCCGGCCAACTTGCCTACCGTGATGGCTTGCCTCAAAATCAGCGTCGGTATGTCGTGGGTAGGCACAATTATGGGCGAGTATTTGGTCAGCAAGGCGGGGTTGGGCTATCTCATCGTCTACGGCGGTCAAGTGTTCAACCTCAGCCTCGTGATGTGTGCCACTGTGGTGCTATGCGTATTGGCGGCTCTTATGTACGTTTTGGTCGCATTGCTCGAAAAGGTGGTCAATCGCTGCATCGGTTTATAAATCCATTCATCTTGCATATTCGGGGGAGGATAGTTCCTCCCCCTTTCTTTTGCCTGCTAACGCGTGCAAAACCGCACTTTTTTACATTTTTCGTTTGCTTTTGTGCCTCTATGAATAAATAGAATTACTAAGAAAATTTAATGATAAATATTTATTTTCTTTTTTAATATTCATTGTGTTTTTACTTGCGAAATGGTATAATTTTTGCATAAGTAGTGCCTTATGGGCACTTTGTGATATAAATGCTTCCCGTTTGGCTTGCCAACGGTTATATATAAATGCGACTTGGTCGCTGTGTGTTATGAGTAGGAATTTATCTATCGTGGAGTGCTTTGATGCCGTTGCAGCAAAGGCATATCTCAAGCGCTCCCGCATCGAATTTATTATTTGGTTGGTTGCATTTGCCACCTTTACGGCAACTGCCGTTTCGTTATTTGCCATATACGGTTCCAATCCGAGTGCCGACCGCACCTTGTTTTTGTGGCTGGCTTTGTCTTTTATTGTCGTGGATATGGGCGGTTTGGCAGGCAGTGTTTTTTCTATTTTGCGCTACGTCAAGGCCGAGCGTGCTATCGTAGATAGCGGTGCCTATATTCGCGAGGTATCTTCGCGCCGTGCCGAAGTGGTCGCGTTGCAGATGCAAATGGATGCAGATAATGTTGTTTTCGAGGCGCAAGGATACTATTTCAGCGATATAGATACGCCATTTCAAATGAGAGCCATAGGCGAAAATATCTATAGTAGCAACTATCAGGTGTCCGTCATCACCCTCGAAGGCAATCATCTCAACTACAAGAGCGTTGTTTTCAGTCTGTTGGGGCAAGAGGAGCGTGTCTTTCACGGTTCCATACCCCTCGATCGCATATCTTCCATCGGCGTTATCAAAGCCAACGGCATCGATCTGTTCTGTTCGCAGCTCAAAATCGTGTTCGGCTCGCAATGTATGTTGTTTGCCTTAGATCCCGGCGTCGATTATCGCGATGGGTTAGAGCGCCTCAACGCCGCCGTCCGTCGTTGATCGTTCCAGGCTTATTTGCCCCCGACTCGGGGGCTTTTTATTTAGGTTTTTCAACAGCAAGATCAACTGCTTTTGCGCGCATAAAAACGCAATAATGATAGTATAAATATACATATATTTTGGGTGCAAAATGTATAATTTATGTTTTGACGGTGCGTTTGATGACGAGGACCGCAAGGCTCATCAGCGCGTTGAGGGCCGCTATCACGTAGTAGTATGTTTTGAATGGCACCCATATAGAAGTCAAAGCAGTGCTCAACGCAACCAAGGCGAATAGTCCCGCTTGCCGATAGCCCAATGTACTCAGCCATAGTCGCCAGCCAATTTTTGTCTTCTGCGTTTCCACGTCTATCGCGACGCCTTGCTTGCGCAGTTTTCGCAGCATTTCTTTGGGTCGCAAAACCTTGATCTCACTTCCGATTTTGGCCAGTATCGACAAGGCTTTGCGGTCTACGTCTATCGCGGCTACCACCAGTCGCAGCCGTTCTCCTTTGTGGCGACGGTACGTTTTTGCCGCCCATTCCTCGCCGACTTTTGCGTACCCTATGGCATTCAGTATCAGTGTGCCTCTATCGTCGAGGTATTCATCTTCTCCTGTTTCTCGTGTCGGCGGGTAGAGCAGTCGAAGATAGGCGCCGCTCACTTGTTTTCCTTCCAGTTGTAGCATCGACGCAAACTCTACGGTGCCTATGCCGTATTTCTTTTGGGGCTTGATCTTGCGCAGCAAAAAAACGCTTGCCATGCCGGGTAGGGCGAAGGCCAGCCCAAGCCAGTAGCTGTCAGCAAGGTATGCGCCGCACAAATACAAAAGCACACCCACCGATAGATAGATCGCGATTGTGTCAGTCCATTTTGTCATAGGCGTATTGTCCCCCGTTTTTGTCTTGCCTATACGACTACAATTTGCAAAAACTATTGAAAAGAGCGCGTGAATGCGCTATAATACGGGTATGGACAGCGGCAAACCCTTGGTACAATATGATGTAGGCGTCTATGGTGGCGCGTTCGACCCCGTGCACAACGGCCATGTGGCGCTGATGCAGTACGTTATATCCGCTTTGGGACTCAAACGTTTGGTGGTGTTGCCGTCGGGCAACTCGCCGCACAAGCGCTCCCTTTCCCCTTTTCGCGATAGGGTGGTGATGTTGCGCGCCGCAACGCGCCATATACCGCAAGTTGTCGTAGACGAAGCGGAGCAGTCGCACGACGGCCCTGCCTACTCCTCCGATATGTTGCCTATATTGCACGCCAAATACGGCGATTTTGTGCATATCGTCGGTAGCGACAGCATCATAGGTATGCCGCATTGGCATTGTCCCGAGCTGGTCATGCGTTTTCCGCACGTAGTGGTGGTGCGCGGCGCCGCCAGCGCCGAGTTGCAGGCTGCCGTGGACTATGCGCGCCGCACCTACGGCGCCACCGTTTCGGTATTGCCCACGGCCATTCCGCCCTATAGTTCTACCGACGTTCGATTGTTCTATCGAATAGGCCGCACCCCCACCTCGGAGGATCTGCGCCAAGGGCAGATCGCGTTGGATAAGGGAACGTATTATCCTATGGCCAACGGGGTGTGCTACTCGGTGCACGACTATATACGAACGCAAGGCCTATATGATGAGTATCATCATATAGTCAACGAGGTCCCCTCGCGCATCAGTCCCGAGCGTTGGGCGCATACGCAGGAGGTGGCTCTGATGGCTGTCCGTCTCAATCGGCAGTTGCGTCTGCCCGAGGAAAAGGTGATAGTGGCAGCGCTGTTGCACGATTGCATGAAGGGCGCCTCATACGTTTATCCCGCCGTTCCTGCGGATTGCAGACAAGGCGCGGTGGTACACGCCTTCAATGGCGCGGAGGAAGCGCGTCATCGTTATGGTGTAGTGGACGAGGATGTGCTCGATGCCATTCGGTATCACACGACGGGGCGAGCCGGCATGAGCGACCTTGAGCGGCTCATTTATTTGGCGGACTATTGCGAGGCGACGCGCACTCACGCGGGCGTCGACGAGGTGCGTGCGGCAGCCTTGGCCGACTTCGACCGAGGCTTTGCTATGGCTGTCGAAGCCACCCATCGGCACGTCAATGCAAAGGGTGGCGAGGTTTGCGCATTGGGCGAGCAGTGCTACGCATACTATTGCTTGCCTCACTAGAGCCCCGATTCGCCCGTATACTGTACAAGAACGGTGTAGCACCGTACCAAAGATAACATACATAAAGGAGAAATATATGGATTCTAAAGAATTGGCAAAACTCATTGCCGAAATGCTGGCAGAGAAACACGTTACCAATATCGTTACCATCGACGTAACTGCCAAGACGGCCATCACTAACTACTACGTCGTGGGAACCGCTCGCAATGCCACCGTGGCTAAAACCGCCAGCGAATACGTGCAAGACAAACTTGAGGGTGAGAACAAAGACGGCATCTTTGCTTCGGCAAAAGAGGGAGAGCGAGAGGGCAGATGGATCGTGCTCGACTATGGCTTGGTGATCGTGCATATTTTTCACACCGATCTACGCGACTTCTATGATTTTGAAAAATTGTGGGCGGAGCCCGACGGTAGCAACGTCGAGCGCTATATGACGGTTTGATCGTAGGCTTTTCAACAAGGCAAGTATAGTATTGCTCGCAAGGGCAATACTTTTTTTATATCCCAATAGAGCGAGGTGAAAAATGGTCAACGTGCAAATTGCCGAGGCGTATCCCATATACGTCAATCATCCGTCGGTGGATTGCTACCAATCGCAAGCCGACGCGT
Source organism: uncultured Clostridia bacterium (assembly GCA_946648015.1). Classification (GTDB taxonomy): domain Bacteria; phylum Bacillota; class Clostridia; order Christensenellales; family CAG-1252; genus RUG14300. Next base: position 8,800 of record CAMPCZ010000011.1, read on the forward strand.
CCGCGGTGGTCGTTGCGGTCATGTTGCGTCCCGTGTTTGGTCGCAGCGAGCGAATGCGCGTGCTGTCCGAGGTGGCCAAAGAGGTAGCGGACGCCACTCCGTATGGGCGCGCCGTTCCCATTTATGTGGTAGCCGACGTGGACGTATATCAGTCTATATTGCACGGTGTTGCGGTAGAGCCACATACGCTCGCCGCACGCTCGGGGTGCTATGTGCTTCGGCCCGCCGAGAATGCATAAAATCAATTGGTTTTATGCACACTAAAACTGTATAAATATGCAATATTCTGGGGATAGGCAAAACAAAAAAGTCGGCAGATCATGCCGACTTTTTCGTTTGACGCATTAGTCGTTTGCGGCGACTTTGTCGTCCATCAATTCGTATACGATGGCAGTCAACTCTTTTTTGTCGAACAGCGTGGGACAGGGGTAGAGCGGGTTTGCCTCGGCGTCGGCACGTTTGACTATCTCGGGAATGTCTGCCTCGTCAATGGCAAATTTGCCGCCGATTTTGGCGGGGATCTGCATTTCGGCGTTCATCGCCTCGATGGCCGCGATAAAGTTCGTGGCCTTTTCGGCTCTGGTCTTGCCGCCTATGCCCACGAGGTCGGCCAATTCGGCCAACTTCTTATGCGCGCTCTTGCCGTAAGCTTTGAGCATAGTGGGCAAGATGATGCTCATCGCCAAGCCGTGCGGAATGTGATAGAAGGCGCCCAATGCGTGCCCGATGGCGTGCACGTAGCCGACGTATGCGCGGGTAAAGGCGCGCCCGGCCAACATGGCGGCGCGTTGCATATTGCCTCTGGCCTCGAGATTTCCACCATCGTGATAGGCCACTTTGATGTTGTCGAAAATCAACTTGACGGCTTCTATGGCGTCCTTTTTGGTGCCTTTGGTGTTGCTCTTGCCGATATAGGCCTCTACGGCGTGGGTCAAGGCGTCCATGCCCGTGGTAGAGGTAATGTGCGGGGGCAGACCCACCGTCAGGTTGGGGTCTAACACCACGTAGCCGGGGATCAGGCTGGGGTCGTTGATGGGATATTTTTCGTTTTTGTCCGGGTTGGATATAACGGCCGCCAAAGTAACTTCGCTACCCGTACCCGCCGTGGTAGGCACCGCATAGAACGGTGGCAACTTTTTGTGGATCTTGAGCAATCCTTTCATTTGCTCCACCGATTTTTTGCTCACCGCTCGTGCCGCTATGATCTTAGCGCAATCCATAGGCGAGCCGCCGCCCACTGCCACCACGCAATCGCAGCCGTTTTCTTTGTAAATTTTCAGGCCGTCCTCTATGCAGGCAATGCTGGGATTGGGCACCACTTTGTCGTACAGCGCATATTTTACGCCGTCCGCTTGCATCTGCGCCAAAAAGGCGGGCAAAACGTTTTTGCTCAAAAACTCGTCGGTCACTACCAACACGGCGCTCATGCCGCGCTTTTTGAGGAGTGCGGGCAACTGCAAAAGGCTATCCGCGCCCTCTATGACTTCGGCTTTGCGCCAAGGCATAAAATATTCGGCTACGTACATCACGCGTTGGTACGTCCTGCACCACATTTTTCTACAAACGTTCATATGTTCCTCCCATATACGATTAGGTTTTAATTATTGTACCACACTTTCTATCAAAAGTGTATCTTATATTCGATTTTCTGCGACAAAGCGCGCAATTTTTGCTTGGAAACGTCCCAATATGGCCACTCGGCTACTCACAGCGTGCATTCGGCAAGGGTTTTTCCTTCTATGTCTACTATTTTGGCTCGTGTGTTTTCTATCGTCAAATAGGCGTGGTTGTCGTCTTTCGGCAAACTGATCGATCCGGGGTTCAATATGGTCACGCCCTCTTTTTTGCGGCAGATAACGGTATGAAAATGCCCGTATACCAATGCGTCGCCGACCGCTATGGCGGGCAAGTTGTCCTCGTTGTATACGTGCCCGTGCGTCAAATAGATTCGCTTGCCGTTCTCTACCACCACCGCGCTATCTACAAAGTGAAATTCGCTTATCATAGCGTCCACTTCGCTGTCGCAGTTGCCCTTGATGACCAATAGTTTGTCTTTGATTCCGTTGAGCATAGCGGCTACTTTTTGGGGATCGTATTCGACGGGTAGCGGATTGCGAGGGCCGTGGTTGTATACGTCGCCCAAAATCGCCACCAAGTCGGGTCGCTCCTTGGCGACTATGTCCAACAATTTGCGTGTATAATAGGCAGAGCCGTGTATGTCGGAAAAAACGATCAGTTTCATAGTTTCAGCAACTCCTCGTCTTGTTTGATACGTTCGATGATAGGCGCGTCCGCGGGTGCCCATTGCTGCGGGTCAAGGTCGGCAAGGGGTAGCCACCGCGCCGACTCGTGTTCGAGCAGGGCATATTCTCCTTGCATTCGGCACAAATACGTGTGCAAACAGATGGAAAAATCGGGGTAATCGTGTCGCAAACTCATATAGGGCGCCACGATTGTTGCAGCCAGATTCATTTCTTCTCTCAGTTCGCGCAACAAGGCGGCTTCTTTGCTTTCGCCCGGCTCGACTTTGCCTCCCACAAATTCAAATTTATGCGCCACGTATGCGTACTTGCTCTCGCCGCGTCGGGCGGCGAATACCTTGCCGTTTTCCACAAAAATAGCGCCTACTACGTCTTTTACGGTGTCCATAGCCACAGTATATCACCACTCGTCGTGCCTTGCAAGCGGCGCGGTTCAAGAAAATGTAAAAAATGCGCAAGAGCGCTTGCAAAGGCGTGTGCAACGTGCTACAATACAAGTACCTTGAGGCGAAGTGAAAGTCTTCACCGGCGGTATAGGCCGCAAACACCGCATTGGTGCCGAGTGGGCGCAATTCCCACCCCGACGGTATAGTCCGGATGGAAAAGGAATAATAGATGCTGTTATTCCGCCCAAGAGGCGGTTTTTTTTACCGCCGAAGGAGGCGCGTATGAGCGAACAAATCATCGGCAAATCGGACGAGCAAAGGCAAGATCTTGGCGTCGACTCCACCACAATGGCGGCCCCTGCGGCAAGCGGGCGCAGGCTCGGCAAACGCCGCCTTTACACACGCAAGATAGCCATTACGGGTGTGTTCACGGCGTTGTCCTACGGGCTATATTTGTTGGGCAAATTTTGCAAATTGCCCTTCATATTTCCCGCTTTTTTCGATCTGCAATTCAGCGAATTGCCCGCCCTTATTGCCGGCTTCGTATTGGGGCCCGTTTGGGGCGTGGCGGTCATCGTGCTCAAGTGTTTGCTCAAAATGCCTCTGTCTTCCACCGCATTGGTAGGGGAGGCCACCGACATCATTTTGGGCTTGGCTTTGGTGTTGCCCGCGGCGCTTATCTACCGCAAGAAGAAAAACATAAGGGGCGCTCTGGCGGGCGTCATCGTCGGCAGCTTGTGCCTTACCGCTGTAGCCGTGTTGGTCAATCGCTTCATTAGCGTTCCTTTCTATATTCGCTACTATTTCGGCGGCAACGAAATGGCGTTGGTGGGTATGCTACGGCCCCTGTTTCCCTCTATCACTTGGGCCAACTTCTACACCTACTATCTCACGCTTTCGGTGGTGCCCTTCAACTTGCTTCGATGCTTGCTTATATGTATCATCACTTTTGCGGTGTACAAGCGGCTATCGAGGCTCATCAAACGTTGGATAGGCGACTATTCGCCGACGACGCAAACCGACAAACCTCGCGCCAAGGCTACCTTTGGCGAGGTGGTTTGCAAACGATACGTTCCCACAATGTGGTCTATACTCATCATCGCCGCCGCTTTGGTGGTGGCATTACTGTTGGGTTTGTGGTACACGTTGGGACAAGCAGGATAAACTATGCACTATACCTTTCTTTCTCATTCTATAGCGGATACCTATGCCATTGCAGCCGAGTTGGCAGGCCACCTTGCGGGCGGCGAAGTTTTGCTTTTAGACGGCGACTTGGGCGCGGGCAAAACCACCTTTGTCAAGGGGCTTGCCGCCGCCTTGGGCGTGTCGGATACCGTCACCAGCCCCACGTTTACCTTGATGAACGAGTATAGAGGCACTGCGCTCAAGTTATACCACTTCGACCTGTACCGCTTGAGCGCCGAGGCGCAAGAGGAGATGGGTTTTGAGGAGTATTATCACGCTCCCGACGCCGTGTGCTGTGTGGAGTGGAACAAAGCCGACCCCTATTGGGGCAAGGTGATCACGGTCAAAGCCGAATACGTGCAAGGAGACGCCGACCAACGTCGGTATAGTTGGGATATATGAAATTACTCGTTATAGACACGTCCGTTGCGTCCACACTGGTCATTGCGGCGGTGGACGATCGTTGTTTTGTGGTGGATTCGTTGCCCGAGCCGGGCAGCAATACCTCGCGCAACATCATACCCTACGTCGATAGGGCGTTGCAGGCATTCTCGTTGTCGGTCGCCGACCTCGATTGCGTTGCCGTTGCGGTAGGCCCCGGCTCTTTTACCGGGTTGCGCATAGGCGTCAGCGTGGCCAACGCTTTTTTGACGGCGGGCGTCAAGGTTTTGCCCGTCGATTTGTTGCAAATGCTGTGTTTCGGCGAGCCGGAAGGGTGTCTTGCCGCGCTACCATCGCGCCCCGGTTTTTGCTATACCACCCGCGGCGAATTATCCCTCGAGGCGGTGGCGCAGGAGCCTTGTTCGGTAGGCGTGGAGCATACGGGTTGCGCTCGCGTGTTGCAAAGGGAAGATTATAGAGCCAAATTGCTATCGTTTGCGCGCGCTCACGCGGCCGAAGCCGCCCAGGTGCCTGCCGAGCCGCTCTATCTCAAAAAAAGTCAGGCCGAGCGCCTGAGAGAGAACAAAAATGACTGATTTTCGCCCGGCTACCTTGGCCGACGTGGCGGTTTTGCGCCATATAGAAACCAGCTGTTTCTCCGATCCGTGGACGGAGGATATGTTGGAGAGCGAGATAGAAATGCCCCATAGCCGATACGTCGTCATGTTGCAGGACGGCACGGTGGCGGGGTACTATGCCTATATGCACGTTTTGGACGAGGTGCATATACTGAATGTAGCCGTTCTACCCGGTTTTCAGGGTAGGGGGCTAGGTCGCATTCTGATGCGGCATCTGTTGTCCAATTTGCCCGACGGCGTGGTGGGGGTCACCCTCGAGGTGCGCGTCGGCAATACCCGCGCCATAAGGCTCTACGAGAGTTTGGGCTTTGTGCGGCAGGGGTTGCGCAAGGGTTACTATGCGGGCGAGGACGCCGCCATCTATTGGTTGACCGAAGGAGACTAAGCTGTTAGCGCACGTCCGTTTGGGACAAGGAAAAGAAATATTATATCTACATGGTTGGGGTTGTGCCAAAGAGGTTTTCGGATTGCGCGAAGCCCCGACTTTTTGTTTGACTGCCGTGGATTTTTACGGCTTCGGTCAAACGCCGGCACCCACCTATCCCGTCGATCTGCAGTACTACGTCGATGGTGTGGTGGCGCTTATGCGCCACTACAATATGGAGGACGTTACCGTCGTCGCCCATTCTTTCGGCGCGCGTGTTGCCATACGATTGGCTACCCAATGCGATCGTGTAAAGGGGTTGGTACTGGTGGGCGCCGCAGGGCTCAAACCAAGGCGCGGTTTTCGCTATTATTGCCGTCTTGCGCGCGCTCGTTGGTATGCCTTGTGGGGTATGCCACGACCCAAGGGTAGCCCCGACTACGAGGCCCTGTCCGGTGCTATGCGCCGCACGTTCGTCAATATCATACATACCTATCAGGATGCCGAAGTGGCTCGTATCACCTGTCCCGTGCTTTTGGTATGGGGCACCTTGGATACCGAGACGCCCATGTATATGTTGCGACGCTTTCAGCGACTGTTGCCGCAAAGCCGCACCGTGCTTTTGGAAGGCTGTGGGCATTTTTGCTTTGCCGAGCAACCCGCCAGATTCGACGCTTTGGTCAAGGAGTACGCCAACAATCTATGACGTATTTTTGTATTTGGCTCACCTATATTCTGGTCGTGTTTTGTTTTGCGCCTCGCCTTGCCCATTTGCAACATCGGCGATACAAGCCGTGGCGCTTGCCTTCGGTGCCGCGGGTGTCTATATGGGCGGCGACGGTTGTCTACAACGTGGCGTTATGTCTGGTTTGGCGTTTCGTAGCGCTACCGATCCAATACGACGCGCTGTACCTTGCGGCCGCCTACTTGCCGCACGCCGTTTGGCTGTGCTTCTCGGTCAAATCGACGCGATTGCGCCTCACGGCCCGTTTGTGGCGTTTGTGGGTTTTGTCCGCCGCGCTGATGGCTGTACCCGCCGTATGGATCACTTGCAATATGCGGTATATCTTCGTGTGGGGCGTGTGTGGTGCTTTGGCGGCGCCCGTGGTCTATCTTTCCGCCGCTCTTCTTTATCCATTGGAAACGGCTCGCAACCGCCGTTTTGTGCGCAAAGCCGCCGATCGCTTGTTGCTGTCGGGCGTGTGCACCATAGGCATTACGGGCAGTGCGGGCAAAACAACCGTCAAGCGCCTGCTCACCGCTGCTTTGGGGCCCGATGCCTACTGTACGCAAGGCAACTTCAATACGCCCATGGGCATAGCCTTGTCGGTGCGAGATATGCCCGATAACTGCCGCTATTTCGTGGCCGAGTTGGGGGTAGGCAAACCCCACGATATGCGCGAATTGCTCGGCGTGGTTCGTCCCTCGGTGGGTGTGGTCACCTGCGTTTTGCCCCAGCATACCGCTCATTTCGATAGGGTAGAGGACATTCGGCAAGAGAAGTGTCTGCTGTTGGACGCCGCCGTATGGGGGTTGTGTCATGCTTCGGTAGGATATCCCGCGCACGCCACGTTCGGCGAGGGTGGCGATTGGTGGGCCGAAAACGTGCAGTTAAGCAAGACCGCCACCTGCTTCGACGTGTGTCACCGCGATGAACGGTATAGGTTAGAAATACCTTTGGTCGGGCGACAAACGGTAGACAACGCTTTGGCCGCTTGGGCCGTGGCCAGACACTTGGGGGTGCCGGCCGCTACCATTGCCGAGCGGTGGCGCACTGTTCGCGGCGAGCCGCACCGACTCGAGATGCGCTACACCGATAGGGGAGTGTGCGTCATAGACGACAGCTACAACTGCAATATAAAGGGCGCAACGTACGCGCTGGAATATATGCAACTTTGGTCGGGGCGCAAGGTGGTAGCCACCAGCGGCATAGACGAATCCGACCCACAGTTGGCTCTCAACCGCAGGCTGGGCGAGATGATTGCCGCCGTAGCCGACGTCATCGTAGTGGTGGGCGATCGTTATCTTGCCGAGTTGCGCTTGGGCGTAGGTGATGCCGTGCCGATGTATGCCGTACCTACTACGGCGGCCAGCGCGGAATTGTACGCGCGCCTTTTGCACGAGGGCGACGTATTGTTGATAATGGCGGATTATCCGATGTAGGAGGTGGATATGCACAATATCTTGTTGATATATGGGGGAAGATCGTTTGAGCACGACGTCAGCGTCATCAGCGCCGTGCAAATAGGGGAATTGTGGTGCCTAGAGTACAATTTGATACCTGTCTATATGCGCGAAGGCACTATGACCGTGGTGCGCGATTGGCGGCGTTATACGTCCTATACGGGACAGGTCAAAGGCAAACGCGTGCGCTTGGCTGCGGGCGGTGTGTATATAGGCTCGCGCTACGTAGCGGTCGATTGCGCCTTGTTTGCAACGCACGGCGGTGAGGGCGAGGACGGTACGTTGGCCGCGCTCATGCAGTATTATCAAATACCGTATACCGCGGCGGATAGCGTTTCGTCGGGCATTTGTATGGATAAGATCCTTTGCAAGCGCGTGCTTCGTTCGCTCGGCTTCGCAGTGGTAGAGGGGGACGCCGCCGTCGAAAACGCCGTGCCCCCTTTGCCCGCCGTGTGCAAACCGGCTCGGCTGGGCTCGAGCATTGGCGTTGGCGTGGCGCGCACAGAGGACGAATGGCACAATGCGTATGCAAAGGCACGCCTCTATGATGAGCGCGTACTCTACGAGCGGTTTGTTGAGGGGGCCAAAGAGTATAATTGCGCGGCGGTGATGGACAAAGGCGAAGTACGCCTCAGCGCCGTGGAGCGCCCGGCCTATAGCGGCGATACCTATACCTTTGGGGACAAATACAAAAAAGAATGCGCGCACGAGTTGCCGGCGCAAATCGACCTTGCGTTGTACCAAGAAATACGCGACACTACCGCCGCCGTATATCGTGCGCTTGGGTTGTGGGGCGTGGTGCGGGTAGACTATCTGTACGACGGCAGCCGTCTGTACGTCAACGAGATCAACACGGTGCCGGGGTCTTTGTCCTATCGCCTGTTTTCGGCGGTGGGCGTACCGCTCGGGCAATTGTTGAATATACTCATTGACAATGCGCGCGTATCGCCCACGCCGCAGGTGGAGTACGCACGACTGTTGGGCGAATTGGTGGGCACGTACAAATAGCGCAACTATAGCGATCCGTATAAGAAAACAATCGAGCGGGCTCGATTGTTTTTCGTTTATCCAAACCTATATTCGTTAAACCAAACCTATTTGTAAACCGAAATCGAATTGCTACTGCGCAAGCAAGCGTAGCAGACACTGTCCGACACGTAATACACCGCTTCCACGAAGAATACGCGGTCGTTGTCGTCCACCTGCGACGAGGACGTTACGGGGTAGGATAGGGCGGGGTCGGCGTAGCGAATGCCCACATAGTAGCCCTCTTTGTCTGTCGCAAAGGGGCGCATACGGTCGGTCGCTTGGTTGTCTTCCAGCCGCACCAAGCTCACGGGCGCATAGCCGGTGGAGCGTTGTACCAAAGTGGCTATATCCTCGTTGGAGGTAAAGATGCCGTTGCTGTACACCGACACACCCGAATTGATCTGTGCCATCGCGGCTTTTACCAACGAAAAGTAGTTGCGAGTGGCGTTTTTGCAGTTGTTCTCGGTGGCCGAGCGCGCAATGCCCGCAATTCCCACGCCTATGGCCGAAGCCAAAATAGCCATCACTGTGATGGTTACGATGAGTTCTACCAGCGTGAAGCCTTTTTTGCTTGCGCGACGCAATTTTTTCATAACGATATTGTACCACGCCTTGCGACGGGTGTCAATACGAACTTTCGCCTTGCGTATTCGAGGCACTTCTTTTCACGGTGGAAACAAAAGTAAAAATGACAAAATATGGAATGAAACGCCAAAAGAAGGGCAACACTTGCCTATATGAAACAATCCACCAAACGCAAAACGATCAAGGCGCTGTGTCTGGTAGCGCAAGCGTCCCTACTCGTAGTATGCGCTACGTCTTTTGCCATGATGAGCGCCATGAGCGCGCCCGCCGAGACGCAGTCCACCCCCACCCCCGCAGCCATAGAGGAGCCTTTGCCTATGGATATGCAACCCGAATTGATCGAGAGCGAGCCGTCCGACGCGGTGCCCTCGTCCGCCGAGCCGCAGACGCCTCAGCGATCCACCATCGAATTGTACAAAGCCGACCAACGCGGCTCGTTGGCGGCGAGGGTAGCGCAACTTATGCAAAACACTTCGCTTTCGCACGATGGCGCGGTGCATTACGACGAGTTGTTGCGCTCGGCCACCGTGTGGCGGGTGCCCTACGTCCTCATTCGGTTCGACGAATTGGCCTATATCTATTTCGAGGCGCTCAAAGCGGCCGCACCCAAGGCAAAAGAAGCACGATTGCAATCGGTACAAGCCACGGTAGACGGCGACGTGCTGCGCCTAGACATGACGGTGGGCTTTGTGGTAACCAACAAACTCATCAAATTAATGATGGGCTCGGCAGAGCAAGTGATAACGGCGCGCGTAGCGGTGGTGCCGGTGGGCGAGTCGGTGCAGGTGCGTTCGGTGTCGGTGGAGGGCAACAAAAAGTATGCCGAAAGTACCGTCAAATTGGGCTCCGACTTTTTGTTGGGCACCGAGGACTATGTGGGTTTTGTCTCCGACCTTGCCGCCAAAGTAACGGCGTCCTTGGGTAAAGTGCGTTCGATAGACGAGGTGCGCTACGGCGTTACCTTTGCCTGCGCCACTGCATAGTGGCTGTTTATCTACGTCTAAATACTGCCAAAAGTCCCGTATTGCACGGGATTTTTTCGTTTGGAAAAAGTAGGTCGTCATCAAAATGATATTTGCCCTTGCAATATAATTTTTTTTGTGTTATTATTGTTGTATCTATGCACATACGCGAGGTGTATATTATGACAAGAACTTTCACTACTAAGTTTATCGTGCTTACGCTGGCAATCCTGCTCGTTGCCGTCGCCACCTTTGCTGTGGCCGTTGTGTTCGCTCCGGCCGCCATGGCAGAGGGCGAGCCGGTGTATCTGTCGTGCTCCCTTCAGTTCGACCGAGCGGCCTACGTCGGGGAGACGTATTCCGTCAAGGCGCTCCTTTGGCAGTCGACCGACCGCCGCACTTGGCAGACGGCTTCTTTGTCCGATTTTGACGCGTCCGTCGTCTTTTACGATGGGGACGAGCGATTGAATGCCGCTCCCACCGCCGTGGGCAGTTATACCGTCAGGTTGCAGTTGGGCAGTTCTTGCGGAGATTCTCTTTTTAATGCGGCCGGCACGCCGCTTGCCGCGGATAGCAGCGTGTGTTCTTTGTCCTATCGCGTTGTGGACAAGGGCGTCAGCGTCGTATTCGCTCCCGATGCCGATATAGATTACAATAGCGCTCTCGATAGCTACGCCTCCATCGTGTCGGGCACCAAGGTCTACTACGACGGCGAGGATGTCACCGCTTCGGCCACCGTGGGGGTGGAAAACGAGGCGCACGCCGCGGTATCCGTCGTTACCGATCCCGGGCAATATAATGTGGTTGTCACTTACGGGGGCAAAACCTATCGTTCCAAGTTTTATGTGCGCCGCGCAGTTGCCGACATCATTTCTCTTTCGTCCGGCGTGCTGTACGCGGGCATGCACACCACCTACAATCGCGGTGCAATGGATCCCGCCGCGGCCAAAGACGCTATGCTTGCCAATCGCACCGCCTATTATACGCCCAAGTTTGCGGGCGGTTTGGCGCGCGCCAATGGTCAAATCGCCGATGCCTATCGTTCTTCGGTAGCGGTTTCGTATTGGCAGGGTAGCCGCCGACTCGACTCGGGGCCCACTGCTGCCGGCGACTACGTTTGTCGCGTGCAAGTATTGTCCGACATATCCGCCTTTGGCTTGGCGGCAGGTGATTTTGTAGACTTGCCCTATACCATCAAGCCCGCCCCCTATACGGTGGTGTGGAATCGCGCGGTGGACGCGGCCACGGGTGCCATGTACGTGGTCGCCGATAGCAACGGCGTCAGCGTGCGTGCGTCGCGGTTTGTGCTTACCGCCGACTCGTCGCGCTATTTGGATCTGTCGGTCGGCGCCGCCACCTATTACGATGCCGACGGCAACCAACTGTCCGCCGAATCCGTAGCGGCGGGGCTTACCGCGCTCGGGCGCTACACCGTCTATTACGAAATTGACCTCAGCCACGCCGGCGGCAATCGCATCACCGGCAAGGATTATTTTGGCGAAGAAGACCAGTCTTTTGTCATCGACGCCTCCAACTGCGGCATCGAATGCACGTTTGAGATCATCGGTGCCTACCAAGTTTCGGGTGTGCGAGGTCTATATTACAATACGCAATCCGAATACGCCAAAGAATACGTGCGCACTCATTCCGACGCGTTTGCTTTGGACAATCTATCGCCCGTGGTTCGCTACAATAGCATTGCCGCGGACAATTACACCGTGGACTACACGTTTGAGGGCTCGTCGACCTTTGCGGACGGCGACCCCGTTACGCTTGGCAATATCAAAACCAAAAAAGCGGTGGGGCATTACGACGCCGTCATCACTTTCGGCCTGTGGCAGGGCGTCAATGCCGGCGGTCAAACCGTTACGGTCACCACGGCAGGGGAAACCTATCATTTTTCCTTCGACGTGGCGGCTGTACCGCAGAGCGGGTTGTCCGTCGTAGCCGACGATTCGGCGGAAGCGATGACCGCCGTGTCCGAGCTGGTCGACAATCTCGGACTTAGCGCCGCCGACGTGGACGTGTCCTACTTCAAATTGCAAAACGGCTTGTATACCTCTATATCCGCATCGTCTTTGGCTGCCGAGGTCGGCACCTACTGCGCGTATGTGCAGGCAAATGCGGGTGCCTATAGCGGTCAATCCTTCGTTCTGTCTATCACCAAGCAATCTACAGCCACTGCCGACTCCATAGTGCTGGACGTATTGGGCCTTGCCAACAATGCTGCCGACTATACCGGCACGGCATTTACCGCCGTCGTCGATTTCGGCGATCAAACGGTGGCCGACGGTTTGTCCTACAGCCTGTATTACGAGCGTCAAGCGGGGGCAAATTGGTCGGTATGCGGCTATCCTACCGCACCCGGCACGTATCGCGCCGTGTTGCGTTTCAACGAGCCTTGCGAGGCGTTCAGCGTAGCCTATGGCGCCACCGTCTACAATCAATTCGTCATTCGCGAATTGCCTCTCAGTGTGTCCGCTACCTTTGCCGACGACGTGTACGACGGCACCCCAAAAGAGGTGGATTTGGTGTTTTATGTCAATGGCAAACCTCTTTCGGCCGACGTCGTGGCAGACTTCGATTACACCGTGTATTACGCCAAGAGCCCCGACGTCAACTACACTACCGATCGTCCTTTGCACGCGGGCTTGTATGCAGTGGGTGTGGTGTTCAATGCGGGCGATTACAGCCGTTTCGGCTATACTGCCACCACTATGACGCCCGGCGAGATCTATGCCGCCTACGCGGGGTATGCGGGCTATATGTTGCGTGGCGACGCCACCGTCACGTTGCACGCTGCGCTTTTGGATACCGTCGTGTCCATTCCCGTCGGCTATCGCGCCATGTACGCCGGGGACGAGGTCACGCCCGCGTACGCGTTTTATCTCGGCAACGAGCAAAAGAGCGATTTGGAGTCGCTGACGGCCAATATACAAGCGCAAACTCGTCTGACCAAATACGAGGACTATTTCTACACCTATTTTGCGGTGGATTCCTCTCGCACGGCATTTGGATCCAATATCAAAAGTGAAGACGTCGCTCCCATCGAAACGGGGCGTTACGACCGCTTGCTCACCATCAAGGACGCCTATATGGAGGACGTGGCCTTTGGGCGTGTCGCCGTGGTGTACGATGGGGCGCAGGAGGGCGTCACGTACGACGCCGGCGCCACCGTCGTGGCAGGGTCTTCGTCCAGGCTCAACACTTTTTATACGGTCAACGCTTTGCCCGTAACTATTTCGGCGCTCGAGCCCGCTTTCCGCTTGTCCGGCGACGCCTACGTTGCCTATTACGGCGAGTCGCACCTGCGTAGTGTGACCGATTTGGTGTTTTATACATACGACCGCAACGGCAACCGTGTAGCGCTCACTTCGCCCGATTTGTCCGAGTACGTGTCTATGCGTTACTACACGCGCTTGTCGGGCAATACGTCGTTGGGGCATGAGACCACAGCCGGCGCCGACGGTTTGTTCGACAAGGGCAGTTATACTTTGCGCATCACGTTTGCCGCGCCAGCCGATAGTGCCACTGCGTTGACGTATAGCCACTATGCCTTGACCGGCGGTGCGGATACTGCGACGGAGGGCTTGCTGCAAGGCGGCTGCTATTTGGACGTTTTGTTCGACGTGTTGCAGGCCGATACCGTGCGCGTGGTGTTCGACGCTCGCTTCGATTCCTATTCCTACGACGGCTCGGCCAAGCAGTTCGACGTGCGCTTCCTCTCGGGAGAAGACGACGTTTCGGCCGACTTTGTCGAAGGCGTGGACTATCGCTTGACTTACGGCGACAGTTTGACTTCGGACGCTGTCGGTCAGCCCGACGTCGATACGGCATACAACGTAAAAGTTACCTTCCAAACCAACAGTTATCACTACTATGTGGAGCAATATATGGGCGAGTATTCCGACGCCGACGAGAATATACGCTATATTCGCGCAGGTAGCACCGTTACCTTTAACTTTGTCGTTACGCGCATTCGCTATTTGTCTTGGGCGTGGAACAACGACGAGGGCAGCACTTCTTTCTACTACGACGGAACGGGGCGCACGGTTTCGGTCGACTTCGTATCCGCCACCACCTACAACGCGCACGCTCCCGCCGTCAGCTTGGTGCGTGGCACCGACTACGACGTGTGGTACTATGCCAAGGATGGCGCGTCCTATGCCAAATTGCGCGAGGCGCCCGTGCTTCCCGGCAGTTATTTGGCCGAAATCGTCTTTTTGCGCGACCTTACCGACTACCGCTATCTATACGATAGCACGGGTTTGGTCGTCTATGGCTACCATACGGCCGACGCCAACTATGTGATGGGTAGCGCCGTGGGTAGCGAGCACTACTACTTCGGCAGCAGTTTGGCGACTACGGGCGTGGTTCTTTCGGGCGAAGGACGCTATTTTGAGTATACCGTCGCACGTCCCACACTCATGGTAGAGGGGCTTACGGCGCAAAACAAAGTGTTCGACAATACCTCGGCCGCCTTGGTGTCGCCCGTCTATCGCCTTGCAGCAGTCGATGGCGCGTCTATCGTTGCGGCCGACGTGCAAGCTTTGCGCAATTTGCTCAACGGCAATTTCGTTGGTCGCTTCGCTACGGTGGGCGTTGGCGAGGGTGCATCTGTCTATTTCGGTTTACAGTTGGGCGAGGGCGCTGTGGTCACCATGCCGCACGTTTCGCTGGCTGCCGACTTGTCTACTACCGGCGTCGCCTACGTTTTGCGTCAGTTGTCCGAGTTGACCACCGCCGACTTGAGCGACGAAGTCGCGGCAAAGGTCATTGCCGCCATCGCTTTGTTTGAGGCCTTGCAACAAAAATACGAGTTGTATTTTGCGGACGTGCAGGCCAATATCACCAAAGGTTCCGTTACCGTGCTTGCCAACAGTTATGCGCGCTACTACGACCCCGAGTTCGACGACGACGGGGTGCTTACCTACGGCCTGTCCAATGAGGACTTGGCCAAGTTGCAGGCGTTTTTGCCCTCCGTTCGAGCGGCAGAGGACGCCTTTGTGGGCAATCTCACGCGCGAAAATGCCGAGGTCAACGACATCAACGAGTCGGGATATCTGATCATAGCGGGCGACGATTTCGGCTTTGTTTCCACGCCCTTTGCACTTTCCGACGGCACCTACGCCACGTTGGCCGACCTCTTTTCTATTCGCATAAGCCGCGCTATGTACTATATCAATCCCTGTCCGTTGGTGGTGGGAGTAGCGGATAATAGGGTAACCATTGTGTACGGTGACGCCGATCCTGTCGTCAACTACACCGTGGTGGCGGGCACGCTGCGCGACGGCGACGAATTGGTGTACGTTGGCACCTTGCGCGAGCAGCGCCAAAGCGTAAAGGATATAGACGACGTAGGCACGTATGCCATTCTTTACAACCAAGTGCGCGTGCACCGCTTTGGGTTGGACGTTACGGCCAACTACCGCCTGTCCTTCCGTGCGGCCGAGTTCGTCATCACGCCGCTCGAGGTCATTTTGACGCCCGAGTTCGGTCGTTCCGTCTACTATGAGCGCGACGCCTTTGAGCCTACTGCCGTCAACGTTTCCAAACGGGTGGGCGCAAGCGTAGTCGGGTTTGACGATCTACAATCGCGTTTCGGCGCGCACCTTTCATATACGTTTGGACGGGTAGAGACCGATAGTACCGATCCGTCCGTATATAAAGCCTACAACGTTACGTTGGGTTCTATCAAAATGTTGGACGACGAGGACAACGACGTTTCGCAAAACTACACCTTTGTATTGGGCGTCAATACGCGTCAATTCGTGGTGCGTAAGTACACCATCAATTTGTCTATTGAGGGCGAGTCGCCCGTCAAGTATTATGGCGATCCCGATCCGTACGTGCAACTGCACGACTATCGCAATTCACTCTCGTCGCTCGGCTTTACGGTGTCCGCCGACTCCATGTTATCACGCGAGCAGGGCGAAGATATGGGCATCTACAAGTATTTGCCTACCAACGTCGATGGCGCCATTCATATCCTCGATGGCGACGGAGAGGACGTCACCAAGTATTGCAATATCACCGTGTACGAGGGCAGTCGCCAACTCAGCGATTTTGTGCTCAATATCAACCCGTTGCGCGTGGTCGTCACCGTGCGTAGCGAAACCATCAATCGTACCGGTCGCAGTATTTTGCCCGAAATCATCTATTTGACGAGCGACGGCAAGTCGGTCAGCTCGGCTTTGACCGCCCGTATGAAAACCAAGTTTGGCATACCCGCCGACTGGACGCCCGTAGAAGGCGTCAACACCATCACGCCCGTGGTAGTCAGCGCACCCGAGAGCGACGACAACTTTGCCTACGTTCCCACGCCCGGCACCGTCAACGTGGTATTCCCCAACAACGTCATAGCCGTGTCGGCCATAAACCAAGACGACGCCATCGCGTCGGCCAATCGCTATGCCTTCGTGGGCGGCGTTCTCTATCGCACGTTGCAGATCTATGCCGCCAATACGTTGGACGGAGCCGATCCCGACCACCTCATCACCATCTCTTTGCCCGTCACCGAGGCATTGTACGGCGAGGACGTCTACATCATTGCCGTGCGCAAAAACGGCTCCTATTCGGTGCGCGAAGCCACCGTTTCGGGCAGTGAGATCACCATCACCGACGACCAATTCTACTACGTTTTGGCGGCACAACCCGAGTATTGGCCCTACTACATTGTGGCGGGCTTGGCAGCGTTGGTGCTGGTCGCCGTCGTCGTGGTGTTGTTGCGCGCCAAATCCCGCGTGAAAGTGCGCGGCAAAAAGGTGCGCCCCGTCAAAGAGAAAAAGGTCAAAGAAAAGCCCGCCAAACCCGTGGCGCCCACCGTGGTGGCGCCTACTGCGGGTGCGGATGAATACGGCGTGCCCGAGTTGGACACCGCGCAAGCAGAGGCTTCGGTCGTGCCTACCGATGCACAACCCGTTGCCGACGACGTTTCGGCACCGGAGGGTATGCCCAAAGCCAAAAAGGAAAAGAAACAAAAAGTAGAAAAACCCAAGCAAGAAAAGCCCAAAGCGCCCAAAGGCAAACCTGCCGCGCCCGCTATGGGCTATATGCCGGGTATGGCCAAACCTTCGGCCACGCCTTCTGCCGTCGTCACGCCGCAGATAGAGGGTGACACCTTACCCTTGCCCGATGCCGACGACGAGATCGTACCGGGCGACGAGATCTTACCGGGCGGTGCCTCGTCCGACGTGGCCGCGCCCCTTGCGCCGGTCGCCGATGTGGACGATGACGAAATCATCATCTCGGGCTCCTCGCGTCGCTTCGACGATGGCGACGATTCAGGCGTCAACTGACAAAACAAATAGCGGGCGACTTAGTCGTCCGCTTTTTGTATGCCTGTTTGCCGATTGTCTTATGGATTGACCGATACGACCTGGCCTTTGTCGTCTACCAATAC
>CAMPCZ010000012.1 GCA_946648015.1 uncultured Clostridia bacterium
CCGTTCTTTGTCGCCGATTTTAGGCTCACGTTCTGTTCGATCGTGTACGTCGAAGGATTATCTGCTTCTGCGCCAACGTAGGTCAAGTTATATACAATCGGCTCAAAATACGCGTAAACCGACATATTGCTCTTGATCGGAGCATCTAAAAGCGAATTGGCTGTGAATGGCTTTTGAAATGTATTATTGTCCCAACACCAACTCACAAATGAATAGCCCTGCTTTGTTGGATTGGTGGGAATTGTCACGATAGACGAACCGTCCGTGGTGACGGATGCGTATGTATTACCGTCCACAACAAAAGTCAGTGTAACGTTTGTTACTTTAGTTTTGAACAAATCACAACCGACAAGCGCAAAGGTGCCTGCTATGACCAGCAATACGATCAGTGCCAATACAACTATCTTTTTCATCGCAAATTCCTCCCATTGAGTACGGTCATAGATTATACTAATCTACGACTATTTAGGAGAAAAAAGTGCGGTTAGAAACAGAAATAAGCGAGGAATAAGCATAATATTACTTGCGTATGTCGAACATTCGTACCATTTACTATTGACAATTTGTACTATTTTGAATAAAATAATACTTAAAGACAATAAAATGCTCGTAGATTAGTATAATCTGCGAGCATTTTCAATTGCCGTTACTCAATCTCCGTAGGCGGTTGAGTGCTTTGCGTTTGTGCGTCATTTGGCAGTGCGCATATCGGTCGATGGTGATACTTACGTTGGCGTGCCCCATCATTTCGGATAGGGTTTTGAAATCCATTCCGCTAGGACTCAATAAATGATTGATTGTGAGCCATAGACGCCTTGTTTGCGCATAGGGGGGGTTATACAAAGCGTTGAAGTATCCTGTGTATTTGTTTTGTATGTAGCCGGTATTTGCCGTGATATGGGTCAAATTTGTGCATATTAGTAACGCGTGAGGCTTGTTACGATTTGACACGGCAAAAATCGATATGATAAAATTACAATATCTGTAAAAGTCGATACGGCTAACAATATTTGGCAAAACACGGGTAAACTATGAATAACTATTACCAAAAAGAAATCGAAACAGCGTCGCCGGAGGAGATTCGGGCGATACAAAACGCCAAAATCGTCCATCAAGTGGCGCACGTGTACGCAAACGTCAAGTATTATCGGGATCTGATGGACGCAAAGGGCGTAAAGCCCGAGGACATCAAGTCGGTGGACGATATTTGCAAATTGCCCTTTTTGAGCAAAGCGGACCTACGCGAGGCGTATCCGTACGGCTTGTTGGGCATGCCCTTGTCCGAGTGCGTGCGCATACATTCCACCAGCGGCACCACGGGCAAACGCGTAGTCGCCTTCTACACGCAGCATGACATAGACCTGTGGGACGACTGCGTGGCAAGGGCCATCGTGGCGGCGGGCGGCACCAAAGAGGACGTGTGCCAAATTGCCTATGGATTCGGCTTGTTTACCGGTGGCGCGGGGCTCAACGGCGGCTCGCACAAGGTGGGGTGCTTGACCTTGCCTATGTCCAGCGGCAATACCGAAAGGCAAATCGCCTTTATGCGCGACTTGGGCGCGACCATTTTGTGTTGTACCCCCTCCTATGCCGCCTACATTGGCGAAACGCTCAAAGAGATGGGGCTAACGCCCGACGACATACAACTCAAGGCGGGCATATTCGGCGCCGAGCCTTGGACGGAGGAAATGCGGCGCGATATCGAAAAATCGCTGGGCATAAAAGCCTACGACATCTACGGGCTGACCGAGACGAGCGGCCCGGGCGTGGCATTCGAGTGCAGCGAGCAGACGGGTATGCACATCAATGAGGATCATTTTTATGCCGAGATCATCGACCCCAACACTTTGGAGCCGTTGCCCTACGGCAGCAAAGGCGAATTGGTGTTTACCTCGCTGGACAAAGAGGCGTTTCCCTTGTTGCGCTATCGCACGCGCGATATTTGCATTCTCAACCGTTGCAAGTGCGGGTGTGGGCGCACCTTCGTCAAAATGTGCAAACCCATGGGGCGCAGCGACGATATGCTTATCATACGGGGCGTCAACGTGTTTCCCTCGCAGATAGAGACCGTATTGTTGGAGCAAGGCTACACGCCCAACTATCGCATAGAGTTGGATAGGGTCAACAATACCGACACCTTTGACATCTACGTGGAGATGTCGCCCGAGCAATTCGGTGATACCATCAAAGAGGTGGCCACCAAAGAGAAGGAATTGGCATCGGCGATGAAGACGATGCTTGGCATCAATCCCAAAATGCACTTGGTCGCACCCAAAACCATTGAACGTAGCGAGGGCAAAGCGGTGCGAGTGATAGACAAACGCAAGTTGCACGATTAGAGCGGCACACGCCAAGGAGAATGATATGAAACAAATTTCCGTGTTTATCGAAAACGAAAAAGGCGAACTCGCGGCCGTCACCAAATTGTTGGCCGACAACTGCGTCAATCTAAAAGCGTTGTGCATTGCGGATAGCGTAGACTACGGCATATTGCGTATAGCCACCGACGAAGTGGACGTTGCAGTCAACGCGTTGGTATCGGGCGGCTATTTGGTCAAAGTGACCGACGTTTTGGTGGTCAAAACCGAGGACAAAGCGGGCAGTTTGGCCAAGATCATGGCGGCTTTGGGCAGCGAAATAGATGTGGAGTACGCGTACGCCTTCACCTCGTCCGAGCCCAACGTTTCGCTGATGGTGTTCCGCGTGGGCGACAACGACAAAGCGCTGGCTGCCTTGCGCGCCGCCGGCATAAACGCTACGCTATAAGGCAAAATACCAAAATACGCTTCCCGCGTTGGCTGCGAGAAGCGTATTTTTTTGTTTCGTATGTTTTATTTGGCCACCTTCGGCATTTCGGTCATTCGCAATTTTGCACAACCGTATGGCACCAACACCACGTGCTCTTCGTCCGCAATGGGCGCGTTTGACTTCGGTACCTTGGCGCATACCGTTTTGAACATAAATCGCCGCTCCCAATCTATCTTTTGCATGGTGGCAGTTATGGATACGGGCGGCGTGTTTTCTGCGAAAGGCACGTCGCTCACGCCGTGATAGGTCGCCTCGAACGCGTCACTCGCAAAGGCGTAGTTCCAATCGCTTTGGGGTATCAACTCGTAGTCGCAGTAGGGATATTTGCGCTCCACGCCCCGCCTGGTATACTCGTGCATTTTCTTTTGGTACGCTATGGGCAAGGCGAACAGCAGCGAGCCTTTTTGCACGCAATACATATCGTTTGGGCGTTCGACCAGGTCTATCGCCGTATCGAAGGTGAGCGATAGCGAAGTGGCGCCTTTGCCTATGTGTACCGTGTAGTCGCCGGCGGGTACGCTTTGTCCGTTCAACCGGCAACTTTGCGCAAAGGTGGGTATGCGTATGATCAAGTCGAAGTCCTTTTGGGCCTCTATGGAGTAGTGCGCTGCGTTCTCAAAGGGATAGTCCGTTTCGAGAGATATGCTGACGTCGCCCGTCTGCAACCGCGTGGGCAACAATATCGAATTGACGATGGTGTCGCCGCGGTGCATAAATGCCGACAGCGCCAATTTGGGAAAACCTTGGCTGAAATTGGAGGTGCAACAGCCGAAGTGCGGCTCCAATCCAAATAGATGCGCCGACGGCCCGTTGGTGCTGAAGGGCGCTATGACGAAGAATTTTTGGCAGGCAATTTGATTGCTCATCTGGTCGTATTGGTGCGTCCACATATCCTCGCTGATGGTGGCGGGCAGGGCGTTGAAGGCCAGCACTTCCAAGCGTTCGGCCCATTTGGCGTCACCCGTGTAGGCATACAGCAATTCGTACGAATACATCAACTCCACCACCGAGCATAGTTCGGTACCCTGTACGGGGCTTATGCCCGATAGACACTCGTCGCCCGTAAAGCCTTGGAATGCGGTGCCGTTGTAGCGGTCGAGTATGGAGCGGTACTTTTCGGCTAAGTCTGTGTATTCCTCGCCGAGCAGGTCGCACGATACCGCCTCCGACTTGAGCATCATAGCCAAATTGACCACGTGCGTTTTGTACCGCCATACGTGCTTGGGTTTTTTCCACAAAGCGATGGCGTCGTCGTAGTCGAAGCCCTGCTTTTTGAGTATAACTCCAAGGTCTTTTATCCAGTTTTCACGGTATTTGTCGTAGAGGAAATCGAGTGCCACAAAGGTCTCGAACCACCTGAATTTGCCCCAGTTGAAAAGATGGATCTTGCCGCTTTGCAACATATCGTAATAGTTGCGCAAGGCTTTGTATATGGCGTCGGGTATTCTTTCGTCACCCGAACAATCATAGTACACCTTCAGCGTTTTGGTGATCAGTTGAATGGCCCAGGTGTCGTAGTGCGCGCGTTTATGCGGGGGGCAAGGGCAAATCCAGCCGTCGCTTGCTTGCTTGGACAAGATGGCGTCCACGTATCGCTTGGCGTCGGCTATCAACGCCTCGTCTTGCAATAGATAGGCCATGGGTATAAACCCGTCCAGCCAATAGGGTACGCGCTCCCAGCCTTCGCGCTTGCCGCCTATCCAGGCGCTGTCGCGTATGTCGGGCCAAACCTTGTGCAAATTGCCGCTGAGGCCTTGCGCTTGCAGGCGGAGTTGTCTATATAGCCACCCTTGGGGGCGTATTTCCTTGGTCGTATAAAAGTCGTATCGTTTCATCGTTTCCCTGTGGCGCTTCATGCGCCCTTAGATTGGTCTAATCAAATTATATAGTTAAACACTCCTATTGTCAACGGGCGTTTGTTGCGTTCGGCGCAAACAAGCGTTAGACCGTGCCGCACGGCAGCGTGCGCAACGCGCAAACGGGGCAAACGCGCCAAGATGCCAAACCCTCGGCAGTTGGTCGTCGAATGTCCCATTAAACGGACAACTGTCTATTGTAAATGGTTCAAGAACTCAATATAATACAAATATATGCCGGGCGTGTGTACGGTTATATCGCTTGCCGATGAAAGGGGGCAAAGATAAGGGGGCAGGGGCGCAAATGCGCCCTTTTGCTTTCGGAACACTACGCGAATCAACGCTATGATCGTGCCTCCGACTCGGTGCGACGCGAGTATGCGCTTTTAGGGGGTTTCGCCGTTTTCAAATAGGGTATTGCCAATTGTCGCAAAAAGCAATATAATTGAGATATCTTTGGTAACAATTATGACGGTAGAAACGTTTATTATTTGTATCATAGTCGGTTTTGCCGCGCAGTTTATAGATGGTGCGGCAGGTATGGCGTACGGCGTAAGTTGTAGGTCTTTTTTGCGTTTTTCTCTCAAACTGCCGGTGGCCGTGTGCAGTGCGGTGGTACATATCGCCGAGTTGCCGCTCACGCTTGTTTCGGGTCTGTCGCACCTCAAAATGCGCAACGTCGACGGCGGACTTTTGGCGCTTCTGTTGGTGCCCGGCATGGTAGGTGCCGCCATCGGCGCGGCGTTGGTCTCCTATTCCAACGACTTCATCGAGATCGTCGTCGATATGTATTTGATCCTTATCGGCGTGCGCATTTTTATACAATCCTTTGGCAAATCCGCCCTTGCAGTCCGGCGCTTGCCGTCTTGGCTCAAGTGTGTCATAGCGGCGTTGGGCGGCTTTTTCGACGCGTTCGGCGGGGGTGGTTGGGGCCCGATCGTTACCTCAACGTTGCTTGCCAACGAGCAAAGGCCGCAGCGCGTTATCGGCACGGTCAATACCGCCGAATTCGGCGTTACGGCGGTGCAAGCATTGTTCTTCGGCATCTTCGTGCAATCTTTGGTGGACTATTGGTGGGTAGTGGTTGCCGTCATCGTGGGCGGCATAGTGGCCGCACCCATATCTGCCAAACTGTGCGTCAAAATGCCTCGCCGCACCATATTGTTGTTGGTGGGCGCGCTCATCGTCGCCCTCAACACCTACGGGCTATACAATTTGCTATTTGCTTGATCGCTTTGCATAATTCGTTCAAAAGATGGATATTGCACGAGAAATCGCACATTTTTACCTTCGCGTTTTGCGGGGCGCGTATCGGCGTATGCCCTTTCCGCGGTTGCTTCTCGTATGGTGGATAAGGGGGCTCGCACGATCTCGCAGACGTCTCAAGGCTCATAATAGAATGCAAATACCAAAAGCAGTGTTTTCGCGCGTATGCGTTATATAATTTTTAACTACGCATATTTCGCTATTTCGCGCGTTATTAAGTCTTTTTAATCAAAATTAACACAATCGCTATTGAAATCGCGCCACGGCAATGGCATAATCTAAATGAGCGGTGCTATGTGCCGAAGTATAGCTATGCCGCTCGATAGTCTTGCATAGCTCGAGAACAGGAGATTGTTTGATGAAGAAAAATCTTTCGTCCAAATTGTTTATCTCGTTGGCGATGATGGCCGCTATTATTATAGCGATCGTTGCCAGTTCTCTTGCTTGGTATTCCGTACGCGGTGTAGACTCCGTGAATACGCGTGCCGTGTTGCTGGAGCCGCACACTTCCAGCAGTATGGCCATAGATACCGACGTTACCGAAAACTATTTTCGTTATATGGGGCAGACCGGCACCGAGTACGAGGGCTACGACGCTCCCTACTATTTGGTGTATTCTCCTTTCGTGGTAGACGTAAGCAATATCGAAGCCGACACTACCGGCCCCTATTTCACCTATCGGCTCACAGACTTGTCTCACGTCAGTTTCATTCTTTCGGGCGCGCAGCCACAGGATATATCGGAACAAGAAGCGTGGGATAATTTTTCGATGGAGCTTCGTCCCGTTACCTACGACGAAGAGGCGGCGGAATACGTGGAGTCGGGCGATATCTACCGCTCCGAAAACGGTTATTTCCGCCACGTCACCGACAAGTCCTTGCTTAGCTTTGCCGACGAGCACACCCAAGTTTTTAATTTATATATCTATTTCCAAGGCGACGTGGGCATGCGTTTGTTGCATCAGACGCAAGACGATATCGAAGCCAAATATTCGTTTGATTATAGCGACGAGCAATATATGTTCGCCACTTTCACTTTGTCGGCGATGTTTGATTTGCAAAATATGCATCGTCTTACGTTGTCTTCCAACGGTTACAACCAAGATCGCGCCAATCCCGCGCAGGGCGATCCCTACAGCGCTATCAATCGTGCCGACTCCTACCAATACGTGTTCAGTTCTACCGGGTTCAATCTTCTCGACGCCCAAGGCGGCGCGCACGAGTGGCCCATTGCCGAGTTTTTGCAAGACGCAAACGCGGTGGATTATGCCTACTATTTCGTAGATTGGGCCTCGCGTGAGTATGATTCGGACGAGGAAACTTGGCGATATAAGATCTATCGAGAGCAAGCGGTCGGGTCCATTGCGGACTTGGCTACGCAACCCTTGCGTGAAACCAGCGTTTATTTGTACGCCTTGGCGGGCGAGTCCAACGTGCTGACGTTCGATCTGGACAACGACGAGGAGAATCCCACTTGCTATATGCGCCCGCAAGGCAATTTCTACGAGAATGCGGCGTCGGCTTCTTACGACGCCCAAACGCAAAAGATAACGGTTACCAATCCCACCATCACCTACGACAGTGGTACGGAAGCGTGCGGGGAGGAGTCCCGCGTGACGTTCTCGCTCGACGCTCCTACCAAGGAAGGTTTCTTCTTCGTGGGGTGGAGCCGCACCGCCGAGCCGACCTATACCGACGGCGTACTCAACGACGCCTTCGGCGGCCACGCCATCTCCATTAGCGAAGATACCACGCTCTATGCCGTGTGGAAAGAGTTGGTCTATCTCGACCTCTATGTCCCCCTTACTTGGGGTACCGGTTACGCCACGATCGGCAACATATCGATCACATACGGCGGGCAGACGTATACGCCCGACGCGAATGGCCATATGCGTATTCAGGCGGAAAAGGGCACTTCGGCGTATAGAACGGTGCAGTATTACGACGTCACCGCTACCGCCACCATAGGCGGCACGCAGCGTTCCCTTACGCTCAAGCATTGGTCCTACTACCACGGCGCCAGCGACACTTGGTATCCGCTTTCTACGGGTAGTACGTTCATTATGAATGAGGAAACGACCGTTGTCGCCGTGTGGAACGAGCGCAAGACGTACAGTTTCAATGTCGACCTATACCAGCACTGGGAGCCGGGCGTGCTGGAGTATTCGGTTACCGGTCAGTTGAAAGTAAACAACGCTGTAAACGAAGACGGCTACACCGTCACCTTCAACGGTTCGAAGACCGGCACTTTCGTAGGCTCGTCTTCTTCCAATATCGTGGTAGCCAATATCCCCGAGGGTATGCGTCTGTCTACCATATTCGCCGGCGATCCCGACCCCAAATCGGCTAGCGGCGGTTATTTGGCGAGTAGCTACGACTTTGCCAAATGGTCTGCCGAGGTCAACGAATGGAAAGGCTCTTCTCTCGAAGCCTCTTTGTCCAAAAAGATCGATAGCGTAGCGACCATCGCCAAATCGACTGCCGTTGACGACGCATTTATCGCCATGCTCAACGACAGCATCCTATACGCCTTCTTCGAGAGATAAGGCATAGCGCACTATGCGGGCAATCCGCACGTAGAGAGGATAATATGAAACGTAAAGTACTCCAACTCATTATGATGATCACCGCGGGCGTTGCGCTCGTGGTCATCTCGGTGTTGGCGTACTCTGCCGCTTGGTACCAACGAGGCGTTAGCCATCCCTACACCTTCGATATATTGGCCGACGGTGTTATCTATGTCTATATGGACGCCGAGGTCGTGCATAGCGACAGCGCGCTGGTGCCTGCCGTTGCGATGCCGGGCGCCATAAGCGAAGGGTTGCCGTATGACGTGCTCAAAACGCACGACGAGGATAGCGGCAGTTATATCAGCAAGGCGGCTTCGGTTACGCCGGTAGAAGGTTCGTTCCGTATCTATAACGAGGGCTATGGCTATGAGCCCATACCCTTGCCTAAAGACCCCGAGACGGGTGCGGTGTTGTTCCCCAAACTGGACGCGGGGCGCAATATAGAATGGGTGGATCCCGGCGATCATTCCTTGGGCTGGAAGACGATGTATTTGTACAACTTCGAGCAAATCTATTTGGACGAAGACGATACAAAATATTATCCTACGACGATGATCACGGAGGACGTGGCCACGCCGTTACTGAATAGCGAAGGGCAAATCGCTTGGAAAGGGGTTTTTGATTATAATATGCTGAGCATCTACTATTACGACAGCTCGTACTACGAGAGCACCGGCACCTTGCTCGATGTGGACGAGGACGGATACTATTTGTTCCCGGTTTGCGACGATAGGGGCTATGTGGATGGCGAAACGTATACGACGTACTATGCCAATTATCGCATCCATTCTTCTTCGGGCCCGCAATACGCGCCCCCGATAGACCCCAACACTAATAAGATCATATGGAAAGACGGCTATGCGCCTACGTCCGTGGTCTATATGCAATTGGATTCGGATATGTACGAATGTGCCGAACGCCCCAAAGAAACGGTCCACTCGGCGACCGTGCGCTTCGACTTGGGCTTCAAGGCGTCCGACGACCCCGAGGTCGACGATTATTTCGACCCCGACGAATTCGTAGTCAACAAGGTATATTTCATCACCAAAGAACAGGATGAGACTGTACCCGACCAATACAAAGATGGCGAGGGCGACAGAGTGAGGCAGTATTTGGATTTGGCCGAAGACAAAAAGTCGGGCCAATTCCAGTTGTACGGCTCCGAATATTTCTTCGTCTATGCCGAGATATACCTGGCACAGCCGGACGAATTGTTGGATCCTATGCTACGCAATGCCAAGCAAATCTATATGACGGTACAAATCTCGGTCGAAGTGCAGCAGTACGTGGACGAGGAACCATAATTTTTTGGAGGCAAAATGAAGAGGAAACGCATCATAACCATTGCAATTTGTGTAGCCGGTGTGTTGGCGATAGTCGGCACGACGCTCGGCGTGTCTTTGGCGTATTGGCGCGAAAACAAGCATGCGTCGTTGTACGTGGAGTTTCCTTTGGAGGACGAAAACCCGTCTCTCAAGTATCAAATGATGGTACCCGTGCGCGCGACGGGGTATTCTACCGATGCAACGCACAGCGCATATGAGCGCATTGCCGGGTCGTTCTCGGTAGAGGCAGGCAACTATAGCTATACCCTTGCCAATGCCGCAGACATAGACAATATAGACGGATTTGCCTTGGCCGGCTGGTATGGCGGCGTTGCTCTCGAATACATAGAGATCCCCGCCGAGATCACGGTCAAGATCAACGGAACTCAAATTACCAAGCCCGTTTTGCGCGTGATGGTCGACGCCGACTTCGGCGACTATTCTTTCGGCGGCGTAAATACGGCCATACGCACGATAATCGTGGGCAGCAACGTGACGGAGGTAGATCAGGCTGCGTTTTTCGGCATGGCCAGTTTGGAGACGCTACGGTTTATCTATAGCGAAGACAACAATGATTATCTCTATTTGCGCCCCTATTCGTTTGGCGGTTGCCCGAAGTTGGTGAGCATCACCAATCCTCGCCCCGCAGACGAAGACTGGAACAATAGCGCGGCCTTTGAGGGTAGCGGCCCTCAGGTTTGATATCGCACAAACGAAGAAGCGCGCCCTCCCGTAGGGCGCGCTTCTTCGTTTGTATGGGCACCGCGTTGTCCTTTATTCGCTTACCGTGTAGGTGTATGGAATAGAAAACGCGACGCCGCCTATTGTAAAACTGATTTCGGTATCGAAGGTGCCGACTGCGGACGTATCGAAATTGCTTACGTACGATTCGCGCACAGGCATACGGTACGTTTTGCCTGTATCGAGGTCTACTTCGATAATGGCAGACGTGTTAAAACGTTCGCCAATCATATATACGCTGACCAATTCTTGTATCGAAAAAGAAACGGGACTGCCGTCCGCGGGATCGTATGCGTCATACACGACGTAGGTGTAGCGCAACGTCTTGTGGTTGTACGTAAACGTGTCGGTGTGCTCGCCTGCACGCGACAAATTGAAGCTGCCGTCTATTTTTTTGCTAAGCGGCTCGACGTGCACGACTTCGCCGTCTTTGTAGCAGTACAGCGTGCCTTGTATGTCGGTATCCTGTCCTTTGACGTATATGGATTGCCCGGACACTTGCACGTTGTCGTAATAGGTCGGCTCCAGACCAAAAATGCGTTGGGTCAAGGCGGTGCGCTGATAGCGTATGGCAATGTGATAGTCTATGCCCACCAGCGCGCCAAGCGCGATCAATACGGTCAAAACGTACAAAGAGATGCGAAACCAGCGTTTTTGCACTTGCTCGGACCAAATAGCACGTACGCGTGTTTTGATTTTGGAAAAATGTTGCATTTTCATATAATTATATTACTTTATACAGGGTAAGTTGTCAATAATTTTTAGATAATGTGGTTGCCTTTGCCATTCCGCCGTGTTAGAATATTATAGGTTAATATGAAGTGTTTTATTTGTGGTAAAGAAACGAATTCTCCCGCGTTTTGCAGTCGGTGCGGTGCCTACGTCGCCGATGATTTGGGCGCACCCGCGCTCGACGCCGCCGTCGACGTCGAGGCCATCGAGGTCAAGCGCAATATGTCCGTCGCCGAGTACAGCGCCAATTTTCGGGTCGGCCTGTTCGTCAACGTCGTGCTGGTGGTGTTTTTCGCACTGTTTCTCGCCGTTATGCTATCGCACCTTGCGGCGTTTACCATCAATATCAAAGAAATCGTGTTTTTGTCCTTGCCGTTCAGCTTCTTGCTCGCTGCTTTGATGGGGATTTTTAGATATGTACCTACCGTCAAACATCTCAAAGCCATTTGCAGTGCCGACTTTTGCTTGTTTCGGCGCTTCGGCTCCTCCGAGTTGGACTGCGTGTGCGCCGGACGGGTGTATCGTTGCGTGTTGCGCAGTGGCTACACGTTTGCCAAAAAGGACAAAAGACTTTGCTTGTGCAAAGACGGTGCGGTGCGCGCCATAGACGTCGCCCGATTGCAGGCTTTTTTTGCAAGGGAGGGAGCGCAATATGTTTCCCACTAGCTTTCATCTGTTTGGTATCGAGTTCCATCTGTACTACGCCGGCTACTTCTTGGCGTTTCCTTTTTGCGTGCTCTTCAACGGTTTGTACTACCGCCGCCACTATCGCTTGGGCAATATGAAGGTGATATTGTTGTCTATGTTGGGCATCAACATGACCTATGCGCTGTTGCTCTTGTCGCAATTCTATGCGCAGGGCGAGTTTGTGCACGGCATGAATTGGGTGCGCGTGGTCGGGTTTGTGCCCATACTTTGGCTGCCGTTGGCGTGGGTATCCAAAACCAACGGCCGTATGTTGCTCGATTTTCTTACGCCGTCGCTGGGCATCAACAACATGATCATACACACGTTCTGCGTGTTCGGCGGCTGTTGCTACGGCTATCCCATCGTCAATTATCCCCAATGGATGCAATGGATGGGATTGTACAACAATACTTTGCAAACCTATTTGTTCCCCACCCAAATCCTCGAGTCTCTTACCTATGGTATATTGGCGCTTATCGTGGTTTTGTGGGCACGTCATCGCAAATTCGATACCAAAGGCTACTCTTTCCCCTTCTATTGCATCTTGTTCGGGGTAGCGCGCTTTTTGTGGGAGTTTATGCGCGACAATCGCAAGATAGCGGGGCCCTTATCCGAGTTTAGTTTTTGGTGTATCGCCTGGATCGTAGAGGGTGTGGTTTGGCTTATTTTGGCCAAGTTGTGGAATGATCGCCACCCTGTGGAGCCTGCGCCCATAGAACCCGCGGATCTGGAAGAAGAGGTTCATTCGGATATAATAACACAAGGAAGTGCAGTATGAAAAGAGTCATCACCTTAGCAACATCCAAAACATCCGTAGTACTCAAAGACCTACTGGACAACAAGTGCAAGATCAAAGCCAAATATATTCCCAAGTTCTGCTTGGGGCTGGGGCTTTCTATGCTGTTTGCCCCCTTTCGCTGGGTAGAGAGCGTCGCCTACCACGGCCGCATCAAAAAGGCCAAGGTGGTGGCCCCCGTATTTGTGCTGGGGCATTGGCGCACGGGCACCACTTTTTTGCAATATATGTTGGGGCAAGACGCACGCTTTTCCTACATTACGCCGCTCTCGAGCTACGGCGTCAATACGGGCGTATTCAAAAAGATCATCTACGGCCCGCTCAAACAAGAGGTGGACAACGGCCGCGAGATGGACAATATGAAGTGGGGCATCGACAAGCCCTACGAGGAATATATCACCTTTACGTTGTGGAGCACCTATTCCAGCTGGCTCAATATGCTGTATCCCAAGGCCAGTGAACGCTATCTCGATCACGCCTTTGTGGATGAGATGCCCGCCAAGTTTCAAAAGAAATGGTTTCGCTCCTACGACAAAATGCTGCGCAAGTTCGTGTCGCAGTTGCCCGCAGGCACGCATCTGTTGCTCAAGAGCCCCGACGTAAACGCGCGCGTCAAGTATCTCAGCGAGGTGTATCCCGACGCCCAATTCGTCAACATCTACCGCAACCCCTACGCCGTGTTGCGGTCTACCATTCATATGATGCGCATCGTGTTCGGCTATTTTGCCTTGCAAGACGCGCCCACCGACGCCGAGTTGGAAGACTTGGTGTTTTATCAATTCAAACGCATCTACACCAAATATTTCGACGATATCAAGTCTATCGACCCCGCGCGCATTGCCGACCTCAAATTCGAGGATTTCGAGCGCGATCCCATGCCCATGCTCGAGCAGGTCTACCGTCGGTTTGGCTGGGATTGGGAGGCGGCCAAGCCCTCGGTGCAAGCCTATTGGGACTCCTTGGCCGGATATGAAAAGAACGTGTTTGACTACGAGCCGCGTTTTATCAAACGAGTCAACGACGAGATGGGCTTCTATTTTGAACACTATGGCTACGAGATGATGCCCGTGCCCGACCAAACCATCAATGCCTAATGGATAGACTGGACGTGTTGGAAAACAAAAGCATTTACATTTTGCGAGAGGCCTATGCAGCCTTTCGCAATTTGTGTATGTTGTGGTCTATCGGCAAGGATAGCACCGTGCTGTTGCACCTTGCGCGCAAGGCATTCTTCGGACACGTTCCCTTTGCGTTGGTGCATATCGACACGCACTACAAAATTCCCGAGATGATAGCCCACCGCGACCGAGTGGCGCGTGAGTTGGGGCTGTATATGATCGTGGGCGAGAATAGAGCCGCCTTGGCGGCGCATACCACCTTTGCCGACGGCAATACGTCGCGGCTGGAGTGCTGCCGCTTGCTCAAAACCGAGGCATTGGTGCACACGCTGGACGGCACTTGGCCGCGGCAAAGGCTCGACCTTGCCACGGGCAAGTACGTTGCGGACCCAAACACCACCCCCTTCGACGCCGCCATAGTCGGCGCGCGTAGCGACGAAGAGGGCTCGCGCAGCAAGGAGCGCTACTTTTCGCCACGCGGCGAAGACAACGATTGGGATATAGAGCGCCAACCGCCCGAGCTATGGAACCAGTACAAGACCGAGTTTCGCCCCGGCACCAGCGTGCGCGTGCATCCCTTGCTCGATTGGACGGAGCTGGACGTGTGGCAATATATAGCGCGCGAGGGCATAGCCGTTACCTCGCTCTATTTCGATAGAGGCGACGGCATGCGCTATCGTTCGTTGGGGTGCGCCCCTTGTACCCAACCCATTGCTTCTACTGCCAAAAATGCGGCGGAAGTGGTCGCCGAGTTGTCTGCGGGTAGTTTGGCGGGCGTGGCCGAGCGCAGCGGGCGCGAGCAGGATAAGGAAGATGGCGGCGGGTTGGAAACGTTGCGCCGCAAGGGGTATATGTGATGAACGACTGCGTTGTGGTAACAGTAGGGCACGTCGATCACGGCAAAAGCTCGGTGATAGGGCGGCTGATGGCAGACGCAGGCGTTTTGCCAAAGGGCAAGTTGGAAGCCGTGCGCGATTTTTGCGCGCGAGGCGCGCGCCCTTTTGAATATGCCTATTTGTTGGACGCGCTCAAATTGGAGCAAGCGCAGGGTATCACACTGGACGTAGCGCGCACGTTTTTTACCTATCAAAACAAAACTTTCGAGATATTGGACGCGCCCGGGCACGTCGAATTGCTCAAAAATATGGTGACGGGCGCTTCGCGCGCCGACGCCGCTTTGCTGGTGGTGGACGCGTCGGCAGGCGTGGAGGAAAACACGCGGCGGCATGCCTACTATTTGCAACTGCTGGGAGTGCGACAGGTGGTGGTGGCCGTCAACAAGATGGACTTGGTGGCCTATTCGACCGCCGTATTCGACAAAGTGGTGGCCGATCTGGGTGCATACCTTGCCACCGTGGGCATCGAACCCGTGGCGTACGTGCCCCTGAGCGCCGCAGAGGGCGACAACGTCGTGTTTGCTTCGAGCAAGATGCCGTGGTATGAGGGCGAGCCGTTGCTTGCCATAATGATGCGTTTGTCTCCATTGCCGCCTCGCGCCGACCTTGCGCTGAGACTGCCGCTACAAGACGTCTATCGCTTTGGCGAAATGGGGGATAGCAGGCGCATATTGGCAGGTACTATCGTCACGGGTACATTGGCGGTAGGCAACGAGATATGCTTCTATCCCTCGGGCAAACGCACCGTCGTGCGCTCGATAGAATCGCTCGATGGCACTCGCCCCGATGCGCAGGCAGGCCAAGCCGTAGGCTTTTGCACCGCCGACGAATTGGTGGTAATGCGAGGCGAAATGGTGGTGCGCGCCGATCAATGCGCACCCACGCTTGCCGTAAAAGTGCGGGCCAACGTGTTTTGGCTTGGCGACGCCCCCTTTGCCGAGGGCAAGTCTTATACGCTCAAAATCGGCACCGCCGCCACCAAGGCAACGGTGCAATCTATCGAAAAGGTGCTCAATGCCGCCGAATTGGTCGCCACGGTGCGCCACGAGGCAGGTATGAACGAAATTGCCACGGCCGTATTGTCGCTGGACGCGCCCATTGCTTTTGACGTGGAGGCCGAATACGAAACCAATCGCTTTGCCTTGGTGGACGGCTATGATATCGTGGCGGGTGGGCAAATCGTTGCCAAAATAGAGGACGCCGCCTACGACGGCAAAAATCTCAAACGCACCTACGGCAACAATAGGCGTTATCTACGGCGTGCAGGCAACGTAGGCCGTGGCGCCGTGATATGGCTTAGCGGGCTGTCGGGCAGCGGCAAGACTACGTTGGCGGCCGGTGCCGCCGCCGCTTTGGACGAGATGGGCGTCAATGCCTATATCCTCGACGGCGACGTACTGCGCTCGGGTATCAATGCCGACCTCGATTTTTCGCCCGAGGGCAGGCGCCAAAACGTGTTGCGCACGGGACATATCGCCAAATTGATGGCGGACGCAGGGGTCGTTGTCATCGTAACGTTGATATCTCCGTATGAGCGCGACAGGGCGGAAGTGCGGCGCTTGATAGGGGAGAACTTTTGGGGCGTGTATGTCAAAGCCTCACCCGAAGCGTGCTATTTGCGCGACCCCAAGCAACTGTATGCCAAGGCCAAAAGTGGCCAAATGCACGAGTTTTTGGAGCATTGCAACCTATATGAGCCCTATACGTCGGCGGATTTGGTGATAGATACCGAAGCCATGAGCGAAGTGGCGGCCGCCGATCTGCTGCGCGATTTTATCTTTGGCAAAATACACCAATAGTGATAGAGCAATACCCAATAAACCAAAATGTTGTAGGGCGATACCATCGAATATCGCCCTATTATTTTTATAAGCAGGTGCTTCGCGCCCAAACGGTTTTCCAAAAAATAACGTAGGGGCCACAAAGGGTGCCACAAAGGTTTTATCCGTAGGGTGCCACAAAGGTTTTATCTAAAATAGCGCAGAGCGCCCAAACGGTTATATCAAAAAATAGCGTAGATGTGCAACGTAGAGCGTCCAAATAGTGTATTCACGATAACTATCGCAGAACGCCCAAAAAATAGGCCGCCGGTACGGGGCCGAATTTGCGACTATCACTGCTGTCGTCGCGGTTGTCGCCTAACACATATAGGTACCCCTCGGGCACCGTGTAGGGCTCGGTCGGCCTAACGCCTTGCGTGGACTCGGCGCCTTTTTCGGCATATAAGCGTTCGGCATAGGCTATGGTAGCCTCGTTCAGATCGGTGGCGTTGAGCATAACGATATTTTCGTTCACCTTTTGGCCATTGCGATATAAAAATACAAAATGCACTTCGTCTATCGTTTCGGCGCGCAACTCTATGGTGTCGCCGCCAAGGCCTACCACACGCTTGACATAGATCTCGTAGTCACCGCCGGTGGATTCCGCAATTTTGAGTCCCCATATCGGCATACTGCGCCAAAAAGCGTTGGCGGTGTAAAAATCGGCGGTGGGCACCACGTCCCATTGCGGCACGTAGTAGAACAGGGCTATGTCGTAAAAGTCGGGTTTTGCACGCGTATTACAATAGTGTAGAGAGTCTTCGGCAATGGTGGGCAGCATACTGTCGCCATGCACTGCTACCGGCCTATGCCAATAGTAGCGCAGCGTTGTCGCGCCAAAAAACAACGCTGCTATCAGTATGATAAACAGCAGGCAAAATGCAGTGATTTTCAGGATTTTTTTGGTTGTGGCGCTCATCGTTTTTTTTGATTGTAATCTTACAGTAGTATGCCTATTTTGCGCATTCTAGCCAAGGTGCGCACTCGCCGTGCGGCTTTGCTATTTGTCGTGCGATCGGCGCACGGTTTTTTTTATTGTAGCGCAAAAGATGGCAAAAAAGGGAAAAAAGGCGCATTCTTAATGGAATCTTAGGCATTGTTTATATTGAAATTTAAGGTAATTCGTGACATAATAAAGCGAACTATGCTATTACGCGCATATATTATATATATTTGTGTAAAATTCGTGTGCATAGCGTGTGCAAAATGTGAAAATCGAATCTGCGCCGCCTTGGCGGACGGCGCAAAGACGAGAGGTAGAATATGAAAAACAGAGTTTGGAACAACACATCGAAGAAAAACGGCATCGCCCTGTTGGTATGCGGCCTCATCTTGGCCGTTGCCCTGATGGCGGTGGCTACCGTCAGTGCCGACTTGTCCGCAGCCGCCGCTCCCCAATCGACCGGCATCGCCGAGGCGCAAGCAGCCGACTGGTCGGGCACCAGCGCAACGCTCGACGGCGGCGATTACACCATCGATAGCGACTTTGCCTCCGGTAGTAGCACTTCGGGTACCAAGACCTATACCATACCCTACAACAAGGTGACCGCCTATGCCAACAGCGACAACGACGAAGCGGCGTGCCGCTTGTCGGGTTCGTCGGGCAACACGATACAGATGAACGACAACGGCACCGTCGTGGGCGGCGAATGTATCCTGCTCGTTACCGCGAATATTCCCATTCCCACCAACTTGCAATACCTCATCAAGTTGGGTCTTGTTTCTCAAATCAGCTACTCCGCCAACGAAGGTAGCGGCTCCTCCAAACTCTCTTTCTACACCTCCACAATAGACTTTTCTACCTCCGCATTCAACGTGGCCACCAGCTACGCCTCCAACGTATTCGGCGTAGACCTCGGCAGCTGCGGCGGCCAAGGCAATACCACCCCCGAAAGCCACGACGTGTCGGGCAATGTCGCCAACGAGACCCAAACCGTCAAAGCGGCGGTGGGCAACAATACCTATATGCGCCTGCACTTTGCGGTGGGTCACGACGGCGGCGCTTTGTGGTGGTGCCCCAACCCCAACCTTTTCGTCAAAGACATTACGCTCACCATCACCTATTCCTCTCCCTCCATCAACGTAGGCCTTATTACGCCCACCACTACGGGCCAAGCCGGTGATCGTAGCCATTTGTACAACTCGATCACCGTAGGCACAAGTAGTACCAACGGCACCGCCATTAACAAAGACGGATTTAAGACGTACACATATTCGACTTTCGGAACCACGTTTTATCTTAAGGCTAACTCGCGTTCTTATTACAATGCGCCCTTGTTTTTTAAGAAGAGTAGCAGCGGTGATACCGGTTCGACCAGCGGTTGGACGGCTCTTTCTACTGCGAGCGTAACTATGTCGCTTGCTACTTTGGCCGGCTCAAATTATGGCGTAAACGGTTACCACTTCGGCGCATATTATACTCCTGCGCAATACACGCTGTATTTGTACGATATGAATGGCAAGACGGGCGGCAGCACTTATTCCTTTAGCTCGTACAACGGTACCGACACGACCTACGGGCACTTCAAGTCCTATACTATCTACGGCGACAACCCGTACGATATTCCTTTGGCCGCCACTTTGGGCTCCAATGCGGGTAGCTTTGCCGGTTGGGCCAAGATAGATAGCAATCTCGCCGGCGCCAGCACCTATGGCGACGGCGCCACCATACCCGCCACCGCCGTTACTGGCAATATGAAATATAAGGCCACCTTTGGTAGCTATGCCATTCAAAATGAGTCTTTTACCTCGGGTAGCACCACCAAATACTACGACACCGAGAGCACCAAAAAGAATCGCACCTATATCATTACGGGTAACGCTTCCTTCTCCGTGAGTTCTGCGGCATTGACCAATACGCCCTACACCACCGTTACCATCAACTACGACTCGTACACTCGCTACAAAGGCGATCGCAACGGCAACTCCGCCGCCTACACCTTGGACGGCGTATACGCCACCTATGTCAGCGGCCCCCTGAGCGGCGTGACCATCGCCTTGGACTACGCCAACGCCACGCGTCGCTACACCCTCAACTATTGCTGTGGCAACTACTACATATTCAGCAGTTGGATTTACTCGGGCAACACGCAGTGCAAGCTTGTCTTCAATGCCAACAGCGGCTCGCTTATGTCGCCCTCCAAAGCCTCCGCCAGCAGTTGGACGCTCTACTATCTGAAGGGCTCCACCTTTGACCATAGCTTCTTCCCGTATGCCACGCGTACGAACTACATCTTCTGCGGTTGGACGACTACGCAAAACGGCAGTACCTTTGTCAATAGCGTTGGCGCCTCCGACAACTACAACCAAACGGTGTATGCCAAATGGGAATCGCAATCGCGTGTGAATTCTACATTTTCGGAGGCTCGCAAGGACTATGGCAACGAAAACGGCGACGATACTTGGCACGATAATGGGTCGCAAACCGTAACGGGCACGGTATCGACGGCAATGCAGAACTTGTACAACCTGACTTCCTACTACACCTTGTCCTACTCGTGCGACATTAGCAGCACCTACTACACCAAGTCCTATACGGCGCAGGACGGCAACACCTGCAACGAGTACCAAAGCCATACGCGGTTTTTGATAAACGACTCCGAAAAAGCCTATACCTACGTGAAAGAGGGCGGCAGCAGCGGCGGCGGTACCAGACAAAGCACCGAGACCAGCACGGGCAACTGCGGCAGCCACAACAAATGCAGCCACGGCAACGGCGCACGCGACGGCGAATCCTATCGCTTGGTGGGTACAACGCAGTCCGCCTACACGGTGAAATCGGGCACGCTGACCAGCGGCGACTCGGTTTCCTTCGTCATCAAGCGCCAATACAAGCACGGTTGCGGCAGCAGCAATAGCGGTTATGGTTTCTGCTCGGGCTGCGACGCCGGCAATTCGCACTATTGGAGCTCTATCGGATACAAGATCACGATGACGAGCGACCGCAAAGCTTCCACAGGCAAGAGCATTGTTACCGCTACCTACTCCAACGGTAGCAGCGAATATAAACAAACCGTGCAAAGCGGCAGCACCCTCTATATGCCATCCGCCTCGATGTGGAGCATCTCCACCGGCTATCGTTTCGTGCGTTGGGATAGCAAGTTGGACGGCAGCGGCACGCACTACAACCTGCGCAGCACCAGCGAATACAACAATACCATGACCATTTCGTCGGATACCACCTTTTACGCCTATTACGAAAAGGAGAATTACGTCATACCGACCTACGACGTATACGTATCCAACGGCAACGCTACGGGTATGCCCGCCGACCGCAAAGGGTTGTATCTTACCAATAGCGGTTTCAACGGTGGCAACATCGCTAGCGCCACGGCTACGCTGTGTCGCGCGCCGCTATATACGACCTATGGCTCCAACGTAGCGCTCACGTCAATGTACGAAAAAGCGGCCAATCCATACGGCACCACCGACTCGGCCATCAACAACCCCAATTCGGACGACAACTTTTCGTACGTCGGTTGGTATACCAATGCGGGCGGCTCGGGCACCGCGCAGACCTCGGTGGGCAGTACGCTCACAGGAACCTCTGCGGCCTACTACCTGCGGTGGACGTTGGACGCGCCCACCTTGTCGGGCGTCACTACCAATCCGACTGCCGTGGACTACGGCTCCGAGAACGGTTATATCGACCTAGATAATTGCATTACCGTATCTATGGGCGACTCGTCGTCGCCTTGGGGCTACAAATTGGAGAATAAATGGATCCCCTCGGGCGGCAGCGATCACTTCCGCTTCAACGGCAGCAGCTACTACAGCTATGCCAACTACACCTACAGCTTTGCTTCCGAGTACAACCGTATCTACGACGTGGCGGCCTCGTATCACGCCGACAACGCCACCCGGGTGTACTATTTCTGCATAGCATACGCTGTGGTAAAGGTGGGCTCGACGTATATCTTCAGCGCTACAGCCAATGGCGAAAGCACCTCCAATCGCGTCAATCCCACCATCAATCCCATACAACTTACTCTTACTTTCAACAAGCAAAGCGAGCAGTATTCGGGCAATAACCTTGCCCTTACCGATTTGATAACGGTCACGGCGCCTGCCGGTCGCAAGCAGCAGGTGTACGCTATAGAAAAAGCGGCCAATACCAACTGGTACACCGTGTCCGGCTCCACCAGCTACGGCGGCGTCAAATTGGGCACGCCTTCGTCTTCGTTCGTGGCGCGCCGCAGTGCTATTTACACTTCGTCTTCTGCGGGCTACAACGCGGCTATCATACACGACGCGGGCACCTATACGGTAGGTAGCTATCGCATACTCAAATACAGCGCCGCGGCCTCCAGCACCAACTCCTCCGACCTCAACTACAACTACACTTGGGGGTCGCAGACAACCGAGACCAACAAGCGCATACTCAAGACCGACTCCAACACGCAGTTTACCATCACGCCCAAACCCGCTACGCTGACCGCTATGACCTACTACAAAAACTATGGCGCGTCGGCCAAGACCAAACAGGCGCTGAATAACGATATGAGCACCTACGATGGCTCCAAGTGGTGTATCGACGTGGCCGGTATTTTGGCCGCCGACAACACCCAATATGGCGGCACCATACTTACGGCCCTCAAGGTGGTGCCCACCTCGGGTAGCGAACCCACCGCCGTAGGCAACTATTCATCCTACGTTTACGAAAAAGACATTGCGCCTTGCCTTGTCAACAACTACGATTTCGACGTACAGGGCGGCTGTACCTATCCCACCTTGGCCAACTACGTCAAGGCCAGTTATTACGGCAACACTTACGAGTCGAGCCCCATTTACGTGGTAAGCGACTCGCCCGTTTTCAACACTTCTACCGCCTATGCCGTAGGCGCGCGCGTTATGTACAACGGCGTACAATATATTTGTAAAACGGCACATAGCGCCGGCGCTTGGAATTCCAGCCAATTCACGGCGGTTGGTACGCCTGCCGCCTTTAGCACTTCTACTGCCTATACCTATGGCAATGCCGTAACGTACAACAACCAAGCATACGTCTGCACGTCGACGCATAGCGCAGGCGCTTGGAACGGCAGCCATTTCACGGTATTGTCCACGGTGTACGAGATACCGCACACCTACGATATAGAGCCCGCCCCCATCACCATCGGTTGGGGCACGGGCAATCCCACCACGCAGAGTTTCACTTTCGATGGCACCGCCAAGGGCTACACGCTTACGTTCTCCGGACTTATTGCGGGCGCCAACGTGCGCTTGGCAGGCGTGGCATACGCGGGGCGCTCCGGCTCTATGACCTATGGCGGCGCCACCGTCAACTACAAGGATATCACCTCGGCTGCCCCCACCTACAACGTGTCTATGACGGATGCGGGCAGCTACAAATATACGGTCGCAGTCACCGAGGGCGCCAACACTTTGGTGCCGCCTGCGGGCGCGTTGTTCAGCACCGCCACCAACTATGCGGTGGGCGCATACGTGCTGTACAACAACAAACTGTATCGCTGCACAACGGCGCACAACAAAGCGGCTTGGGCGGCAGGCCATTTCGCCGAAGTGTCGGTGGGCACCCTTACCACCTACTCGTTGTCGGCCGATTATACCAAGACGCTCAATTGGACCGTTGCCAAAAAAGCGCTGACTATATCCACCACAAACGTGGGTGCGGCAAGTGGCAGTGCGTATGCGGCGGCCGCACGCGGCTATAATATCAGTTTTAGCGGGCTTGCGCGTACGGGTACTACAGAACAAGTAAAAATTACGTATAGCACCGGCTACACGTCGGGTGGCACCACCTATTCTCCATTCGCCACACACTCGGCGCTGGCTTCGGATAGTACCGTCATCAACAGCGGTTCGTCCTATGCTTTTACCTCGATAAACGCCGGTACGTACGGTGTATCGTTTACGTATGCAAAGCAGAACGCTTCGGGACGATACAACTTTACTACGGGCACAACGCTCGAAACGGCGTACAACGCATGCTACGATTGCAACTACTCCATCAGCCAAACTGCCAACTACACGATAGTCAAGCGCGCACTTACCGCCACCTGGTACAAGAGCGACACCGCGGCCGCCGTCACTTCGGCGCAGAGTTTTGAATATACGGGTGGCAACTTCGGCTACACCTTGACGATAGGCAACTTCGTAGCAAACGACGCCTATACTGCCGTCAACGTTACCTTGAGCATTACGTCCAAGGCCAACGGCACCCTCAACAAGGCAATCAATACGGCCGGCACCACCAAGAGTGAATCCAGCTATTTCTTGATGACCAACGTGGGCGAGTACACTTGCTCTGCCAGCCTCGCCTCGAATACCAACTATTCGTTGGCGACCAGCACGCTCAAATACGAGATCTACACCAAAACCGTCAACGTTACCAAGTGGCTGTTGGTACCCGGTGCCATCACCAACTCGTCTACCGTAGAGCAGGTGAGTTCGCTTAGCTATGCGGGGTATGGCGTCGATCGCTCGGATAGTACGCTGCAAGTGAATTATTTTGGCAGCAATTGGACGTTGCTGGTGCTGGGCGCCAACAAAGTGTCCGGCAATACCTCTACTGCGCTCGATTATTACAGCGACGAATTCGACGACGTTTTCGGCCACTACTACAAGCGCCGTGCATACTCGGTTGGCTACGTGGTCAGCTACAACAACGTTTTCTACCGCTGCAAGACGGCCATTGCCTCGGGGCAAGCGTGGACAGCGGGCAATTGGGAAAAGTTTACCACCGCATATAGCGCAAGCAGTACCTACGCATTGGGCGCCTACGTTGTGCATAATAGCAAAGTGTATAAGTGCACGACGGCTATCCCGACAGCCGAAGGATGGAACCTCGACCATTGGACGGATATTATGCCGGCCTTTATCAACAACCAAAAGAAAGACGCGGGCACCTACACCGCAGAGGCCGTAACGGGTAGCCACAACTATACGCTCAACGTCAAGACCCAGAGTTGGAAAATCAATACCGCTACGTTGACCATTTCGGACTATCGTCAATACGACGACGAGCTTGCCTTCAGCACGACCAAAGCCTATTTCAAGGGACAATACGTGCAATACGGCGGTAACCTATATTATGCCAAGTCCAACCTTGCCGCCGGCGCCTGGAATAGCAGCAACTGGACGCAATACAACTCTTCAAGCAACACCTATGCCGCCAGCAAGGCCTACTCGTTAGGTTCCTATTGCGTATACAACAATGCGGTATATCGCTGTATCAAGGCGTACACCAGCGACGCTAACGCAACTTGGGTGGCGGCCAACTGGCTAAGCGCCAATCGCTCGTACAACAGCAACA
The DNA here is from genome assembly GCA_946648015.1 of uncultured Clostridia bacterium. Lineage (GTDB taxonomy): Bacteria > Bacillota > Clostridia > Christensenellales > CAG-1252 > RUG14300. The sequence goes on from CAMPCZ010000012.1 coordinate 24,890, forward strand.
ATGCCTCCACCTATACCGTCGTATATGATGGAGAAGAACAGGGCTTTGCCATCAACCTCGTTATACAAACGTTTGCCACTGCCGTACCCACCTTCAGCGAGAGTACGACATATTATACAAATCAATTCGTAATATATAATAGCAAATACTATCGTTGCACCGCCACGCACAGCAAAACTGCGTGGAATGCCGCACACTTTACCGAGGTCACGGCATTGGAGGCCTGTGTGCAACGCAAGTTGATCCCCAACTACGTGTGGACGTATGACTTCACGACGTTCCGCTTCTCCAATAGCAACGCCAACGTTGCATATAGTGCCACTGCCATACAGAAATTCACCGTCAAAAATGCGGGAACGTATGCCGTAACGATTGGGTCTAACAACAGCAACTATACGATGACCGCTGTGACAAAGACCATCGTCGTGAACCCGAAAGAATTGACCGTGTCGTGGTCGGGCACGGGCAGCACTACGTACGATGGGGCTGCTCACGGCGTAACGGCCACCGTCGCAGGTTTGATAGGCAGCGAAAAGGCAGTATTCTCCGTGACTACAACGTATGGCTCCAACGCACTGTACAATGCCTCGGGCGTAACCACAGCGAGCTATCAGTTGCGCTCCACCAATGCGGGCACCTATAGCGTAACGGCACTGACTTTGTCTTCTATCAAAAAAGAGGAAGCGTCGGGCCTGGCAAGCAACTACACGCTGCGGTATGCGCCTACGTTCTCTACCACGCAGGCATACGCGGTA
>CAMPCZ010000013.1 GCA_946648015.1 uncultured Clostridia bacterium
CTCGGATACCAAGCGCCTTTTCTCTACACTATTTTGCAACCATACGAACGCCGGCTGTCGGCCGTGTCTACACCTTGTGTAGATGTTGCTGTCGCAACTGCGTTCTGTCGCAAGACGGCGCTACGCTCCCGCAAATACTTCGTGCTTGCACGCTTGCTTCTATTATACAACCATACGAACGCCGGCCTGTCGGCCGTGCCTACTTGGCAGTAGACGTCGCTACGCTCCTGCGTTCTGTCGCAAGGCGGCGCAAGCGTAGTGCAAATACTCCGTGCTTGCACGCTTGCTTCTATTATACGACCATACGAACGCCGGCCTCTCGGCCGTGCCTACACCTTGTGTAGATGTTGCTGTCGCAACTGCGTTCTGTCGCAAGGCGGCGCAAGCGTAGTGCAAATACTCCGTGCTTGCACGCTTGCTTCTATTATACAACACGCGCACGCCGAAATGCAAGCCGTTGCCCTCTCTATCGCACTCGCCGAGGCCAAAGCAGACGTGCGCGAAACACGAATGTGAAGTTTTTTTCGATTTTTTTGTGAAACATCATTCATTTTTATTGACAAGGGCGAATAGTTTGCTATAGAATGTCGGCAGGATGGGCGCAAAGCCCGCGCTCCCCGGAGGAGCGAAACGGAGGACACCATGCCAATAGCAGTAGCACCGATCAACAGACCCGTACGCGTAGTAAAGATTTTGGCGGACGACAAGACGAAAAAGCACCTGGAGAGCCTGGGCATTACCATCGACACCGAAGTGGTGGTGCTATCCACCGCGGGCGGCAGCATTATTTGCAAGATAAAGGACGGGCGCCTCGCATTGGACAGAAACGTTGCGATGAAAATATTGATCGCTTAGGAGGGACTATGAAGAAAAAATTGAGCGAAATGAACATTGGCGAAAGCGGCGTAGTCGTCTCGGTACAAGGGGACGGCATGATTCGCCGCCGCCTATTCGACATGGGCGTAACGCCCGGTGCGGACGTCTATCTGCGCAAGCGCGCACCTTTGGGCGACCCGTATGAACTGACGCTGCGCGGCTACGAGTTGACCTTGCGCCGCAACGAGGCCGAGCAAGTATCGGTGGAGGTAAAAGAATGATCAATTTTGCATTGGCAGGCAACCCCAACTGCGGCAAAACCACCCTGTTCAATAGCCTGACCGGTTCGACGGCGCACGTCGGCAACTGGCCCGGCGTTACGGTGGACAAGAAAGAGGGCGTATACAAGAAATGTGCCGAACCCATAGCCATCATCGACTTGCCGGGTATCTATTCGCTGTCGCCCTACACCCCCGAAGAGGTGATCTCGCGCAATTACATATTGGACGAAAAACCCGACTGCATCATCAACGTGGTGGACGCCACCAACTTGGAGCGCAACCTATACCTGACCACCCAACTGTTGGAGATCGACGTACCTATAGTCATCGCGCTCAACATGATGGATGAGGTAGAGAAAAACGGCGACCGCATCGACTGCGACCTGCTTTCCAAAAAATTGGGCGTACCCGTAGTGTCGGTATCCGCCCTCAAAGAGACGGGACTGGACAAATTGATGCAAACGGCCTACGAGGCCTGCAAGTCCCCGCGCAAAGGCACCACGGTGCTGGAAGGCGGCGCGTTGGCGCACCTCATCAAAGACTGTCAGATAGCATTGGAAGGCCAAGGCGTAGACAACGCGCTATTCCACGCAGTCAAGTTGACGGAGATGGACGAATTGGAGGTGGCGATGCACCCCGAATCGGCCGCGATGGTGGAAAAATTCAAAAACACCTTCAAGGACAACACGTTCGGCGACGACTTCGAGGCGTTGGTCGCGGATAGTCGCTACAAATACATCACCCACAACTATTCGGCGGCCTTGGCCAAAAACACCAAAAACGGCAAAGAAAAAATGTCCAAGTCCGACCGCATCGACAAAGTGTTGACGCACAAGATTTGGGGTATTCCCATCTTTTTGGTGATATTGTTCTTTGTGTTCCACCTCACCTTCACCGAGGACTTGTTCTTCTTGGGGGCGGCGGGCGTGTTCGACCACGAAACCACGGCTTTTGTCGACGCACAACTCACCCAAGAGATAGGCGAGGACGAATTTGAAGAAGGCGTGATCTACTACGACCAAGACGGCAACGAGGTAGAAGCCGTATTTTACCAAGGCGAATTTGTCGAATTGGCCACCATACCCTATGCCTACGACCGCGCGGGCAACAAGATAACGGCCTACTACGACCAAAGCGGCAACGAGTTGACCTCTTTGGTGGACGCCGAGGGCGAATTGGTAGCCCTATACGACCAAAACGGCGTGGAATACACCGCTTTCTACACCGCGGACGGCCACTTGGCCAACTTGGTGGTAGACGAGGACGGCGCCTTTGCCGACGTGGAATACGCCAGCGAAATAGACGCCTTTGCCGCCGAAGTAACGGTGAACACCTTCTTTGGATACGAAGAGTCGGTGTATAGCCCCGGCGTCATACTCTTCAACACGTTGGACACCTTTACGGGCTTTTTGTCGGCGTGCGCCAGCCAAGCCTTGCGCACGGCGCCCGCTTGGGTGAGCGGCCTTTTGGTGGACGGCATTTTGGCGGGTCTGTTTTCGGTGCTATCCTTCCTGCCCCAGATACTACTGCTATTCCTCTTCTTCTCCATATTGGAGGACAGCGGCTATATGGCGCGTGTCGCATTTATTCTCGACCGTATCTTCCGCCGCTTTGGATTGTCGGGCCGCGCGTTTATGCCTATGATAATGGGCTTCGGCTGCTCCATACCCGCCATGGTCAACACGCGTACTTTGGCCGACCAAAACGAGCGCACCGCCACCATTCGCGTCATACCCTTCTTCAGTTGCAGCGCCAAGTTGCCCATTCTTACGGCCATAGCCGGCGGTATCGTTACGCGCTTTGGGCTGGGCAACGCCGACCTCATCACCTACGGTATGTACCTGCTGGGGATCGTGGCCGCCATCGTCTGCGTGCTGCTGATGCGCTCCACCACCATGCGCGGCGAGGTACCTCCCTTCATCATGGAGTTGCCCGCCTACCACTTGCCCCAAGCCAAAAACCTGATGTTGCACTTGTGGGACAAGGCCAAACACTTTGTCAAAAAGGCCTTTACCATCATCTTGGCGTCCACCATCGTTATATGGTTTATCAGCCACTTCTCCTGGAATTGGCACTATTTGGAAGACGCCCAAATGAACGAGAGCATTCTGGCGGGTCTGGGCGGATTGTTGCAACCCATCTTTACGCCGCTGGGCTTCGGTAGCCAACTGGGCGCATACGGCTGGGTATTTGTTGTGGCCGCCGTTACGGGTCTCATCGCCAAAGAAAACGTCATCGCCACATTTGGCACCTTGGCCGCCTGCATCGCCAATGGCTTTGTGGCCAACGAAGCGCTGGAGGGTGTGGATAGCGTAGTAACGATGATCGGCGCTACCGGCATCACCGTACCCGCGCTCATCGCCTTTATCGCATTCAATATGCTGACCATTCCCTGCTTTGCCGCGGTAGCCACCGCCAAAGCGGAATTGCCCAACAAAAAGTCTTTCAACATGACGCTGCTGTTCTGGGTGTGCACGTCCTATATTACCGCGACCATGATCTATCTCATCGGTTCGTGGTGGTGGACGGTATTCATCTTTGCCGCCCTCATCGCCGTGGCGGTGATCCTCATCGTGCTGTACAACAAGGGCAAACTGCACCGCAAAGTCAAGGCCGAATAGCCATAAGGAGGCACCTATGCAACCCATCGAGATCGTAGTGATCATAGCCGCCGTGCTCATCGTTGCGGGCGTGGTGGTAGGCACCGTCGTCAAACGCCATCGCAACAAAAAACGCGGCGTTGCGTCGTCTTGCTGCGACTGCGCGGACTGCCCGCATTGCTCGCATTGCGATCACACGGCCAAATAGGCACAGAGGTCGGTACGCACCCAAAGGGTGCCCAAAAACAAAGTCCGCTATGATTGCGAAATGCAACCGTAGCGGACTTTTTGCGTCATACAAAATGATGGTTCGTTTCTTTTGCCGCACGACTTGCCGCCGAGGTGCCCCGCGGAGAGAGGGGTCGGGCGAGCGGCTCTAACACTCTATTTTGCCCGCCATCACCTCGTCGTAACGGGTCAAAAATCGCCGAACGCGCGCAAATCCCGCCGACACGTCCACCCCCAACGCGGCCTGACGGCGCGCATACCAATCATAGAGTGCCAACGCGTCGCGACGAGCGGGGGCAAACGGAAAGCGCAACACGTAGCAATGGTCGCTATTCAAAAGATTTTTGCCCACTCTCACCTCGTTGGCAACGCCGTTTTTGTCCAGTATCCCGGCCATATAGTCGGCCTCGCCCATACACAAAAAATCGGTGGCGCCGCCGTTGTTGTAGCAGGCGGGATAGTCGGGACCGATATAGTTTTGGGGATTGCATTCCTTGTAGTACCGCCATTGCCGAAACGCCTTGCGGCTGTGCTGACCCGACACGTACCGCACGATAAGGGTATTGGTGAAGGGTATGCGATACATACGCTCGAAATTGAATGCGCCGCTGATAAAGATGAGCCCGGCGGGCTTGGTTTTGAGGGCGGGTATACCCAACGCTTGCACGTATTGGGGGTTAGTGGCAGCACACCCCAAACACGCCGTCAAGTGGCCGCCCGAACTATCGCCCGTGACCACTATGTCATCGGGGTCGAGATGGTACTCTTGGGCGTGATCCACCAAAAAGTTGTAGGCGTCCACGCAATCGGCCAAATTGTCGGGAAAAAACACGTTGGGGCACAACCTGTGGTCGATGACGGCCACCACCGCGCCCATAGCGGCAAAACAGGCGGCATAGCCGTCGCGGCGCGGGCGATTGTGTATCATCCAACCGCCGCCCGGAATATCCATCACCACGGGGTATTTGCCCTCGGGTGCGACGGAAGGGAAGTAGAGATCCATCACCAAATCTTCGCCGTTTACCCTTTTGTATACCACGTCGTGCAATACGCGCGTTTCCTTGGCGAAAGGGGTGCGGCTGTTCGGCTCGGCGCGAGCCTCCTCGGCAACGTCGAATACGTCGGCCATCAAGGGATATTTGGGCAGTTTGTATCGTTGCCAAAACGCCCGCCGCTCCGCTCGGAGCGCACCGCGCAATCGGCGCCGTTCTTGCCCGTGCGCACGCCGTATCTCCTGCCGACGGCGCAGGTGTTCGTTGTAGTATTGCTTGTGATTTTCGTTGCGTTTGACCATAGTAGTATCTCCTCTAAACGCGCAGCCCCTTGGGATAATGATTTTTGAGTATGCCGTCCACGGCTTTGTAGCCGCCCACGGGGCAACCTTCCACACACATCGTGCCCCACCCGTCGGGTACGTCCAGCGATAGGCTCTCGCCGTGCAAATACTGCGCCACACGCGGGTCGTCCCACGCCAGATCCAACCGTTGCAAAAGGGGCAAACACTTAAAAAGCATATGGTGCGGCTCTATGCGCAAGCCCTTGCGCGAGGCTTGCAATTCGCCCAACTTCACCCCTGCCGACAGCGCACCGTAGGGGGGCACCGGCATAGCGCGCGGCACCAAGCAAACTTGGTTGTTGACGTAGCACAATTCGCCCGTGGGCACGTGGCCCGCCGCGGCTTGCAAAAAAGTCTCCGTCGCTTGCCGTTCTTTGGCGGATAGCAAGCGTTTCGGCGCTATTTTTGGGGGTATGTCCGCGGCTTTGGTGCGCCGCAACACGGCGACGAAATGCCCCTCACCGCGCCCCAAATGCGGGTAGAAACGGCGGCAGAACGGCATATCGCCCGCCACCGTCGCCGCCACCACCTCGGGCGTGGGCATTTGCCCCTCAAAATCTCCCGTATCGAGCAAATAACGCACGCTTTGCTCGTTCTCTTGGTGCGAAAACGTGCAAGTGCTGTACACCAGCAGGCCGCCCTCTTTCACCAGCCGCGCGGCCGCGTCCAATATCTCTTTTTGGCGGGCGGCACACAGATTGACGTTGGCCTCGCTCCATTCGTCCACGGCGGCGGGCGTTTTGCGAAACATTCCCTCGCCCGAACAGGGTGCATCCACCACCACCACGTCGAACACGGCGCCGAACAAGTCGGCCATGACGGCGGGCGCAAGCGAAGTGGTCATGGTATTGGCATAGCCCATACGCTCCAGATTGCCCATCAATATTTTGGCGCGGCCGAGGTCTATCTCGTTGGATACCAACAGGCCTTGGGGCACCTTGGGGGCCAGCTGCGTGCTCTTTCCGCCGGGCGCGGCGCACAAGTCGAGCACAAAATGGTGCGGCTCTATCGCCACGGCGGCGGCCGTAAGCATGGCCGACGGGTCTTGCAAATAGAAAGCGCCCGCTTGGTGCAAGGGGTGCTGCCCCAAGTAGCCTCGGTAATAGTAGGCGCCGGCTTGGTAGGGTACGGGCTCGTAGGGCACGCGCAGCAGCGGCAGCAATTTTTCATCCGCTATATAGCCGCGATTGACGCGCAAGCCCTTTTGGGCGTCCTCTTGATAGCTCGCCAAAAAGGCGGCGTAGTCGTCGCCCAATTCGCGTTGCATTCGGTTGCAAAATGCCAAAGGTAGTTGCATAGCACTATCATAGCACCTTTTGCCTTTTTTGGCAAGATATGCCCCGAGCAAAAGCCGCGCCTCGGCGGTCGCTATGCGTCATACCGGCGCCGATGCAATCAAAAACCATCCTTTTCGACGCCGCGTTATACGCCGTTTTGTTGTAAAATATAAAAAAATAATACTGGAAAATAAAACCAATGGTTGTAATTATATTGACATACGGCATTTTTTGGGGTACAATACGCTTGGGAGTGATATAATGGCCAAAACAGCAGGATATATAGAGGTGCCCGTAGAGGTGCTGGTAAAATACACCGAAAAAGGAGATTGCGTACCCGTCAAGTTGCTGTATACCGACAGGCTATTCGTCATAGACAAAGTGTTGGACGAGCAACCGCCCAATCCCGCCAAGATCTACGGCTATGCGCCGCGCGTTTTCACTTGCCTTATCTGCGGTCAAAAGCGCCAACTCTATTTTTATGCGCACGAGAGCAAGTGGTGCATTGTCAAATATACACCCTTTACCGCACTCGACTAACCCAAGTGCGATTTTATTTTGGCCACCGCGCGCTCCAGCCCTTGGTCTATATCCACGGCAAAATCGCACAATTCCTCGTTGCGCAACTCCATATCCAACGAAAGCAGGCGGTTGATTTTGTCCTCTTCGGGCACGGGACGCGCCAAGATGTTGTGCAAAATACGCCGCTTATCGCGGTTGCAAAACACCAATAGCGCCCGTTGGCGATAGCGGTTTTTCATGGTTACCGCCCCGCAAATATCAATGGGTAGCACGGCCACCGCGCCTTGCTCCACCGGTGCAAAAGAGGCATAGGACGTGCCGTAGTATTGCGAGCCGTACACCGTCGTTTCGACAAAAAGGCCCGCGTTTTTTTCGCCGACGAAAACCTCTTTGGACACAAAGCGATAGGCGTCCTTCGGCTCGGTAGGCAGAGGCGGGCGCGTAGTGGTGGTAAGGGGTTTGTAGAACCCCGCGGCCGTCAGCGCGCGGCACAACGCCGTTTTGCCCGTACCCGTGGGGCCTACCAAGCAAACCACGCCGCCCGCGCTAAGATCGGGCGACGGCTCCACGAAAGAATTGGCAATGGTCTTGGCAAGATGCACGAAATCTTCAAACGAATTGACGGCCAAAAGCCCCGACAAGCGGTGATTCCACGGGCGGCGCATCAGCACGGGATAGGTGGCGGGCGAAGCGGCGATATTGTGCGCCGCGTCGTCCAGCAAAACATCCAAATTGACAAGGTCTTTGCGTTTGCCGATGAGGATATTCTCCTCGGGCACCTCGGGAAAATCGGCCTTGAGCCGCTCGGCGCGTGCCGACATACAGTGGGGCGGCACCGCCGTAACGAAAAACACGTCGGCAAATTGGCAAAGGTCGGCGACAAACTCCCGCGCCCCTTCGTACAAAGGTTGGCTGCGCACGAAGTCGGGGTCGTCGAAAAAGGCCAATCTTTCGTCGGACACATCGCCCAAACTGCCCCAGTCGTTGAGATGTTCTATATCCAACGCGGGTATGTCGCCGTGGCGGGCGCGCAACAAGCGCAGCGCATAGGCGTTGCATTCATACAAGGTATCGTCCACGTCCAAACCGACGCGCAGGCGGTATTTTTTCATACGTTCCCCCAAAAATCGGATTGCCCGACCGCGGCCGAGCCAAGTCTATTGTAACACAAACGCGCGCGCTTATCAACCATCGGCTGCGCATAAAAACGGGAAGAGCGACCAAACCCTTCCCGTAGCCATTTGTTGTCGCCCCCGCAAATTTCGCTTCGACGGGGCGCCGCCTACGTCGCCTATTGCAGCCACTTGGCGGCTTTGGCGCTGAATTTGTTGAGTATTTCCATCCAAGTCTCAAAGGAAATGGGGCTCTCCACGTAGCCTACCATATCCGCAGGACGGCGGAAAGGCGCTTCGTCTACCTCCGCGAACCGATAGTTGGAAAACCGCGCGCGATAGGTTTCGGCCCGCTGGCCCCCCTCCTCGTCCGTGGAGCGGAAGGTGGCCTCTACCTGCACCAGGTTTTGGTCGTCGTACCACAGGCTGTAGTCGTTGCCCTGCAAGGCAAAGTCATAGCGATACACGGTCCCCTCGTCCCAAGTCTCTTTTTGGGCGGTGCTGAGTAGCGCCACATAGGCGGCCGCCATAATGTTTTGGGTGACGGCGTACAACAAGTTTTCGTCCGCGGTGTATGACACGTTCTCCTGCACATAGTAGGAGCCTGCCGATACCTCTACGCCCAGCACGGAATTGGACTTGGACACAAACTCGTACAGGCGACCGTCGGCATACAATTTGCGATAGACCACGTCCGCGTCGTCGGGGGAGCAAAACACATAGGCATAATCATTGCCCGATTTGTAGCACCCCACCGACAATTTTTGCTCGCCCGTTTCGTCGATGACGGTAAGGGCCATATCGAAGCTAAGCGACTCCGCCGCTTGCACTTTGTTGGAAAAATTGACCTCGGCGCCGTTGAGCTTGCGCGAAAGATCGCACCCGGCAAGCACAGCCAGCACCACAACGACGGCCACCACCGCGGCCACCAATCTCGATAGTTTTTTCATACTCCTCTCCTTTGGCATATCGCCACCCGATATTATATCGCAACGCCCGCCAAAAAGCAAGGCGAAGGGCAACAAATACCATTTTTTCGGAGAGGGGGTCTATACAAAACGGCTCGGGTATGCTACAATACAAAAGAAGCGTAGCCCACCCCGTCGCGGGCCACCGAAGGAGAGATATGAAACGCAACGGTACATGCCCTATTTGTTATTTGCGCAGGCTGTTTTTGCCCGCCAAGCCCTTTATCAACACCTATCGCCTTGCCCCTATCGACAACGGCGCGGGCGCCACGCCCATTATGGGGTGGTCCAGTTGGAACACGTTTCGCAACCGCATCGACGAAGACCTGATATTGCAGACGGCCGAAGCCATGCGGGCAAGCGGCTTGCAAGAGGCGGGCTACACCTACGTAAACTTGGACGATAATTGGCACTCTTCGCAGCGCACGCAAGACGGGCGCATACAAGGCGACCCCCAAAAATTTCCGCACGGTATGGCGTATTTGGCGGATCGGCTCAACCAAATGGGCTTTAAGATGGGGCTCTATTCGTCCAACGGCACGCTCACCTGCGAGGACTTGCCGGCCAGCCTACACCGCGAGGCGCTGGACGCCCGTACCTTTGCCGCCTACGGGGCGGAGTATCTCAAATACGACTATTGCCACCACGAGATAATGAGCCGCTACGCACCCTTGGTGTACGGCATAGAGATATCCAAGGCGGGGCAGGACAGCGTATGGTACGGTTGCGACAAAGCGCGGCTCGGCGGTATGGCCAAGCTGATGCCCGACAAACGCGTGGAGGGCGGTCGGCACGTATCGGGGCTGGACCGCAACGCCGGCTATATGGAATACGACCTGCCTTGCGACGAGGCGGGCGACTATTTGCTGACCGTGTGCATTCGCAAAAAAGGCAGCGGCTACCAAAAGACGTTGGCCGCCCTCGTCAACGATCGCGACGTTGCGCTATACGACATACCCAAGCAAAAGCACTACAACTACACGGCGCGTTTTCAACAGACGGTGCGGCTCCAAAAAGGCAACAACGTGGTGCGGCTTTTCAACCCCATCGCCCGCAATTCGGACAGCGCGTTTTTGCAATACTACCACATGGCGGGAGAGTTGAAAAAGGCCGCCGAGGAGCGAGAGGGCGCATTTCGTCCCATCGTGTTTTCGATATGCGAGTGGGGCTGGAACAAGCCCTATCTGTGGGGCGCTACGGCGGGCAATATGTGGCGCACCACCCCCGATATACGCCCCAACTTCGGCTGGATCAAACTCATCTACGGGCACAACGTCAAACTGTACCGCTACGCCAAAGCGGGCGCCTTCAACGACCCCGATATGCTGGAGGTGGGCAACGGCAACCTGAGCGAAAATCAAAATATATCCCACTTTTCGCTGTGGTGCATGATGGCCGCGCCCTTGGTGCTGGGCAACGACGTGCGCAAAGCAACGCAAAACCTCTTGCGCATAGTGACCAACCGCGACATGATAGCCATCGACCAAGACCCCTTGTGCAAAAGCGCCAAACGCGTCAAAAAAGGCCGCGTAGACCTTTTGGTGCGCCCGCTGGCCGAGGGCAAAATGGCGGTGTGTCTATTCAACCGTTCCAAATCCGCGGCCCGCTATCGACTGGATCTCGACGACTTACGAAAGGACGACTACGTGGATCTGCCGCTCGCCAAAGAGTATACCGTCAAAAACGTGTGGGAGGACGAAACGTTCGCCACTACCCCCAAGTTCGCAGCAAGCGTTCCGCCCGAGGGCGTAGCCGTTTTCATCGTACAAGCGGTATAAGCGGTATAACTATACTTTTTGTATATACAAGGGGCGCTCGTCGCCCCTTTTTCTACACAAAATAAGCCATCGAAGCGTACCGACGGCGCGATCGGCAAGTGCGGCACGTTTGCGCAAAGAACAACTATACAAGACGTACAGACAACCGCACGGCGTTTGCATTCGCTCGAGAGCAGTCGAAGTTCGCCAAGACGTCAAAAACTATACAATACGTATTGATTTGCGCACGGTTGTGACATATACGTTTTGTATAGCGGCGCGCCTCTTTTTACATTTTGCCAAAAAGACTTGCCACCAATGGCCCGAGGTTATATAATAGAAACGGAACAAATCGCCGCCTTTGGCGGCAAAAGAGGTATAGATATGTTAGACATCAACTTAATTCGCAACAATCCCCAAAAGGTGGCGGACGCATTGGCCAAAAAGGGTTGCGTCGTCGATTTTGCCGAGCTTTTGGCATGGGACGGCGAGCGCCGTGCCAAAATGACCGAAGTAGAGCAAAAGAAAGCCCGCCGCAACAGCGTGTCGGCGCAAATCCCGCGCATCAAAAAAGAGGGCGGCGACGTTGCGCCCATCTTTGAAGAAATGCGCGCTTTGGGCGAGCAAATCGCCGCGGACGACAAGGCCATTGGGGAATTGGCGGACAAAATATTCGACTTTGTGGCCGCGCTGCCCAATATGCCCGACGACGACCTTTTGCCCGGCGAAAAAGAGAACAACGTCGTAGTAAAAGTGTTCGGCGAGAAACCTCAATTCGACTTTGCCGCCCAAAACCACGTGGACCTTTGCACCAAGCTGGGGCTCATCGACTACGAGCGCGGCGTCAAATTGGCGGGCAACGGCTATTGGCTGTACCGCGGCAAGGGCGCCCAGCTGGAGTGGGCCTTGCTCAACTACTTCGTGCAAGAGCACCTTGCGGACGGATACGAGATGATATTGCCCCCGCATATGCTGGGTTACAACTGCGGCTTCGGCGCGGGACAATTTCCCAAATTTGCAGACGAAGTGTATTGGATAAAAGAGCCCGAAGACGACAAAAAGAAAGGCCACTTTATGTTGCCCACCGCCGAGACGGCTTTGGTCAATATGTACGCGGGCGAGATATTGGACGAGGCGCAACTGCCTCTCAAATTCTTTGCCTACACCCCCTGCTATCGCAAAGAGGCGGGCACCTATCGCGCCGAGGAGCGCGGTATGATCCGCGGCCACCAATTCAACAAGGTGGAGATGGTGCAATACGCGCACCCCGACCACAGCGCCGAGGCATTCGAGGAGTTGGTGGGCAAGGCTTGCCGCCTCATGGAAAAACTGGGCTTGCACTTCCGCCTGAGCAAGTTGGCCGCAGGCGACTGCAGCGCCAGCATGGCTCGCACCTACGACATAGAGGTGTGGATCCCCTCTATGGGCATCTACAAAGAGGTGAGTTCGGTATCCAACGCCAACGACTACCAAGCCCGCCGCAACAACACCAAATACCGCGATTCCAAGACGGGCCGCCCCGCCTTCGTGCACACGCTCAACGGCTCGGGTTTGGCCACCAGCCGCGTGTTGCCCGCCATCATAGAGCAATACCAAAACGCCGACGGCTCGGTAACCGTGCCCGAAGTGTTGCGCCCCTTCTTGGGCGGTTTGGAAGTGTTGCGTTAGGCACACCGTTCATCGCATACACCCGTCGCTTTGCGGCGGGTTTTTTGTTGTGCAAAATCTGCTTTTGGCTCGTTTTGGGCGCGACGTACCTCGCCTTTGCGCACCGCGATGCGGGGCGGCGCATATACTAAACGATGCGTCCTTTCTTTCGGCTTGGCGGCCACAGCCGCTTTTGGCAAGCGTTGTCCACTCCCGCCTTGGTGGTATTGGCGGCCCTTTGCGCCGCCTTTTTGTCGCAGTACGCGCCCTTTGGCGACGACCGAATGCGGTGGGGCGCGGCGTGCGGCTATGCCTTCGCTCCCTTTTTGTACCCCGTGTGGGGGGCGCTGGCGTTTGCGGCGCTTGCCCATATTTTGCGCCGCCTATCGGTCTCGCCCCGTGCGTTCGCCGCGGGGTTGGCGGTACTCACGGTGCTTTCCGTCGCCGCCTTGGACGTAGCGCTGGGGGCGGTGTGCGCCGGCCAAGGCCCGACGTTACAAGACTACCCCTATCTTGCCGCCAACACCTACGCCGAGTGCCGCCGCCTATCTCGCGAAGCGGACGATTTATGCCGACTGTATCATATCGAATACGGCGGGCGCTATGCTTCTCTTGCCGACCACCCGTTGGTCGCCGCCACGCCCACGGGCGCACGCCGAAACGGCGCGTACGGCTGGGGTTACTACGCGCCCAACGGTCTGATTGCCGAGGGATATGTGTTTTCGCTGTCCAATGCGCTGGCTCTTTTGGAGCACTACTACACGGCGCAGGAGTCGCTCGACGCCTATCTCGACAGTTTTAATCGGGCTTGTGGCACGCACCTCGACCAACGACGCGCCCTTGCCACAGTGCGCCAATGGGGTGCAACGGCAAGGCAAGACTACTACGCCCAAGACGACGAGTTGACGTCCCAATGGCAGCGTGCCCTTTCGGCAGAGGAAGGATTGTCCGCCCTGCAAATAGAAGCGTTGCTTGGGGCATTTGCCGCCGACCTCAACGCAAGCGCATTGCTTGCGACCATATCGCCTTTGCTGGATCTGGCGGGCGGCTTGGACATGGCCGCACTGCTACAAACCTTGCTGGGCGCGCAAACGGGGACGGATATAGCCGACGTTCTGCACCTACAAGGTGCGCGGCTCTACCTGCAAACGGGCGACGTTTTGTGCGTGCGGCTTGCGGGCGGCCGATTCGGCGAGGGGCAAATCATAGCGGTAGACGGCGACCCCGAGGCCTTGACCACGCTGTTTGCCTCTGTTTTGGGATTGACCGACGAGCAAACCCTTGCCATAGCCGCGCATCTTGTATACGCATTGGTAGAGAGCGCGCTGCCCACTCCCGACAGCCACTCGACCACCGCCGCGGAATTGTTGGCGCAAACCTTGCGCGCGGCCTATTGGCACGCTTCGCCTCTGCGACCCGCGTTTGAGTTTTATGCGGAAATACCACCCACCGCCGATTCGGCACATACAGAGGGATACTTTGCCTTTTTGCGAGCGGCCGCCGACCTCGATCGCGCCCTTTACGAGGGCAGCCTGTACGGCGCATTGGCCGACTGCCGCCTTTTGGGCCCCACCATTGGCAACGGCTCCGTCGCCGCCTCGGCCGCACCGACCGTGCAAACGGTGCGCCGTTTGCGACAAGAACTGACCTATTTGCCCACCGTGCTGGCTCTTGCTTGCTGGCGCAACGTATTGCTGTGCTACGGTGCGCTTGTCGTACCGGCCGCCTTTTGGGCCGAGCGCGATCGCTATCGGAGTATGCGTGCGCAAAAGCCAAGCGTCGGTGCGCCAAACCCCCACACGTCGGCGCATTTTGCGTGCCAAACGTCGCCGCTCGCCGCACCTTGGGTCGGGGCGATGACGCTTGCCATGCCCACCCTGGCGTGCGTTGCGGTAGGCGCGGTGGTCTACGCGGGCGGCGCGGACGGCGGCGCGGTGTGCTTTGTTCCCGGCCTCGTTTGCGCACTGTTGACGGTGGTATGCGTGACGCTCCGCAAACGAAACAAGGTGGGCGTGGTGGCGCTGTGTTTGGCGGCGATAGTTTGCCTCGGCGTGCGCTGGGCGCTGGTACCCGCGGTGAGCCGCCTTTCCTTTGGCATAGTAAACGGAGCGCAGATGGCGTCGGCTCCCGCCCAAGCACTGCAATGCGTGCGGGACGCCAAGCGGCGAGGGGTGCTATTTGCCTTGCTGTCGGGCGCGCTGGACGAAACCTATCGCTACGAAATCTTGGTGGAGCGGACACCCGACGGTGGGTTTGCCGACAAACGCTCGGCCCTTCTTTGGGCACAAGACGAACAAAGCGGCGCCCCCATCGACGGCGAGTTATACGACTTGGTGTGGCGCTACTACATCTTGGCGGACGACCGCTATGCGCTGGCTGTCGGCGCCGAAAAACAAGCCGAACGGGAAGCGGTATGCCGCATGGTGTGCCGCCGCATTGCGCCGACGTACCGACGGCTGTGCCTGTCGGATATAGCAAAAAACGCCCCGCTACGGGCGCTTTTGGAGCAAAATTATAGGAATATGGTAGTTGGCGGACTGCGACCTTTGGCCGACGAGCCGGCCGTTGCGCTGGCCTTGGAGGGGCGCATAACGGCGACGGTGGCACTGCGCCTATTGCTGGACGACCACGCTGCGCTCTATGGCGCGGCAGATATATTGGGCGAGCCGATAGAGGCGGCCGCATGGACGATACCTGCCGCCGACCTACGCGGCATAGAGCCCATAGTAGACCAACTGCTCAAACTTGTCGCCCAAGATATGCAACTGCCCTTTACCCGCCAAGCGCTGGCCGATATGGGCGCCGCCGACAACCCCATTCGCCTCTACGTGGACGAGGGAAAACTGCACGTAGCGGTCTATCCTACCGCCTATCGCAAGGGCGTTTTGGGCTACGTGCCCGCCACCTTGGTGCACTACCGCACTTGGTTGACGTTGGCCGCCGCCACTTTGCCCATGGCAGACGTCGTCTTGGGTTGGTTGCCCACGGGCTGGGCTGCGCTATTTACCAGCCAAGCCGCCGCACCTCGCCCGAAACGTCGGCCACGGCCAATTCGTACACGGCTTGAGCGGCCTCGGCGGCCGATAGGCACCGCATAGTGGGATTGTCGGCAAAAAACGCGCGCTTGTCCTCTGCGCTCATGTGCGCGTTCATAGGTGTGTCCACAAACCCCAGCGACAAGGCGTTGACGCGCACGGCGCCCCTATATTCGTCGGCTAATGCACGAGTAAAACCCTCTATGCCCGCTTTTGCCGCACTGTACGCCACCTCGCACGAAGCGCCCAACTGCGCCCACATACTGCTGACGTTGACGATGCTGCCGCCCCTATGGTACATTTGGTCGAGCACCGCCTTGCACGTGTAGTAGACCGCCGACAAATCGACGGCTATCACCCGCTGCCACTCCTCGTCGGACATCATAGAAACGGGCCTGACCAAAGATAGCGCGGCATTGTTGACGAGATAGTCGCAATGGCCGAATACCGACAAAAAAAATCCGAACGCTTCGCGGATAGAGGCGGGCGACTCGAGGTCTATGCGGCGCCACACGGTGCGCACGCCGTACCTTGCGGCAAGCGAAGCGCACAACGCCTCGGCCTCGACCTCGCGGCTGTGGCAACATACCGCCACGTCCTCGCCCGCGCCGGCAAACGTCTCGCATATCTTTTGACCGATGGCGCCCGTGGCGCCCGTTACGATGACCATAGCTATCTCCTTTTGGTCTAATTGTACTACCCCGCGGCACAAAACACAAGCACAAAAAACCGTAGCAATGGTCGACCTGCAAATTTAATAAACGATCGCTTGTTTTTGCTTGACACAACATAGCCTGCTTGTCCACCGCATTTTCCACAAAATGTGCCCTTGTGTGGATAAATTGTGGATAAGTCGGCCGTTTTTCCACATTTTCACACGCCGTTTTGCCGTATTTTTGACAAATTTTCGTAGCACTGCACCACTAATTTTGCCCTCGGGGTTGCATTGAGCGCGCACGCGTGTTATAATATTTTATATTATATCGTATTGGCGCGCGCCCGCGCGTGCAGTACACACCCGCGCGTAAACGCGCACGATAAGCAATAGATTGCGCCCGCAAGGGCGGCGAAAAGAGGAGAATATGAGATCGAATACACCTCCCGGAATGGGTATGCCGACGCAAGAGAAAAAGCACCACCGTTGTCTAACGTGTTGCATTATTTGTTTTGTCATCATTTTGCTGTTTGTCGGTTTGGCGATCGGCGGCTCTGCCGTTGCGTTCAACAAATTCGTTTCGCCGATGATAGGCGGCGTCAAATTCGGCTCGGCCATACGCTTGCTCAACGGCGTTTATAACGGCGAAAGACAGCGCAAAAAGATTTTGACAAACACCTATACCGAAGAGGATCTGTCCGACTTTTACGACGAGCTGAATATGCACCTCTTCCAACAAGTGCGCGCCAAGGCCGACCTCGAAGCCGAGTTCGCCGCGCTCTCTGCCGACGAACAAGAGGCCGTGCTTGCCGAGCTCAAGGCCAACGCCAAATGGGCGGCCCGCTACGATAGCGCCGACGACAAGGGCGACTTGGTCAAGCAATACTACGTATCCGCCAATCGCTACCCCATCACCATTGCCAAAATACTGTCGGTGGTGGATTTGGACGAGTTGACGGCGACGGCGGACGCCTCTACGGACGCCAAGGCCGCGCTGGGCGAATATTTGAGCACCGACCCCGTGGCGCGAATAGCGCAAGCGGCGGAGGCCGAGGAGCAAACGGACGAAAGCGCCGAACAAACCTCTACCGAGACCGAGATGCTCGGCAAATTGTTTTCGCAACTGCACTTTGACTTTCGGGACAGCGGCTTGCTGGGCCAATTCGTATATACCGAGGACGAAAACTACCCAGCCAACGTGGAGACCGTTACCTTTGATATAACGGGCAACCAAATAGCCGCCCTTGTGGGCGAAGTGGCGTCGCAAGTGCTGGGCAACGCCAATCTGACGGAGATGATGGGCTCCTCCGAGGATATAGGCGTGGATCTCAGCAAAATCTATTTGCCCGACTACGTGCTGATACCCCAAGTGGTCATCGAGCACAAGAGCGAATTGCCCGCCAACCCCACCCAAGCCGACCTCGAGCAATACAACAAAAATACCTATGCGTCCATCACCTTAGAGGTGCGCATTCGCTCCCTTCTCAACAACGCCGAATTGCAGTCGGCCGTCAAAGCGACCTTGGCCGATATGGTGCCCAACCAAAATTTGGTGAATATCGGCTGGAACGTCGTGAAAGGTCTGCTACCCAAAACGCTGTTTTTGACGGTAGGCGTCTATCCTTTGGACAGCGAAGCGCCCGCCTTTGTCAAAATCAACAACTACAACGAAAAATTGCAAAAAGAATTGGCCAAACTCATCAATTCGATAGCGGGCGACGCCAATATATTCGATAGCGATACGGTAGGCGGCGAAAGCACGCCGAAAGACGGCGAAGACGCCGACGTAATGCAACAGATCAACGCGCGCGTCGTGTCCCTTTTCAACACGTTGGACGAGCGCGGCATTCCTTTGAATTTTGTCGACCAAAGCGACGGCAAGAGCGTGGGTCTCAGGCTTGCCCACGTGCAAATGTTGTTGCAATTTATGCACGCGTATGATCCCCAAGGGGTAGACGGTATCACGCCCTATCTGTTTATGACGGTGCTCAAATGCCTGTTTTCCACCCCCACTATGGTGGTGCCCGAGGAGGGCGACCTCGACGCTTTGTACGACGAGATAGAGGACAAGTACGGCATTGCCGACGCATTTTGGCAAGACGGCGGCCTATTGAACGTGGACAATTTGCAAAACCTACCCGCCAACATAGATCTGAAAGGCATAAACTTCCGCGACAACCAAACCATGCGCGTCAATTTGTTGGACAGACAACTGCTTGCCTTATTCGTGCGTGCCAAGGAGGACGGCTCCTTGGACAAACTCATTTCGGGCACAGACCAAACGACTGCGGCGGCAGCGGACGGCGAGGAGGGCGAAACCGACGTCGGCGATATTATATCGGGGCTCAATTTCAGCCTGATGAAGATACGCAAAGTGAACGAAGCGGGCGTGTTTAGTCTGTCTGTTCGCGCCACTTTGTCCATCTCCGACATATTGGAAAAATTCCTCGAAGAAGAGCAAAGCGTACTGTCCACCATCATAGACGCCATACCCGACAATATCAGTTTTGGCATCACGGTGTATTTGCACGCCGATGAGCAAGGCAATATCACCTACGTAGGCGCCGACTCGGAGGGCAACTACAATACCGATTTTCTCATCAACGCCTTTGACGAAACCTACACCCGCCGCGTGATAGAAACCATATCTACCCTGATGCGTTGTATGGGCGCGGGCGATGGCTTTGACACGGCGGCTTTGGCCGAAAAAGTGAACGAACTGTTCCAAAAGGTGATAGATATGGTCAAAGACAACCTCTACTGCGAGGTAGGCGTCAAGGACGGCGCGCTATGCTTGCCCTCTTTGTACGAGTTGGTGCAAGCGTTTGGCAAAAAGAGAGTGGAAGGCAGCGAGACCCTGAGCGAAGACGACCTGTTGGAACCCGACGAGATACGCGAAGTATTGCAAACCGTCTATCACCCCGACTATACGCCCGCACCCTATACGGGTACGCCGGGCGACGATATGCTACGCGAGTTGCAGAGCAAATACTACTTGGCCGAGGCCTGGACGGCGGCCGATCTGTTTGGCGGCGAGGTGGATCTATCTACCAAGATCACGGCCGATAGCCTCAACTTCCGCGACCCCGTGGACGAGTTGGGCCGGCCGCTGACCGACGCAGACGGCAACGTGATACGCGGCCTCTACCACGACGAGCGCACGCTGGATCAACTCAAAGTGAACATAGCGGGCAGCGCATTGGCAGACCTATTGGCCAAGAGCGGCAAATTGGGTAGCATTGCGGACGACGGCGGTATGCTCAAATCTTTGAACGTGGTAGACTGCACCTACTCTACAACCGACGAAAAGACCTTTGCCGACTTTATATTCCGCGCGGGGCTGGTGGAAACGGCGGCTGCCGAAGAGGATAGCGTCGAGTTTAGCGTCAACGACTTGCTGCCCGACAATATCTATTTGACGGCCAACATTTTGTTGTACCAAGTGGACGGCGACTATACCCTTTCGCCTCGCTTCACCACCGAGTTGGTGGTAAACGGCAACGCGCAAGCGACCGACAACCTCTTCAAACTGATCAAAGTGTTTTCGGGCGAGGAATTCGACCGTAGCCAAGTTACGAGCCAAGTGAGCGACGCCGTTAGCCAAGCCTTCGAGACAATAGAGGACAACGTCAACTTTGACTTTGGGCGCGACGCAAACCAAGCGATGCGGCTCGAAAACGTGTTTAATACCATCAACAAAATAAGCAACAAACCCACCGCCGCCCAATTGGAAGACCCCGCTTACGTGGCATACCAAAGCAACCCTGCCGACGATGAGGAATTGCAAACGCTCATGCGCGAGTTCGGCCGCGACCCCGCCTATACCACGGGCGAAGTGGTTTTGAGCGACGCCAGCACGCAAAACGTGGTGTACCAAGTGGACGTGGATAGTTTTGCCTCTACCTTTGGCATTGTTTCCAAAGAGAGCGCGCCCAACCGCGACGACGAAAAGGCGTTTTTCAACACGCTCAACCAAAACTATTATATTGCCGAAGACAAGGCCCTGAATGCCGAACGTGTGAATTCGGGCGATTTGGTGGTGGACGAAACCTTTATCAGTTTGGCCGCGCTATACAGCGACACACGCCCCTACAGCCAACTGACGACCAACGCCACCGACAAACAGATAGCCGCCCTGATAGACGCCATGTATTCGGCGGGTATCGAGGTCAAAGACGGGTCCGATCTGCTGGGAACGGCCAAGATATTGGCGGTGCACATCAGTGCCAAAACGATGCAGACTTTTGTGCAAGTGGCGCTCAATCCCGAAGCTTCAAACGCCCGTCTGTTGCCCGCCAACATCTATTTGAGCACCGTTACGTATCTAAACCCCGTGGACGATTTGGGCAATCCGCTGACGGACGCAGAGGGCAATGCTTTGGCCAAATACAGCACTACGTTTACGATCAACGACCTCAGTTACGATCAAACCGACAGGCTGTTTGGTCGCCTCAACAAATTGTCTCAATCGATAGGCATGGACTTCTCGCTGCAAATGGATACGATCACCGCACCCATAGAGGACAATATACAAGCGGTATTCGAGGACAAACTCAGCGCTTTGGGCGACGTGCAATATGCCGAAGGCAAATTGGTGATACCCAGTATATTCGCCTACCTTGCCGGCGGCAAATTGGTGGATGACCACGGCAGCACGGTCTATGACAAAACGCAATATATGGTAGACGTTGATATTGCAGGCGACAGCACCTATTATGCGACGCATAGCGCCGACACCGACCCCAACAAGACGGATCCCGAAAGTTTGATGTATCGTATGCGCGAGTTTGGCAAAGCCGACGTAGTGGCCAACTTTGCCAACAATATGGTGGTATGGTCGGGCGGCCGTCCCGCGGCTACGGGTGCCAAATACAACACCAACACCTACACCGCAGCCGACGAAAAGAACTTTTACGACCAATTGCAGGTCTACTATTTCTTTGCGGCGGACAACAGACCCAATAGCGATTGGTTCAACGGCGACACCAATATTTTCAACGACCTGACCAATCATTTCGACACCGCCTTCAACCTGGACGGATCGGGTTATACTGCTGAAGTGGTGCAAGAGATGCAGCTATCCACCGCTTTGGCAAACTACGCCACCACGGGTTTGTATCGCTACAACGACGCCCAAATAGGCGCCAAATTGTCCGACAAAGCGTTGGCAAGCCTCATCAATAGCCAAGGCGCCATAACGGTGAGCGCGCCCAATATAGACTCTATCACGGTCACTTCGGTAGAGTTGGGCGTAAACGGCGCGGTGCTTTCTATCCGCATCACGGTAGAGGTGCAAACGCAAAGCGCCGCCACGGCTTTGCCCACCAAATTCTATATGACCACCTCGACCATACGCGACGCCACCAATCCCTACGACGTGCAATATACGACCGACCTTACCATCAATCGCTTTGCATTGCCTTCGGCGGACTATGCGGGCGACCTTGCCGTATTCATCAACAACTTGGCACATATAGACGCCCTCGACATCAAGTCCCAACTCGATACCGACGCTATATGCCAAAACGTTACAAGCGCTTTGCAAGATATGCTCGACAATAAGTTGGCCGATTACGTAAAAACATACGGCAACTATGCCGACGGCGACACAGCGGGTAAAGGATATATAGAATTCAACAATATATATCACGAAATAGTCAACAAATTGGATATAAACCGCGCGACCTATCAAAATGCGGACGAAGATATACAGCAAATCATCTACAAATTACACAACGTCAACCGCTATATATCCGACTTCAACAATTCCGACGGGTACGAAACCGTAGTCTACTACGATAGCGCCGACAGCGTCATCAACGACGGCGACAACGCGGGCGGCTACCCCACTTGCAATCCTATTGCGCACTTGATGGATATAGCCAAGACAAAAACCACCGACCGCGCCTTTGCCAACTTGGCGAAGGCAGCCATCAGCACCACCAAGAACTACGTAGACGACGTAAAGAGCGTGTTCTTCGTAGATGACCAAGAGGACGAAGTATTCGGGGATTGGGCGGCCATGATAGCCCAAGCAAAAGAGAGCGGTGTGTTTGCCTTTGCCGACGGCGCCACCTACGTGTTGGCCACCGTACGTTTGGATATGACCAACGCGGCGATGAGCGACGTTTCGGCGTCGGTAGCCTTGTTGCCCGACTATATTTATGCCTCGGTCGTGGTGCGTATAGACACGGTGAATACCATAGAATGCACATTCCTCAACGACTTCAGCTACGAGCAAACGCAAATGTTGTTGTCCAAGATACAAAACAGCAACAAAATGGACGTGGAAAACGACATAAGAACCATCGTCAACGCCAACCTCTCGGGTATGACGTTTACAATAAACGGCGACGCCGACTATACCGATTACGTCGGCGAAGCGGAAAAAAACTTTTGATAAGTAGGTAGGTACTATGGATATAAAAGCAATTTGGGCAGACGTACTCGAAAAACTATTGACTTCCTCGGTGAGCGCCATCGCGTATAGTCTTTATATGGAAAAATTGACGCCTTATGCCGAAAAGGGTAAGACGTTGGTTTTATCCATACCCTATCGCTCGCAGCAAAAGGAGATAAACGAACACTACAGACCTCATATTTTGGCGGCGATGAAGCGCAGTAATTGCCCCTTCGACGACTTTGAGGTGATATTGGAGTCGGAGTTGGATCAGTACCAACGCGAAAACATCACCGAGCCCGAAAACAAGCGCGAAAACTTCGGTTTGCCTTTTATCCGCGAATACACCTTTGACAACTACGTCATCGGCGACAGCAATCGAATTGCCGCAGCAGCGGCATTGTCGGTGGCCGAACAGCCCGGCAGTACCTACAATCCAATGTTTTTGTATAGCCGACCCGGCCTTGGCAAAACTCACCTTCTCAATGCCGTGGGCAATTTTTTGTTGGAACATCACCCCGAATACAAGGTTCTATACATAACGGCCGAGAATTTTACCAACGACTATATATATTCTATCCGCAACAACAAAAACGCGGACGCTATGCAAAATTTCAACAACAAATATCGCACGCAAGACGTGCTGATGATAGACGATATACAGTTTTTTGAAAAGGCGGAAAAAACGCAAGAAGCGTTGTTTCACATTTTCAACGACTTGTACAGCAACAACAAACAAATCATCTTGTCTTCCGACCGCCCCATTCGCAACCTGACTTTCTTAGACGAAAGGTTGGCTTCGCGCTTTGCTTCGGGCATATCGGTGGATATTAGCACGCCTTCGCTGGAGGATAGGATCGCCATTTTACAAAAAAAGGCGGGCAATATGCGCATGAACGCCCCCATAGAGGTATTGTACTATTTGGCCGAAACCGAAAAAAACAACATTCGTACCTTGGAGGGCATGCTCAAAACCGTAAATTTGTTTGCAAGACTCAACAAAAAAGAGGATAATATCACCGTCGAATTTGCCAAAGAGGCTCTGCGCGACAGCGTGATCACGACCAAAGAAAACATCACCATACAGTCGATAGTGGGCGTGTGTTGCAACTATTTCGGCATCAAAGAAGAGGATATAACGGGCAAGAGGCGCAACAAGGAATTCGTGGAGCCGAGGCAATACGCCATCTACATCATCACCCTCATGTTGCCGGCCATTCCCCTGACCGCCATAGGCGACTATATGGGCGGGCGCGACCACTCCACCATCATATCGGCACGCGACAAAATAGGACGTATGTTGCAGACCGACGAGAACGCCCAACGCATAGTAGGCGACCTCAAAAATATGGTATTGGGTAAGTAATCCACACCGTCCACAACTTGTCCCGCTTTTATCAACAACGTTTTCAACAATGCTTGACCAAAATGTTGGGGCGCAAAGTACAAAAATCATACAATATCGTGTTGTTTATTGAGTTTTCAACTTATAAACAGGCGTTATGATGAATATTACGATTAAATAAAAGAATAAAAAGAAAGAAAAGGAGAAAACGAATATGAAATTGACTTGTGATGGATTGGCTCTATCGGCCGCGGTGCTCAAAGTGAGCAAGGCTATGCCCGTAAAGAAAAACAACAGCATATTGGAAGGTATCAAAATGGTGGCCAAAGACGGAATGCTTACCCTTACCGCCACCGATCTGGAATTGGCCATAACCACCAGCATAGCAGCCGACGTGCAAATAGAGGGCGAAGTGCTGGTTCTCGGCAAATTGTTTGCCGACTTCGTCAAGAGTTTGTCGGACGAAAAAATCACCTTGGAGTGCGTCGGTGGCAAAAATTTGACCATTAAATACGGCGACAACGAAGGATTTATCAAAAGCATGGAATACGACGAGTATCCCAAAGTGGACAAAATCGAGGAAAAAAGCAACTTGGAAGTATCCAAAGATGACCTCAAAGACCTTATCAACAAAGTGGCGTTTGCCGCCAGTCAAGAGGATAGCCGTCCCATTTTTAAGGGCTGCTTGTTTGAGATAGCCGACAATATGGTGACTGTCGTCGCTTTGGATGGCTATCGCTTGTCTTTGTGCAAAAAACCTTGCGTTGCGCAAAACAACGGCAAATATATCATTCCCGCCCGCGCGCTCAACGAGATATTGCGTATCATAGACGAGGCCGAAGACACCGTCAAATTGGTTTTCAGTCAAGAAAAGTTGATGGTAGAGATAGGCGCTACGCAACTCATCAGCCGTTTGATAATGGGAGAGTATATCAACTACCGCAATATCATTTCGGCCGACTTTAATTCTACCGGCATTCTCAAACGCGATCGCTTCTATGAGAGCATCAACCGCGTGAGTATTATTTCGCGTTCGGACAAATACAACACAGTGAGGCTGGAATTGTCCGAAAACTTGATCATGATCGATTCGCGTTCCGAAATAAGCAACGTACACGAAACCATTCCCGCCGAGATAGAGGGTAAAGACTGCGTTATCAGCTTCAACTGTCGCTATTTGCAAGATATTCTCAACGCCATCGACGACGAGTTTATCAAAATCAATATCAAAACCAGCAACTCGCCTTGTATTTTTACGCCCGTAGAAGGCGACGG
>CAMPCZ010000014.1 GCA_946648015.1 uncultured Clostridia bacterium
CCTCTTGCGTGGGCTCGGCGTCGTCTTGTGCGTCGGCAACGACGTCCTCGCCCGCTTCGTTCTCGGTCACGGGGGCTTCGTCTACGGCCGATTTTTCCTCGGCGAATACGGGTGCGCTCGCGTCGGGCTGTGCGGTCTCTTGGCTTGCACCGACCAAATTCTCGTAGAAAGCGGCGCGCGCGGCATTGTGGTAGGGGGTCACGTACAACAGCAACAACCCAAACGTCAATGCGCAGAGCAGGTACCAGCCGAAGAAGGACAGATCAAGCACGAACAACTCCCATTTGTGCCCGTTCATCATCTCGCGCGAGGCGGTGATGGCGTCGGTTTCGGTCATCTCGGGGTGATCGTTTTGGATGAAGAAAGTCATGGCGTAGGCATAGGACTTGACGATGCCGGGAATGACGAACAACAACGACCACAAGAAAGTGAATATACTCACCAAAATACCCGTGATAAAGTTGTTGAAAAAGTTGCGAAAACCGCTGAACAAATCGGTGATGTCGCCGCTGCCTTTGCGCACGATGTTGACGTACAGCGAGCACAAGCCCACCGACATAGCGCCCATGATGAGCAATTCCACTATGCCCATTATGGCCGAAGCGCCCGCCGAGATGAGGGCGACCAATAGCACGGCGCCGACGGCTACGCCCCAGTTGCCGCGCAGTTGTTGCTTTGCAAGTTGTTTCATTTCTTTTCTGGTCATACTATTCTCCTTTTTCAATGCCTCAATTATACCAATGTTGTCCGCAAAAGTCTACGACTTGCATATATATTTGCCAAAAAACGCATATATTCGCCGCCTATCGGGGGTGCGGCGCAACGCTTGACTTGGCCGAACGAGGCGTGTAAGATAAAAGTAGTGCTACCGGCACGGGAGGTGAACTATGGCCGATTCGGTCAAGTATATCAACAACGCACGCAAGCCCAAAGGCATGATGGGCAAAAAATTGCTCGATCGCATGAACGGCGGCCGCCATGCCGAATTGGCCGACTTCGGGCTGGACGCATTGCCCGAGGGCGGCGTGCGCCGTATGGCCGATTTGGGCTGCGGTGGTGGGCGCAACGTGGCGGCGCTGCTTGCGCGCTATGCCGATGCCTACTGCGTGGGCATAGACTATTCGCCTCTTGCCGTGCGCCTTGCCGCACAGTACAATGCGCAGCAAGCGTCGCGCTGTCGGCTGATGCAAGCGGACGTAGCCGCTTTGCCGCTGGAGGCGGGCGCATACGACTTGATCACCGCTTTCGAGACCGTCTATTTTTGGGGAGATCTCGGCGTGGCATTTGCCAACGTGTACGCCGCGCTATCGGAGGGCGGCACCTTTATGATCGTCAACGAAACGGATGGAATGGACGAGGAGGGGCGACGGGTAGAGCGACTGATAGAAGGCATGACAGTGTATACGGCCGACGAATTGTGCGCCTTTTTGCGCAAGGCGGGGTTCGCCTCGGTCGAGGTGCGTCATCACCACACGCAACCCTGGATAGCCGTATATGCGCGCAAATAACGCGGTGGGCGTGCCTTGACACAAAGCCCAACTAGGTATAGAATGGTAGATAGGAGCAAAGGCTCTCGGTAGGATATGAACAAAAAGCAGATACGCCGCGATTATCAAAATATCGACTACGTCGACGAAAAAGGCAAGGTGCGCACCCGCGTTCGGTACGTGGGCGCCCTCTATTCGCCCGCCGATTGGCACGCTTTCGGCATTTTTCGCGTGGTGTATGCCGTGCTTGTCCTGTTGTCAATAGCGGCGTTTGTGGTCCCCCTTTGCTTCAATAGCCAAGTGTTTCGCACCGTCTACTTCACTATGCCCTACGTCTTGATGGTTTTTGCCGTGTTCGTAGTGGCTATTGCCGCCTACAAATTGCTGTTGGTACGCTTGCCCTATCGGGAGGAGGACTTCGCCTTCGTTTTCAAAAAAGCCAAGGCATGGTGTTTGGTGGGCGGCGGTTTGGCGCTACTGTCCGTGGTCGCCTTTGCGGTGTATGCCTGCCTTGCGGGCGCCGTGGGCACGGACTACGTGGCGCTGGGGTGCGCCCTTTGGATAACCCTTGCTTTTGCAACGCTCTTTGCGCTGTCCGTTCGCCAACGCTTCGAGCGTACCGAGCACGCCGCAGAGGCCGCTGCGGCCCCTTTGCCGATTTCCGCCGAGGACGAACACAACGCTACCGACGACGCGAGCATTTAGTTTTCGTGCCCTCGTTAAGCCACTTTGTCGTGCTTTGCCTTCTTGTGCGCCACAAACCTTATTATTCCTAGGCGCGTGCGTATACGCGCGCATACGTCCATAGCGCACCCAAACGGCGTATTTCGGCCGCATACAAACTCTATTTGGCACGTTGACTTGCATTTTTATTCATTTATGGCGTATAAAATCCAATTTTTAGGCGGTTTTTTGCAAAATTAAAGGAATTTTTGAAAAAAATAGGGGTATTCCGCCCGCGATTGCTTGCAATGGGCCTTTCGATTTGGTATAATCAAAAGTATACAAGTTCGCTTTGGTTCGTATCCGACGTCAAAAGTCAGCCCTCACGGTGCTACTGTCGGTCCGAAGTGCGCCGCGCTCTGTCTACTGTGGTTCTCACGGTTTTGGGGCAAATTGGGCTACACGGCGAAAACTGTGCATACTAGGTAAAAACGCGGCAAGTGCCCGCGCTACAATTAGGAAAGAATTTTTAATGGAGGTAAAAATGATGAAGTCCAAACTTTGGAAAGTCGTAGTTTGTGTGCTCGTCGTAGTGTTCCTCGTATCCTGCTTGTCTATCTTTGCAGGTTGCAACAAGAAACCCGACGATGGCAAACAACCTAGCGGTCAAGAAGGCACCGATCCCGGTACCGATCCCGGCACTGATCCCGGCACCAATCCCGGTACTGATCCCGGTACAAATCCCGGCACTGATCCCGGCACCGATCCCGGTACAAATCCCGGCACCGATCCCGGTACCGATCCCGGCACTGATCCCGGCACCGATCCCGGCGAGAACACCGATCCCACCTATGCTTTGACCCATCCCGAGAACTATGTCGTGCCCAGCGTGCATGCCGCTCGCGAAGGCTCCTATGCCGCCGACAGCAACTTGGTCGTCGGTTACAACTACTTCAACGAGAAGTTCTCCCCCTTCTTTGCTACCAGCGCCTACGATGTAGACGTGTATGGCATGACCCAAGTTGGTTTGCTCGCTTCGGACCGTGGCGGCAACATCATCTACAAGGGCCTCGAGGGCGAGACCGTTCCCTACAATGGCACCGACTACACCTATTATGGCATCAGCAACCTTGTCGTTACCCAAAACGCGGACGGCACCGTTGACTACACCATCTATTTGGGCAAAGGCGTCAAGTTCAGCGACGGCACCGATCTCACCGTCAAAGACGTCATCTTCTCGATGTATGCCTACAGCGACGTCGACTACGATGGCAGCACCACTTTCTACAGCCTTCCCATCCAAGGTATGAACGAGTGGCGTACCAACTTGAAGAGCGACGTGTATGCCAAGTATATGGCCATTGCCAATGCCGTGCTCGACACCTTCGACTCCGAAACCGGCGAATTCGTCTATGCCGAATCCACCCTTTACACCAAGGCTCAATATGACGCTTTGGTCGCCGCCATCAACGCCGACACCGGCGCTTGGCTCGCTTTGGCCGAGGACATCGTCAGCTACGTCGTTTCCAAATACAGCAGCGAAGCTGCGGCCGGCTCCAAATACAGCGGCAAAAACGGCATCAACCTCAAAGAGGACGCGCAAGCCATCGCTTTGGGTATGTCTACGTGGGGCTTCGGTAGCTTTGGCACTGCTTACGCACAAGACGCCGAGGGTACCATCGGCTTGGTCGACGGCTCCTACAAGAATTTGTGGACCATCACCGAGGATGAAGAAGCAGCTCAATTTGAAGATGGCGACGGCAATTTGTACAGAAGAGTAGCTTCTTCCGAAGACGTCGAAGCTTTCTATATCAGCGCCCAACCCACCGAGGATGCCAATTACTACGGCGTCACCGCTTACGAGGGCGATCGCTACAAAGTGAGCTACACCGCCATCTTCACCGATAGCAACGGCAAATCGTACGACACCGAGGCGGGCGAGTGGCCCACCATCGCCGACTATGTCGATTGCTTGAAAGAAGGTTATGAGGGCAATTTCTTCGCTGCTGCCTCTGTCGAAGCCGCCAATGGTGATTTCGATACCTACGTAGGCACCGTCATCGAACCTTGGGTAGCCGTTGCCGGTCAAGCCGAAATGAACGGCGAGAACATCAACAGCATCAGCGGTATCACCTTCAGCGAGGAGAACTATATCATCAACGTGCGTACCACCGAGTACTCGGCCACCACTGTGTATCAACTCAGCTTGGCCGTTGCTCCTATGGCTTACTACGGCGACGCCACCAAGTGGGATCCCGCCAACGGCAGCTACGGCTTTACCCGCGGCGACCTCAACGGCTTGCGTGCCAAGACCACCACTCCCATGGGTGCCGGTCCCTACAAGTTCGTCAGCTACAAAGACGGTATCGTTACCTTCGAGGCCAACAATCTCTACTGGGAAGGTTGCCCCAAGATCCAATACGTCAAATTCAAAGAGATGGCCGACGCCGATAAGTTGCCCGGTATCGTCACCGGCGACATCGACATCGCCAACCCCTCTATCAGCGACAGCGTTTTGAACCAAATCAAAGCCGCCAACAACAACAGAGAAGACTTGGTCGTGGATCCCTCGTTGAAGATCTCCACCGACTTGGTCGACAACAACGGCTACGGCTACCTCGGCATCAACTCCGACAACGTGAAGGTCGGCACCGACAAAGCCAGCGCCGCCAGCAAGGATCTGCGCAAAGCCTTCATGACTTTGTTCGGCACCTATCGTGAGTACACTGTCAACAGCTACTATCACGAGCGTGCTTCCGTCATTCAATACCCCATCTCCAACTGCTCTTGGGCTGCTCCCCAACCCGCCGACGAGGGCTACGAAGTAGCGTACAGCAAGGACGTGAACGGCAATCCCATCTATGCTGCCAGCATGAACGCAGAGCAACGCTGGGAGGCTGCTTTGCAAGCCGCTATCGGCTTCTTCAAAGCTGCCGGCTACACTTGGGACGAGACTACCTCTAAGTTCACCGCTGCTCCCGACGGTGCCAAGATGGAATATGAAATCATCATTGGTGGCGATGGCACCGGCGATCACCCCACCTATGCTTTGTTGCTCAAGGCCCAAGAGGCTCTCGAGTCTATCGGCATCAAGTTGGACATCACCGACGACAGCGACAACCTGTTCGACCGTATACAAGACGGCACCGTGGATATGTTCGTAGCGGCATGGGGCGGCAGCGCTGACCCCGATATGTATCAAGTCTACCACAGCGACAATAAGACCGGTTCCAACAACTATCGTATTGCCGACGCCGAATTGGACGAGTTGATCATGGAAGCCCGCAAGAGCGCGGATAAGAACTTCCGCAAAGCGACCTATAAGGATTGCTTGGACATCATTCTCGACTGGGCTGTCGAATTGCCCGTCTATCAACGCAAGAACTGCTATGTGTACAGCGGCGAGCGTGTGAATGTCGAAACCATCACGCCCGACACCACTCCTTTCTGGAGCTTCTTGAACGAAATCTTCAATCTCGAAGTAAAATAGTAAGTTCAACCTATCAATAGGCCCAAAGGGGCGAATTTAATTCGCCCCTTATACCTATTTTTTTATTTGAGTGTCGTGCGGCAACTTTTGTTGTCCGCATTTCCTTGTAAAAAAACGCGTAGCGTGCGCGTATGTGCGTACACTACACCTAGGAGACTATTATGGCAAAATTTATCCTCAAAAGGATACTGATTAGCGTCATCATTTTGCTCTTCGTCATGTTTTGCATATATGCGCTAATGTATTCTCTTCCCCACAGCTTTGTGGAGAGCAAAGCCAGGGATTTGGCAATGAAACCGGGCAACATAAAGACGTTTGCCGAGTTGCTGACCGAGATGAAGTCGCGGTACGGCTTGGACAGAGGTCTTTTCGGCGGATATCTCATCTATCTTCGCAATTTCTTCACGGGTAATTTCGGCGATAGTTGGTATTACACCATACCCGTTACGCAGGAGTTTCACAAGACGGTCTGGAACAGCTTCCTATTGGGCGTCATCTCGTTTATCGCCGAGTTGTTGATAGCCATACCGTTGGGCGTTTTGGCTGCGCGCAAACAATACAGTAAAACAGACTATGCCGTTACGGTCGTGTCCCTCATCGGTATTTCCTTGCCTACCTTTTTTACGGCGGCCCTGCTCAAACTCATCTTTTCCATGAAGTTGGGCTGGTTCGAGTTGGGTGGTATGCACAACGCAAGACTTGTCGAGGGGGTTACGCCGGCGTTCACATATTTTATGGACAGCGTGGCGCACTTCTTCTTGCCGGCTCTGACGCTCATTATCGTCAGCATAGGCGGTTTGATGCGTTATACCCGCACCAATATGTTGGAGGTGCTCAACGCCGACTATATCCGCACCGCTCGCGCCAAAGGTGTGTCCGAGCGCAAGGTCATCTACAAACACGCCTTCCGCAACACGATGATACCGTTGGTGACCATGTTGGGCGGCTCGTTGCCCGGTCTTTTCTCGGGCGCGCTCATCACCGAAACTTTGTTCTCTATCGAAGGTATCGGTTTTGCTTCCTACAACGCTATGGTCAATGGCGATATACCGTTTACGATGTTCTATCTCACCTTTATGGCCATACTTACCTTGCTCGGCAACTTGATGAGCGATATTTGCTACGCGCTGGTGGATCCTCGCGTAAGATTGGAATAGGAGGTGGGCTATGAGTACAAAGATCAGATTTGACAAAGACATAGACAACAAGCCCGCCGTATCCGCCGACGTCGATCACGGCGCCGTCAATACCGAAAAAGAGGACAACATCAACTTGGGGCTGGTGCAACAGGGCAGCGACGTTTCGGAAGAAATGAAGCTTGACGATGCTCGCCGCGTCAAGGCGGTGTCGCCCGGTTTGCTGGTCGTCAAGCGCTTTTTCCGCAACAAATTGGCCATGGTAGGTTTGGGCGTTTTGGTCGTGCTATTCCTATTCTGCTTTTTGGGTGCGGCTATCTATCCCTACAGCCAAAGCCAGACGTTTACCACCTACAAGACCATTCAGGTCGACTACGCTTTCGGCAAAATCAACGAGGACTACGTCAAATACGTCACGCCGCAAAGCCAAGCCGGCCGCACCTTGCAAAATATGATGAACAGCTATATCGCCACCATGAAGGCCGAAGGGCTCAGCGAGATGGCCGTTACCGATACGAGCAGCGGTTTGCAATACAAGGTGGTTCGGCTCAAAGACGAGATCTATTCGTTGGCGTTGGACGACACCGTGCACGTCGCCACGTTGGCACAATCTGCCGCAGTGGGCACCTATACCGCCAACAAAATGGAACTCAACTTGTACCTCAATAGCGCCGATAGCGCGCTGTCGGACGCCCTTACTGCCGATTGGAATGCCAAGGGCAAAAAGGTGGCTTCCGTTTCGGTTGCGTATGGCGGCAACACCTATACGTTGCGCAGCAACAAGATTGTGTGCACCTATCCCGAATTGACCGAGATAGCGGCCGCTCGCCAAGAGGGCGTTACCGACGCTATGGTGGCCGAGGCTCGCACGCATCTCGGCGACGAGTTTGCGGTGGACGGCGTTACCTATCGCGTGTCCGCCTATACCGAAGGCGTCGAGAAGGGCTACTATCTCGATGTGCCTCGCAACGACGTTGCGCTCTATTCCACCACGCTCAGTTTCGACCGCTATGACCTTAGCAAAGAGGTGCCGACAGCGTTCCGTCTGGACGCTTTGGCGGCATTGGGCGGCTTCGACGAGGCCGACGACGCCACGCACGCTTTTGTGAGCGAGGGTGTCAACTATACCATTCGTCCCGACGGCGACGCCTATATAGTCGCTGCCAAAACGGGCGCCGAAACCGTGGATTATATGAGCCTTAGCGCCTATTCCATACGCCGCTATACGGGCGAGGACACCATTTCGGTGGCCACCAAGCGCGCTTTTCGCGTGGAGATGGACGCTATGTCCGACGCCGGCAAGACCGAGGGCAACGTTACCGTGCGTATGGAGTCCTTGGATGAGGACGGCAACTATATTTACGACGAAAACGGCGTGTTGCAATTCGATGACGAAGAGTTCTATGTCAAGACCGAACAAAAGGGCTTTGGCCAGCAATTCGTGTTCCGCAACAAACAAGCCAAATTGGTGGCCGATATCTACGCCAAACCCTCCAAAAATCACATCTTGGGCTTGGATAGCAACGCTATGGACGTGCTGGCGCGCATTATGTACGGCGGCCGTATCTCGTTGATGATAGGCTTTATCGTCGTGTTTATCGAGATCATATTGGGCTCTATTATGGGCGGTATTTCGGGCTACTTCGGCGGTATCATCGACAACATCATCATGCGTATAGTGGATATCTTCTATTGCATACCCACCATGCCTATCCTTATCATCTTGGGCGCTATGTTCAATACGCTCAAGTTGGATAATATGTTGCGCGTGGTGTATATGATGATGGTTTTGGGCTTCTTGGGTTGGCCCGGCATAGCGCGCTTGGTGCGCGGTCAGATCCTTTCGTTGCGCGAGCAGGATTATATGATCGCCGCCGAGGCCAGCGGTCTTACCGCCAAGCGCAAGATCGCCAAGCACTTGATCCCCAACGTCATTCCGCAACTCATCGTGCAAGCCACCATGGGCTTGGGCGGCGTTATCCTCACCGAAAGCACTCTGTCCTTCTTGGGCTTGGGCGTCAAGTTCCCCATGGCTACTTGGGGACAGATTATCAACAGCGTCAGCAGCATCAACGATATGCAGACGTACACCTATATTTGGATACCCGTCGGTGCGTTGATCTGTTTGGCAGTCATTGCATTCAACTTTGTAGGCGACGGTTTGCGCGACGCCTTTGACCCGAAGATGAGCAGATAGGAGGTGCGTATGAGCGTTATTGACAGACTAAAACAAAAAATAGCAAAACGCAAAGACGCCAACTATATCTCGTTCAAGGAGTCTTCGCGCATCACTCGCGAGAATCGAAAGATCACTCGCGCGATGGAGAAAGAGCACAACCGCAAAAACGTGCCCGAATCCGAGTACGTTACCCAAATGAAAAACCCCGACAACGTGGTGGAGTTCGACGACGTGCACACCTATTTCTTCACGTCGGTCGGCACCGTCAAGGCTGTCAACGGCGTTTCTTTCGAGGTGCCGCGCGGCAAGACCGTGGGCGTCGTGGGCGAGTCGGGCTGCGGCAAGTCCGTTACCAGTCTCTCGTTGATGCAGTTGGTACAGCGTCCCGCGGGGCAAACCGTGTCGGGCGAGATACGCTTCAACGACGGCGACAAGGTGTACAACGTGGTCAAAACGCCCACGCCCGTCATGCAAAAGTTGCGCGGCAACAAGATGAGCATGATCTTTCAGGAGCCTATGACCAGCCTCAACCCCGTGTTTAAGATAGGCGATCAGCTCGAGGAAGTGCTCGAATTGCACGACGTCAAGTATTCCAAAGAGGAAGAGCGCGCCCATCGCAGAGCCAAAAAGGCTATGTTGGCGTCGCTCAGCACCGTGTCCAAAACCGAGCGCGAGGACGCTATGGCCAAGCACGCAAGGGAATTCGAAACCAACAAGGAGCGCAACAAACGCAAGGCGTTGGAGTTGCTCGAATTGGTGGGTATTGCCAACTCGCAGGGCGTGTACAAGATGTATCCGCACGAGTTGTCGGGCGGTATGCGCCAGCGCGTTATGATCGCCATGGCGTTGGCTTGCAACCCCAACCTTATCATTGCGGACGAGCCGACCACGGCGTTGGACGTTACCATTCAAGCGCAGATTTTGGAACTGTTGCGCAACATCAAGGACAGGCTCGGCACCGCCATCATGCTCATTACGCACGATTTGGGCGTGATTGCCGAGATGGCCGACTACGTCGTGGTAATGTATTCGGGCAAGGTGGTGGAAAAGGGCACCGCCGAGGACATCTTCGACAATCCCTGTCATCCCTATACGTTGGGCCTTATGCACTCCAAACCCGTGGTGGGGCAAAAGGTCGAGCGCCTTTATAATATACCGGGTAGCGTGCCCAATCCCGTCAATATGCCCGATTACTGCTACTTCCGCGACAGATGCGACTATCGTTGCGACCGTTGCGATGGCAAATACCCCGAGTTGATCGAGGTGTCAAAAGGGCATTTTGTAGCTTGCTACCGCGATTTGGAGGGCAAAGACGATGAGTGATTTTGAGAATAACGTAAACAAAGAGGCCGAAGTAGAGGCTACGCTTGGCGCGCAAGATTTCACTATCCAACAAGAGGTGGACGATGCGGCCGAGGCCGAAACGGTCGCCACCGTGGATAAGGGCGGCGATGCCACCTGCGCCGACGACCAAGCCGAGGGTAGCGCGGCATTGCCTCGCGCGCCCAAAAATATATTTGACAAAGTATTCGGCAAGTTGCATAAAAACACGGCCAAGTTGGAGTTTCCGCAGGAGGAGCCCATCGTGCACGACCCCGACAATTTGCTCGAAGTGCGCGGTTTACGCCAATATTTCCCCATCAAAGCGGGCTTTTTCAAGCACACGGTAGGCTACGTGCGTGCGGTTGACGGCATCAGTTTCAATATCAAGCGAGGTACCACCATGGGCTTGGTGGGCGAGTCGGGCTGCGGCAAGACGACGACGGGCCGTACCATTTTGCGCCTCTACAAAAAGACGGCGGGTCAGGTGCTGTTCGACGGCGAGGAGATATTCGATATGTCCAAGCGCGAGTTGCGCCACTTCCGTCCCAAAATCCAAATCGTATTTCAGGACCCCTATTCGAGCTTGTCTCCGCGTTTGCCTGTGGCCGAGATCATCGGCGAGGCCGTGCGTGAGCACAACATCGTGCCCAAGGATCAATACGAGGAGTACATCACCAAAATCATGAAGGATTGCGGTCTGCCCGAGTATTACAAGGAGCGCTATCCGCACGAGTTTTCGGGCGGCCAACGCCAGCGTATTTGCATTGCGCGCGCTTTGGCGCTCAACCCCCAATTCATCGTGTGCGACGAGCCCGTGTCTGCCTTGGACGTCAGTATTCAGGCGCAGATCATCAACTTGTTCAAGGATCTGCAAAAGCAATACGGTCTGACCTATTTGTTTATTTCGCACGACTTGTCCGTGGTGGAGCACATCTCGGATACGGTGGGCGTTATGTATTTGGGCGACTTGGTGGAGTATGCCGAGACCGACGATTTGTTCGCCCATCCCGCGCATCCTTATACGCAGGCTCTGTTTAGCGCCATACCCGTGCCCGACCCCAAAACCAAAATGAAACGCATCATTTTGGAAGGCTCCATTCCTTCTCCCGCCAATCCGCCCACGGGGTGCAAATTCCACACCCGTTGCAGCAAGTGTATGGAGATATGCAAGCACCGTGTGCCCCCCACCGTAAATCTGGGCGGCGAGCACTACGTCAAGTGCCACTTGTATGCGCAGGAGCAGGCGGACGACGCCGACAACGCATAGTATGGCCGGACGACGCAAACAATACGACGACGATGACGGTCGCGTCATAGCGCCCATGAACGTAGATGGGATGCCTTGGCACGACCGCCACCTCGTGGTGGAACACACCCCCAAGGAGAAAGAGGAAGGCAAAGAGGAAGAACCTTTCGATTTCAATGCCCTCTCGCCCGAGGAGAAAAAGGCCTATCGGCGCGACACCAACGCCATCATTCGCGGCGTAATACGGCAGTTTTTGCCCTATTTGCTGCTGTTTGTGGGCGTTTTTGCGCTGGTAGTGTTGGTTTGTTGGCTCGCCTGGCGATAGGCGGGCTTTTTTGTATCGCCGCGCTGCGACTTTGCTCCCTGTGCTTGGGTCGCTTGTACGCGGCAAGAAGCGTTTGCTTTTCGACAATTCGCACGCGCGTCGGCGCGGCGCTTTGCTTTTTGCCAAAGATTATCGGCAAACGCTATCTTTTTGGCAAAAGATATGCTATACTATCGTGGGTCGAATAGCGATCCAAAGAGGTGCAGTATTATGCTACAACTACAACACGTTTCTTTTGCAGTCAATACCGACGAGGGCGTCAAACGCATTATAGACGACGTCAGTCTCGATTTGAGCGAGCGCTTCGTCGCATTTACCGGCCCCAACGGCGGTGGCAAGTCCACCTTGGCCAAGTTGATAATGGGGTTGTACCGTCCCACCGAGGGGCGTATCTTTCTCGACGGGCAGGACATCACCGATATGTCGGTGACCGAGCGCGCCAAGGCGGGTATTTGCTATGGATTTCAACAACCCGTGCGCTTCAAAGGCATTACGGTGCACGACTTATTGAACGTAGCCGCCGGCCGCACGATGACGGTGGCCGAAGCGTGCGATTGTTTGGCCGAAGTGGGGCTTTGCGCCAGGCAATACGTCAATCGCGAGATAGACGCCAATTTGTCGGGCGGCGAACTCAAACGCATCGAGATTGCCACCGTTATGGCACGCAGTGCCACCCTTACCGTGTTCGACGAGCCCGAGGCGGGCATCGACTTGTGGAGTTTTAGCAATCTCATCTCGGTTTTCGAGGATATGTACGCCAAAATCAAGGGGACGATGCTCATCATTTCGCACCAGGAGCGTATCTTGAACATCGCCGACCGCGTGGTGGTGCTTGCCGCGGGCAAAGTGGAACGGGACGGCACCAAAGAAGAGGTGTTGCCCTCTCTGCTGACCGCAACCTATTGCGACCGTTTGAAGAGAGTATAGGAGGTAGGTATGAAACTTGATCCCGTCAAAATGCAACTGCTCAAGACCATAGCCGACCTCGAGGCTGTGCCCGAGGGGGCCTACAACGTGCGCGACAACGGCACTTTGGCCGGCCGCAACACTACCGCGCATATCGACATCGTGTCCAAGACGGACAAACCCGGCATCGACATCATCGTGCGCGAGGGTACCAAAAACGAGCGCGTGGATATACCCGTTTTGCTCACGCAAACGGGTCTCAAAGACTTGGTGTACAACGACTTCTATATTGCCGACGGTGCCGACGTGTTGATCGTGGCCGGTTGCGGCATACACAACGACGGCGGCGAATTGTCCCAGCACGACGGTGTGCACACGTTTCACGTGGGCAAAAACGCGCACGTCAAATACGTGGAAAAACACTATGGCGAGGGCGAAGGCACCGGCGAGCGCGTGTTGAACCCCACCACCGTCATCGAGATCGACGAGGGCGGCAGTCTCGAGATGGATACCGTGCAAATCAAAGGCGTGGATTCCACCTACCGCAAGACCTCTGCCGTTTTGGCCAAGGACGCCAAACTGTTGATCACCGAAAAAATCATGACCCACGGCCGCCAGACGGCCACCACCGATTTCTACGTCAAATTGGGCGGCGACGGCTCCAGTGCGCACGTCATATCGCGCTCGGTTGCCAAAGGGCAATCGCATCAGCAATTTTTGCTGTCGGTCGACGGCGACGCCGCTTGCTATGGGCATACCGAATGCGACGCCATCGTGTTGGAAGGCGGCACCGTTTCGGCCGTACCCAAAGTCAACGCCAACAACGTGGACGCCCGCCTTATCCACGAGGCCGCCATCGGCAAGATAGCGGGCGACCAACTCGACAAATTGATGACGCTGGGCCTGAGCGAAGCCGAGGCCGAAGAGATGATCATCAACGGTTTTTTGAAGTAGTATGAAACGTTTGCGCATCGCAATAGGGTTGCTTT
Source organism: uncultured Clostridia bacterium (assembly GCA_946648015.1). Classification (GTDB taxonomy): domain Bacteria; phylum Bacillota; class Clostridia; order Christensenellales; family CAG-1252; genus RUG14300. The sequence goes on from CAMPCZ010000014.1 coordinate 13,745, forward strand.
TGGTGCTGACGACCGCCTGTCTTGCGGTGGCGTGTTCGAGTTATGGCCGCTACACCGTTTTGATGAGCGTGGAAAACAACACTGCCACCTCTTGTTCCATGCAATATCAAAAATTCGACGGATACCGCGTCTATCGGTTTTCGGTTGCGGAAGTCCGCACGTTCGAGGCTCATTTTTCTACCGAGAGCGGCACCTTGGACTACGTCGTTACCGACGGATCGGGCGAGGTGGTTTTCGAGAGAGAAGACGTCGGCAACGTAGGGTTTGCTTCATCCATTTTTCCCGGGCAATATACGGTGCGCGTTACGGGGCACGCCCATTGCGGCAGTTTCTCGTTCGATTGGAAAGAGGTGCCGTCTGCCGCGTGAGTTGCGAGGATAACGAATAGTCGTGGAAAACGGCGCATTTGCGCCGTTTTTTCGTGCCGCAACGCATAATTTTTCGGTCGAAAGCGGAGCGCAAAATGAATCAAACTATTGACTTATAATTCGGCTTGGCATTATAATAGTTGAGGTGTATTTTAATACACCCAAAACCAACGACAATAACAAAACTTATTAGGAGGTAATGTATGAGTTACAAAAAGACCGTAGATGGCAATACCGCGGCTGCGACGATCGCGTATGCGTTTAGCGAAGTAGCGGCAATCTACCCCATCACTCCTTCTTCGCCCATGGCCGAGAACTGTGATGAATTTGCCGCAGCAGGTACCAAAAACTTGTTTGGTCAAACCGTTCGCATGGCCGAGATGCAATCGGAGGCGGGTGCCGCCGGTGCCGTGCACGGCAGTTTGAATGCCGGTGCCTTGACCACCACTTTCACCGCCAGCCAGGGCTTGCTGTTGATGATCCCCAATATGTACAAGATCTCGGGCGAATTGTTGCCCTGCGTGTTCCACGTCAGCGCCCGCGCTTTGGCCGCGCACGCCCTGAACATTTTCGGCGATCATTCCGACGTTATGGCTTGCCGTCAAAAGGGCTTTGCCATGTTGGCTTCGGCCAGCGTGCAAGAGGTGGCCGACTTGGCCATCGTGGCCCACCTTGCCACACTCAAGAGCAAAGTACCTTTCCTTCACTTCTTCGACGGCTTCCGCACCAGCCACGAAGTCAGCAAGATCACCTTGCCCGAATACAAAGAGTTGTTGCCCCTGTTGGATATGGCCGACGTCGAGGACTTCAAATCGCGCGCGCTTAACCCCGAGCACCCCGTGCAAAAGGGTACCGCCCAAAACCCCGACATCTATTTCCAAGGCAGAGAGGCCGCCAACAAATACTACAACGAAGTGCCCAAGATCGTGCGCCGCATGATGCGCAAGGTCAGCACGCTTACCGGTCGCAGCTATCATTTGTTCGACTACGTTGGCCATCCCAAGGCCACCAAGGTCATCGTCATCATGGGTAGCGGCGCCGATACCGTGGAGGAGACCGTCAACTACTTGGTCGCCCGCGGCGAAAAAGTGGGTGCCGTCAAAGTGCGTTTGTATCGTCCTTTCTCGGTCAGTGATTTCGTCAAAGTGTTGCCCGACACGACTCGCCGTATCTGCGTGATGGATCGCACCAAAGAGCCCGGCAGTTTGGGCGAACCCCTCTATCTCGACGTGGTGGCCGCTCTCAAAGAGGCCCATCTCGACGGTATCAAAGTCAACTGTGGCCGCTATGGTTTGGGCAGCAAAGAGTTTACGCCCAGCATGGTCAACGCCATCTATCAAAATATGCGCCGCGGCGGTAAGAACCACTTTACCGTGGGTATTGTCGATGACGTTACGGGCAACAGCCTCGACATCGTGGAGTCCATCGACGCCGCGCCTAAAGGCACCCGCAGCTGCTTGTTCTATGGCCTTGGCTCCGACGGCACCGTGGGCGCCAACAAGAACAGCATCAAGATCATCGGCGACCACACCGACAAATACGCGCAGGGCTACTTTGCCTACGACAGCAAAAAGTCGGGCGGTATCACCATCAGCCACTTGCGCTTTGGCGACGTGCCCATTCAAAGCCCCTATCTCATCGACCACGCCGACTTTATCGCTTGTCACAACCAAAGTTACGTGTTGCGCTACGATATGCTCGCCGCTATGAAAGACGGCGGTACTTTCTTGCTCAATAGCATTTGGACGCCCGAGGAGATGGACGAGAAATTGCCCGCCAGCCTCAAAAATGCCATTGCCAAAAAGCACGTCAAGTTCTACACCTTGGACGGCCTCAAGGTCATCCAACAGATCGGCGCCAAGAAGGGCGTCAACACCGTGATGCAAGCCGCCTTCTTCAAATTGGCCGACATCATTCCCTACGAGGATGCCGAGCGCTATATGAAGGAAGCCATCAAAAAGACCTATGGCAAGAAGGGTGACGCCGTAGTCAATATGAACTACGCCTGCGTCGACAACGCCATCGCCAACTTGCAAGAGGTCAAGTATCCCGAGAGCTGGGCCACCACTACCGAGGGCGCCGAGCCTCTCAAAGTGGCCGACAACGAGTACTTCCGCGATTTCATCAGTCCCATCTTGGCGCAAAACGGCGACAGCCTGCCCGTGTCCAAATTGGCCGCCGACGGCACCGTGCCCACCGGCACCACCAAGTACGAAAAACGCGGCGTAGCCCCCTTCGTGCCCGTGTGGATCCCCGAGAATTGTACGCAATGCAACAGTTGCTCTTTCGTGTGCCCCCACGCCGCCATTCGTCCCACTTTGCAAACCGCCGAGATCTTGGCCGACAAACCCGACAGCTTCTACACCGTGGATAGCAAACACGTCAAAGGTTGGCAATATCGCGTGCAAGTCAGCCCCATGGATTGCTTGGGTTGCAAAGTGTGCGTCAACGCCTGCCCCGAGACTGCCACCAAAGGCAAGGCCTTGGTGATGAAGCCCTTCGAAGAGGTGCAAGTCGCGGAGGAAGCCAACTGGGAATATGCCGCCGCTTTGCCCGAAACCAAGGCGTTGGAAGGCAAGCGCACCAATCCCATCTTCAGCCAATACAACAAGCCCTTGTTTGAGTTCTCGGGTGCCTGCGCAGGTTGCGGCGAGACCCCCTATGTCAAGGTTGTTACTCAAATGTTCGGCGATCACATGATTATCGCCAACGCCACCGGTTGCTCCTCTATCTACGGCGGTTCGGCACCTACCTGCCCCTATACCGTCAACGACAAGGGCCACGGTCCCGCTTGGGCTAACAGCTTGTTTGAGGACAACGCCGAGTACGGCTACGGTATGTTCTTGGGCGTCAAGCAACGCCGCGATCGTATCAAAGCGCATATGCAAGCCATCGTCGAAAAGGCTCCCAAAGAGGAAGTCAAGGCCGTGGCGCAAGCCTGGATCGACGGTTGCGACGACTATGCCGCCAGCAAAAAGGCCAGCGAAGACTTCTTGGCAATGGTCGCCGATTGCGACAATAGTTGCCCCATCTACGATGACGTTGCCGTCATCTTGGGCGACAAAGATTGCCTCGTCAAAAAGTCGTTGTGGATCTTCGGCGGCGACGGTTGGGCCTACGACATCGGTTACGGTGGCTTGGACCACGTGCTCGCTATGAATGAGGACGTCAACGTGCTCGTGCTGGATACCGAGTTGTATTCCAACACCGGTGGTCAATCCTCCAAGTCCACGCCTACCGCTTCTATCGCCAAGTTTGCCGCCAGCGGCAAAAAGACCAAGAAGAAAGACCTTGGTATGATGGCTATGAGCTATGGCTACGTCTACGTGGCGCAAGTTTCGATGGGTGCCTCGCAAAAGCAATTCCTCGACGCCATTATGGAAGCCGAAGCATATCACGGCCCCAGCCTTATCATCGCCTATGCGCCTTGCATCAACCAAGGTTTGAAAGATATGGGCAACAGCCAAATCGAGATGAAGCGTGCCGTAGATTGCGGTTATTGGCAACTCTATCGCTACAATCCCACCTTGGCGGCCGAGGGCAAAAACCCCTTCAAACTCGACAGCAAGGAGCCTGCCGGTGGCTATCGTGAGTTCCTCGAGGGCGAAAACCGCTATGCGCAACTCAAGAAGATCAGCGTCAAAGCCGACGAGCTCTTCGCCACCAACGAGGCCGAGGCCATGGCGCGCTATGCCAAGTACAAGAAATTGAGCGAATAGTTCATCAATTCGCGAGAGCAATCTCGCCAAAACAAAATACCCACCCTCGCGGGTGGGTATTTTTTTGCATAAAATAGGAAACAGCTATCTCTTGACGTATTCGGTGGCAGTCAAGGATGCCTGACGAAGGGCTTCCGCCGTATCGAGTCCCTTGTCGAAGCGGTAGTAGCAGAATGCCCCGTGGAACACGTCTCCTGCGCCCAACGTATGCGCATTTTGATGCCTTTCTACTTCTATTTCGCCGTAGCAATCATTTTCTTGGTAGCGAATGGCGTCGCCGCCTCGCGTCATAGCGACGCATGGAATAGACAAGGCTTTTTGCAGGGCAAAGACGTCTTCGTCGGCGGGGGAGCGGAAAGAGGCCGAGGATATAACGTATTGAGCGTCCCGTAGAGCGATCTCGATATTATCCTTCCACGAGCCGCAGTCCATCACAAGAGGTATATCGTAAGCGCGCAGATTGGTCACTAATTCTTGGGTGAAGAAGGGCAGGTTGCAATCGTACAGACAGTAGTCAAAGTCCTTATAGAAGTCATCGCCGATCATACGAATCTCGTTAGACGTGGTCTGTCCGCTGACGATTTCCCTCGTAGCGTTGACGTAATGCATTGCCACGAAGGACATATTGGGCAAAGCCTTGTACGGCATAATGTCCACCACGCGCACGTGGTAGCGCTCGCATTCCTTGAGAATGATATCCGCCATAGGGCTTTTGCCGATACCCGTAATCAAGGTGGCGTCACCGCCCATTTGTGCGCAAGTGATGGCGGCTTTGAGAGCGGGTCCGCCCACGGATATGCCGTATTGATTGGTTTTGACTTTTTGGTCGGGGGAGGGCAGTTGGTTGATATTGAATACCAAATCTATGCCGCTTAAGCCCACGAACAAGCCTTTCTTGACGGACTCATCGATGATACAAGTGCAGTCCGTTAGGGCGTTCTTGTTGTATTGGTGCGCAATGCCTATGACGGTATAGCCGAATTCGCTGGCGGTTTTCGCCACGTGGTTGGAATCCTCAAAGACGACGATATTGCCCAACTCGTCGCTTTGGAGATCCAAAAACCGATTGGGATGCTCGAACACCTGTCGTTTTGTGATCTTGCCATCGTGCGCGCTGATGCGGCGCGACATGGGGATGAGGTCATCCAACCCCCAATACTGTATCAAATGGTTGACCACGTCGGGCACTTGTGAGGTCAGCAATGCGATCTTTTTGTTCGCATAGCGCCGGTGAAAATCGTGCACCCATGCGAAGGGCTGCAAGTTCGTTTTTTGCACCAAATCGAGGTAGGCCTCGATGCGTTCTTTGAGAAAAGAGGCGTCGTCTATGCGGATATCGAAATCCTTTTCTATCATACGGTAGATGCTGATTTCGCTGTTGCCGATATATTTGCGCACGTCTTCGTCCTTGAGCTCGAAACCGTATTTTTGGCGCAGCAAGACGTTATAGGCCGCCCAATGCAGCGTCTCGGTGTCGGCAATGGTGCCGTCGAGATCCAAAATAAACAGATCGGCATAATCCAACAGTGGATACACCGATTTGAGACGGTTGAAGCGCGGCGGGTTGGATTTGATACTCTTAATGATGCGCGGAGGCACGCGCTCCACCGTGCCGCCCGCTTTGCCCGCTATCTCGCGTAGCAACAACTTCGCGGCTGTTTCTCCTTGATTGACGGGCAAGGTGTCCACCGTGGCGTAGTCGTAGGGGGTTTCCTCGAGAATGCTGTTGCCCGTCGTGCCTACGATGCCATCGTAGCCGATGACGACTACTTTTTTGTATGCGGAGAGGGGCAGACTGCCCGTTTTGATGATATCGAGCCGTTTGGCCAAATACAAGGCCACGTTGTCGTTGCCGCAGTACAACAAGAGGCAACGCTCTTCGATGAGCGGATTGGTGTTGTCGCGGAAATATGCTTTCACTCGATTGAAACAGTCCTCGGGTGTGAGCGAGTTAAAGGCGATTCTCCCCGTGCGATTGAGGTGCATTTTGGACAGATTGGTCATGATGGCCTCACTGCGCATATAGGCGGGCTTGTTTAGCACTCCGTTGCAGCACACCACGATGTCGGTGTTGTCTATGCCAAAAGAGAATGCAGTTTGCATCAACAAGCTGGCCACCTTTTCGCCTCCCAACAAAAAGTCGGAACACACGTACGTGGGGCAATGGCGCCCCAATGCTTGCTTTTGCTCGGGGGTTATATCCACGTCCACCAATAGAACGCGTTTCTTCTCGCACAGCGCTTTGAATGGGCCGAACATCGCATTGTTTACGTTGCCCATCAGACGTATGATCACGCCGTCGTAATCATCCTCGGCGATGGCCTTCAATTTGTCGATAAACTTGGTGTCGATGGGGATCATTCCGTCGGGATTGATGAGTATTTTTTCTATTCTATGCTCCACCGAGGAGAAGACGTTGCTGATTCCGTCAAAGATCGAGCGCGAAAAAATGCTGTTTTTTGCCAAGAAGGCAAACTTGCGGTGTTGATGCCCAAAGGTTACGGTGGCATCTCCTAGGGCGTCGTATTTGCGTGCTTCTTCCAACAACTCGGCGTCGAAGGCGTCGGGCGTCTGGTCGTTGAATACGATGGAGGTGATCTTGGAGTTGAAACTGCGGGTTAAAAGGGTTTCGTACTCTTCATCCAACTTGATGTCGACGGGTAATTGTCTATAAAAATGGCGAAACGTCATTCCCTTATAGTAGACGGGGCAGTACTCTTTGCCTTCTTCTATCACGAAACGCACTTCTTTATAGAGAGAATCGGAGTAGAAAAAGTTTTCGTCAAAGAAAAACCAAACGGCAGCCGCATTCTTTATCTTTTGTTGGACGTTTTTCTCCCAGTTGATGCCTTTCGATAGACCTTTGTCATACCAAAAACGCACGCCCATGCCGTTGAGACGCATAAGAACTTCATAAACGGGCAACTTGGCAACGTGGCTATATGAAATAAATATGTATGGCTCTTGTCCTTCGTACAGAGCAGGGTATACGATATCCGTCATTGGCTTTCTCCTATTGGTTTGGCAGGTACGCCTGCCACGATGCTAAATGGAGCGACGTTCTTCGTCACTACCGCACCCGCGCCCACAATACAGCCTTTGCCCAATGTGACGCCCGGCAAGATGACTGCGTTGGCACCTATCCACACGTCGTCTTCGATAACGATGGGCGACGCAAAACACTTGCCGCCACCGCGATTTAGGTGCGATTTGTCGTGTCCTGCCGCGGACAACGTGACGTTGGGCCCAATCAGCACTCGGTTGCCGATGGTGATGTGCGTCATATCCAAAAACACGCAATTATAGTTGATAAACACGCCGTCGCCTATGCTGATATTGACGGCTTGGTCGCAGCAGAAGGGCTTTTTCAGCTGTGACTCTTGACCGAAGCGTGCGAAATAGCGGCGGCATAGTGCTGCTTGTCCGTCGACGTCGTCGTAATGCAGCGCATTGAAGCTCTCCATAAACGCATTGGCGATGCGTTTGTTTTGGGCAACGGTTTCTTCCGTTCCGTCATAGTAGATTCTTCCCATGCTAATAATCCCTCTTCAAACTGCTCACCACGCCGTAATAGTGCGTTACGTTTAGGTCGGCGCTCTTGCGCGAATGATGCGCACCACCGCCCAAAAAACTCTTGTGGCAACCGTGGTCGGGGCAAAACCCTACCAATGTGTTGCCGCGCATATACACCGACGCAGCGTCGGATAGCAACTCGAATTCGGCAATATGGTTGTCTATTGCGCTATCGCTCCGCTTGCCGTATAGTTTGGAGGCGTGCAGCATATCGTCGAATTCGCGCACGAACACCACCAAAAGGTCGTAGCAGTCCTTGCGTATCATCTCCACCGCTTTGGCCACCAAGTCCATATCCGTGGTGCCGGTATAGATTTCGGCACCCGTGTTTTGCCATAGGTTACGGCAGGGGTGCTTGTCGCCCAAAAAAATGGCGGCGCGGCGCTTGCCCTTGCACTCGTCGAACAGACTACGTGGGGCTCCTTTGCCCTCGTCAAAGCCGCGGTCGAATTGGGCTACGTTGTGTTTGTCCACCTTGACGCCCGCCATCATAGAGGCATAAGACGTCAGGCTATGGGCCGGGTAGGGCACCACGAAGTCCTCTGCGTGCGGCGCAATGTTTTTGAGTTTGGCGGCGTGTTCGTGATAGTGCGACAATACATCGGCACCCACGGCAGAGGGGCAAAACAGCAATACGTGCTCGGCCTCGCCCTCATAGGCGTAGCGCACCAGCGCCTCTATCTCGTCGGTGCCCGCTATGTCGCGCACTTCGAGTATGGCGGCCAGGGTGTTGGCCAAGGCCGCAATGGGTTGGGTGTGGTATTGTAGTTGCTCTTTCATGGCGCTCCTCTATGCAAAGTAGTTGATTACATTATATATCCATCTCTCAAAATGGTCAACACGCTTTTTTCTTTTTTGCTATTTGTGTGTATAAAGCCCCGTTTGTTCGCCCACAATCTAGGCAAACGGAGGTATGTATGGAAAAGAAATATAAAGAAAACAAAGTGTTGCTATTTTTCAAAAAGAACATATACGCCATTTTGATGGTGGTGTGCCTTGCCGCCATCGTTGCGCTGGTGGTCTATACCGTGGTGTCGGGCAATGCCGCCGACGCGCCCGACGAAGTGCCTGCCGCCAACGTGGTGGACGCCGAAGGCAATACCATATCCAATAGCGACCAACCCAAGCAAGAGGAGCCGCCCAAGCAGGAGGCCACGGGCGGTACTGCCGCAGCCGGCGATCAACCCGTCGCCACCGAGCAGGATTTCGTCATATCCAACCCCATCGAGTCTGCCGAGATACTCAAGGACTACGTGGATAGCGCCTTGGTCTACAATGCCACTATGAAGCACTGGGCCACGCACCAAGGCGTGGACTACAAGGCGGACGTAGGCACTGCCGTGCGCGCCGTATTCGATGGCGAAGTGGCCTCTATCAATACCACCACCATGCGTGGCACCGAAGTGGTGGTCAAACACAGCAACGGCTTTTCTACCACCTATGCCTTGCTTGGCCCCTCGGTCCCCGTCAAGGTGGGCGATAAAGTTAGCAAAGGCGACGTCGTCGGCTATGTGGCCGAAACCGGATACTTCGAGTCCGCCGACGCACCTCATCTGCATTTTGAAGTCAGGCGCGACGGCAAATTGGTAGATCCGAATTACTATTTTGAAGGCAACGACAACAAATAATTTGGGGGAGAATCGAGCGATCTTGGGCGACGTACAGTCGTCAACAAAACCCGCGTACAAGCAGTACGCTGGGCTTTTGTTTTCTCCTTAGAACGCACCCAATCTCATCTCGATTCTCCGCCCAAATTGGGGTGAAACAAATCATTATCGAATAGCTCTCGCGATCTTGGGCGACGTGCAGTCGTCAACAAAACCCGCGTACAAGCAGTACGCTGGGCTTTTGTTTTCTCCTTAGAACGCACCCAATCTCATCTCGATTCTCCGCCCAAATTGGGGTGAAACAAATCATTATCGAGCAGCTCTCGCGATCTTGGGCGACGTAAGCCCGCAACAAAACCCGCGTACAAGCAGTACGCCGGGCTTTTATTTTCTCCTTAGAACGCACCCGATCTCATCTCGATTCTCCGCCCAAATTGTGACAAAACAAATCTTTGTCGAGCAACTCTCGCGATCTTGGGCGACGTAAGCCCACAACAAAACCCGCGTACAAACAGTACGCCGTGCTTTTGTTTTCTCCTTAGAACGCACCCGATCTCATCTCGATTCTCCGCCCAAATTGGGGTGAAACAAATCATTATCGAGCAGCTCTCGCGATCTTGGGCGACGTAAGCCCGCAACAAAACCCGCGTACAAGCAGTACGCCGGGCTTTTGTCGGCTACCGTGGGTAGGCTGTTTGGTATCAGGTATGCCGGTGGCAAGTATAAAAAATGCCAAGTCAAAGACTTGGCACGGGCATTCTTTCCGTTATGCCTTGAGCGGGGCGATGAATCCGTTGAATTGAAAGATGGCG
>CAMPCZ010000015.1 GCA_946648015.1 uncultured Clostridia bacterium
CAACCGTATCGACCTTAACGACTATGACGAGGCGGATCGCGACGCTCTTTACGAGATGTACGTAGAAAAAATGATCGCGCCCAATCGTGCGGAAGCCGAAGAGTTTGCCACTCGTCGCTTTGCGAAAGACTACGGTTTGACCGTCGCCGAACCTGTGGCTCAATCGGAGCCCGAGCCCGCCCCGGAGAAAGAGCGGGAAGTCGAGATCCCGAAAGAGTTTTCGGGCAATCTGTTCCAAAAGGGCGAAGACGTCAACAAGGACAATATCGTCGGCAAGATAATCGCACTCGAAAACGCCGAGAAAACTGCGCCGCAAGGCAAAACCTGGCTCGAAAAGAGGCAAAATATCGAAAAAGCGCAAAACAACTACGGACGCCTCGAGGTGCTTTTCCAAGAAGCGTTCAAAGTTATGACGCCCGAAAGCAAGGACGCTCTTTTGAATGCCGTCGGCAAAGAGGCTATGGAAGAAAAAGCCAAAAACGAGTATTGGCGGATATTGAGAAAGAAGACGGGCGCCGCAAAGGAGTTGAGCGATAGAATACACGCCAATATGGACAAAATGACGCTTGACCAAATCAAGCGCGAGGCAAGTCCCTATTTGACGGCAGAGGAAAAAGCCAACCCGTATCTCGAAGCGCTCGGCAATATTCACTATAACGAGAGCATCAAAAACAGAGGGCGGCATTTGTGGGAGATCGTCGTAGGCGGACTCAAACCCGAGGAACTCGACAGGGTAGCGAAGATCGCCGACTCTACCGCAGTCGCCATCGAAAAGGGCTTGGATGCGAATATCGTTGGCAGATACGAAAAAGAGATCGATTCCGTCAAGGAATTGACGGACAACATGAAGGCTTTGCACGGCAAAGCGTTGACCGAGGAGGACAAGGCGAAGATCCGCGATTCGCTGGAAGAAGCGAGAGCGCACATGGCGACCCTCGACCGCCAATACAGCGGAGCGATCGACGATCAAAGGAAGGCGAGAGAACAGGACGACTACGGTATGAACTATACGCGTTCTCGCGAAGCCTTGGCGGAAATGCAAAAAGAAGGTCTCCACGTTTCGTTTGAGGAAAACAACCTCCTCAAATTGGACGCGTGGGGGAAAAAGGACGCCGGGTATACGACCGAAAGTTTCGGCGATAAGACCATGGCTAACTTTGCTCAGCTTAGCGAAGACGGCGAAAAGGATTTCGATTATTTGCGAAACGCGGAGTTCGAGTACAAACCCGAGACCAAAGCGGCTATCCTCGAAGTGTTCAAAAAGATGGACGAGTACGGCTACGACAAAGTGCCTTTCGAGGGAGAAGAGCCGTATAAGATATATGGGCTTCGTTTGTACGACAACGCTCGGATCGATTTCCAAACGCAGTTCTCAAGCGACGATCTCGTGGAAAAACTCAAAGCCGTCGATTCCGCCGAGAGGATGAACAGGGAATACGCCAACGTCAAAGACCTTTTGGGCGTGATCCACAAATCCTTCCCCGTTGAGGGGGACAGCGTCTCGTACCCCGGCAATCTGGACGTGGTGCGCAACGACGCGATGCCGCCCGAGTTCCGCAACGACGTCGCCGGTATATCCACGCTCAACGGACTCTATCTGGCGTATAGGCTCATGAAGCAAGCGGGCGTGAGCCCCGAAGAGTTTGTCGATGCGCCGAAGAAAATCATCAACCAAGCGATGCAAAAGACCATCGATGATCTCAACCTCAACAAGGCGCTCAAGGGCAAGAGCGGCGCGGACGCTATCGTGGAAGCGGGCAAGGAAAAGCATGCGATCATCAACATGGCGCAATCGCTTGCGTACGGCCGTACCGTCGAAGCCATGAGCAAGCTGGAAAAAGATCCCGATCTTTCCAGAAAAAACGCGATGGCGGAATACGGATACAGTATGACGACGGGCGCGATAACGGACGGACTGGACGAGCGCCGCGAGGTGTACCCCGCCGTGCAAGACAGGCTCGATCGGTTCCTTATCGTCAAAGAACCGCAGAAAGACGGAGCGCTTTTGGGCGTGCCGTTGTTTGACTTCGACGGCACAAAGCGCGTCGGAGAGGCTACCTATTTCGACGAAGCCGAGTATCTTGCGCAAAACAACGAATCCGTGGAAGAGTTTGTCGGCAGAATGAACGCCGAGTTGGTCAAGGCTTATTCTCACTTGCAGCAAAACTTTGGCAAAACCAAGTTGAATTCCCAAGCGATCATCAACGCTTTTTCCTCCGCTGCGGGCAAATTCGCCATTTCGCTTGACAAGAGTCAACAGCGCGGCCCCTTTTATCAACAACTCAAACAACTGGCGACCGACAGCGCCAAATACGCGCAAAGGGTGTTGACGGACGCCAAAGAGAGAGGTGAGTACGAGCACAATGTGGACGCCATCAACTTCGACGTCGAGCCGAGCAATCCCTATACCATTCGCGGATACGAGGACTATATGAAGTCTGCGGTCAAAAACCAACAAAAAGCCGCGAAGTCCGTGCTCAGCGACGACGATCGGCTCAACCGAGAGCTAAAACGTCTCGACGCGGAAATGCACAAAATCGCCGTAAAGGATCCGCAAACGTTGACCCCCGCGGAGAGGCAAACGCTTGATGGGCTGAAGGCGCGAAAGGACAATATGATCGCCGAGCGGAAGGAAGCGCTCCTCGACGCTTACGCGCAAGGCAAGGTGCCCAAGGAGTACGTGGATAGACGCAGCGAACAGCTCGACAACGGCCCTTACGACAAAAACGTCCCCCTCTTTGAAGCCGACAAGCCGATGAACAGGCGCGAGTACGAGGCAAAGCGGAGAGCAAAGGGTATTCTTAACACCTCGGACGAGGAGTATGCGAAATATCTCAAAGATATCGCCAACAACAAAAAAGCGCACTTCCTCCAATCTTATATGGAGAAAGAGGGACTCACGCAGGTGCAAAAGAGACTCAATCGCGAAGAGAGAGCGCAAGCGCGTCAAAGACAGGAGAAGCAACAAGAAAAGGCGCAAAGGATCGACGCGGCCTCCGCCCAAATCAAGGGCGCGGGCGTAAACAGGGCAGCCAAGGTCGACAATATCGAAGTCAATCTCGACGAAGAACAACCGCAAAATGCCCCCAAGGTCGAAGAAAAGAAAAACGACGAACCCGAGAAAGAACAAAACGCGATAGAAGAGGATAAAAACCGCGGCGAGCGCTTTTCCATCGACCTCGACGAGGACGTCGCCGAACGCAACGACGACTTCGTTAAGGAGGGCAACGAGGTAAAGAAAGACCTCGACTTGCCCAAGAAATAGCCTTGTCGGCTACCCAAATCACCTATCGACCGTCGGCCGATAGGTGATTTTTGTAAAAGCATCGGAAGCCGTATGCGGATTTCCCTTGCATTCTACAAGGTATTTTTATATAATTAAATTGAGTATGAGCAAATCGATGGATACCGTTACGGAAAAGAGAAAGAAAGAGAGAAAGCGGCAGTTGACCTATCGCCTGGTAGGTAGCGCGCTGTTGTGCGCGTCCCTGTTTTTTGCTACCGTTATAATGGGCAAGGCCGACGTGGCGGACTCCGGGGTGGACTTCAAGGCGGTAGGCTTATATTTGTGCGCGTCCACCTTTTTGATGGGCGTGTACGAGATACTTTCCTTTGTCCACCACCGAGCCAAAGGCAACGGATACGCGTTTTTTCACCTGATATACGCGGCGTTGTTTGTTTCGGCCGGCGTATGCGCCTTTTGCGCGCGCTTTGCCAACCTTTGTTTCTATGCGGGCGGCATCGTCTGTTTGCTGGTGCCCGTTTGCAAAAGGGTAGCCTCCATGCTTGCCAACCATACCAAGCGCAACGTCGTATCCAACGCGCTGGTGGGCGCGGTCAACATATTGTTGGTGGTATTGGCAGTGTCGTCGTTGGGCATGCAAGAGTTGGGCGACTTGATCATTACCTATATCGTCTCGCTGGTGATGCTCATCACTTGTTTGTTCGGCGTAGGCGCCTTGGCTTTGTCCAATTTCAACGTGGAATTGCTCAAGAAGATCATTCGCAAGACGTATGCCGGCGAGATCATGTTCGGCTTGCTGTTGCTCATCGTCGCCTTTTCGATGACGTTGACGATGGTGGAGTCCGACTTTACGCGGTTCGGCGACGCACTGTGGTATTGCTTTGCCATCGTTACCACCATCGGCTTCGGCGATTTCGCCGCCACCACTTTTCTCGGCCGCGTGCTGTCGGTGGTGCTGGGCGTGTACGGCTTGGTGGTGGTGTCCATCATCACGTCTATCATCGTCAACTTTTACAACGAGGTCAAGTCCGAGCCCGAAGCGGACGAGGTGCCGCCGCCGGCCGACGCCGACGCATTGCCCCAAGAGCCTGCGCCTTCCCCCACCGAGCAGGACGACGAGGAGACTGCTTGACGGAGCCTTCCGTCGGGTAAAACGCAACGCAATATGGCTTCTTCCCGACCGTATTTAGACTATGTTTTGGAGCAACTCGCCCCTCTTGACGGCATCAGCTATCGCGCGATGATGGGCGAGTATATCCTCTATTACAACGGTCGGATCGTGGGCGGCGTGTACGACGACCGCCTGTTGCTCAAACCCACCCCGGGCTTGGTTGCGGCAATGCCCTCGGCCTCGCTCGTTTCGCCCTATGAGGGCGCAAGGCCCATGTTGCTCGTAGTGCCCGACGATAGCGACGCATTGTGCCGGTTGGTGCGGCTGGTCTATGCCGAGTTGCCCGCGCCTCGGCACCAATAGCACCGTTTGCGGCTACGTGTACGACCCCGCTGTGGGCGACCCCGAGCACGGCGTCCCCGCAGGCACGCCGTTCGAGGCGTTGCCCGACGATTGGCATTGCCCCGGATGCAAGCGCGACAAGGACAAATTCAATAGAGCATAAGGCTACAAAGGGGCGCCCGACGGCGCCTCTTTTGTTGCCAAGGAGGCGTGGCGCGTGAGACTGCGGCGGTGGCCAAATCGAACGGAATGTGTTTGACTATTTTGGGTGGTTTTGGTATACTGATTGCGCACGCCCGCCAAGGCGCGCCGATTCGGTAAGGTTTAGTATGAGCATTTTTAACAACGATCTCTTAAAAAGCAAGTCTCCACGTGCCATTGCATTGCGCACGTTGATCATCACCATAGGTTGCATCGTCAATTCGGTGGGGCTATCCTTGTTTATCGACGCTTCCCACTTGGTGTCGGGCGGCTTTTCGGGGTTGGCCATGTTGTTGGCGCGCCTCATTCCCCTCAACACGGGCGTCATCGTGCTCATACTCAATCTACCGCTGTTTGTCGTCGGCTTCATCGTGTTCGGCAGGCGGTTTCTCTTCAATACCGTATTCGCCACGGTAACCTATTCCCTTTTGGTGTGGTTGCTCGAATATTTGTGCAAGCCGTTTTTGCCTCTTACCGACAATCTGTTGTTGGCCTCCATATTCGGCGGTGTCATCAGCGCCACGGGGTTGGCCATCGTGTTTCGTTGCGGCGCCACCATGGGTGGCACCGACATCGTGGTGCGCTTGTTGCGCCTCAAGTTGGGCGATCTGAGCTTTGGCACGTTGTTTTTTGTGCTGGACGCCGTCATCGTGTTGATACAGGCGCTCGTGTTCAAAGATATCGAATTGACGCTCTATTCGGCATTGGCCATTGCCATAGAAGATATCACTTTTGACAAGATATTATATGGCTTCGACGAGGCCAAGTTGTTTTATATCATCAGCGAAAAACCCGAAGGCATCAAAGAGGACGTCATTCAAAAGATCAACGCGGGCGTTACCATACTCGAGGGCAAGGGCGGCTACAGCGACGCGGACAAAACGGTGCTTTTGGTCGCCGTCAAAAAGCACAACTACGCCAAGCTCAAACAAGTGGTGCGCCAACGCGATCCCGACGCCTTCGTCATCGTTTGCTCGGCTACCGAAATATTCGGCAAAGGCTTCAAAAACAACGACAAAAAAGACATATAGAGGCGAACGCCCACACATAGAGGCGTAGTCGCATAGCGGGCTCGTCCCGCTTTTTTTGCCCTGCGGGCACTTGCCACGGGTGCTTGCGGTGTGTTATGATGGGCAAAGAAGGAGGCGTGTGCGCATGATACAAACGAATATCGAAGACATGGCTTCGTTGCCCCAAACGGCCGCCGCATTGGTGGCGGACGAACCCGACTTGGTGGCCAACCTCGCCAATTTGGCCGCGCTTATCTATCACACCGTATCCGACTTGAATTGGGCGGGCTTTTATCTCATCAAAGACGGCGTGTTGGTGCTGGGGCCTTTTCAGGGCAAACCCGCTTGCGTGCGTCTTGCCGTAGGGCGCGGCGTATGCGGCACGGCGGTGGCCGAGCGCAGGTGCTTGGTCGTCGAGGACGTGCACGCCTTTGCGGGGCATATCGCTTGCGACGCCGCCTCTCGATCCGAGATGGTGGTGCCCCTCTTGCGCGAGGGGGTCGTCGTGGGTGTTTTGGACTTGGACAGCCCGACGGTAGGGCGTTTTGCGCCTATCGCGCCCTTGGTGGAGGCGGTGGCCGCCGTGGCGGAGCAATGTTTTTGCGCCAAGGGTGGCGAGTAGCCTGCTTGGGGCATTTGGCGCACCTTGACAAAAAACGGTGCGAACGTATACAATACAATACGGCGCGACGCGCCAAAGGAGACGATATGAACGTTTTGATCCTCAACGGCTCGCCCCGCGTGGGCGGCAATAGCAGTTTGCTCATCGAGCAAATGGTGGGCGAATTCGAGGCCAACGGCGTGCGTGCCGAGGTGGTTTCGGTGGGCGCCAAACCCGTGCGCGGCTGCATAGCGTGCAATGCGTGCGCTACCAAGGGTCGGTGCGTATTCGACGACCTTGTCAACGAGATCGCGCCCCGCTTTGCGGCGGCCGACGGCTTGGTGGTGGTGTCGCCCGTGTATTTTGCTTCGCCCAACGGCAGCCTGATATCCTTGCTCGACAGGCTGTTTTACAGCCGCAACTACGACGTGCGCTACAAGGTGGGCGCGGCCTTTGCCATAGCGCGGCGCGCCGGCACCGACACCACCTTCGACGTGCTCAACAAATACTTTACCATTTCGGGTATGCCGGTGGCGTCGGGCGACTATTGGAACAATGCTTTCGGCCGACAAAAAGGGGAAATCGAGGCCGATTTGGAGGGATTGCGCAACGCGCGTGTGGTGGCCAGGCGTATGGTGTTTTTGATGCGCGCCATTGCCGACGCCAAGTCGAATTATCCCGCGCTGTTGGCCGAAGAAGATAGGGTTTGGACGCATTTTATACGCTGATCAATGACCAAAAACGTGTTGGATATCCACGATAGGCTTGCCTTCCGTCGATGGCTGGCCGACAATGCCGCTACCTCGCGCGAGTGCTGGTTGGAGGTGCGTCGCGGCCGCCCCGTAGATGACGGCACGTTTTGGTATCTCGACGCCGTAGAGGAATCGCTGTGTTTCGGCTGGATAGACAGCACCACCGCGATGGAGGACGGCAGGCGGTTGCAACGCTTTTCGCCTCGGCAAAAGCGCAGCCCGTGGAGCGAACTCAACAAAGAGCGCGTGCGCAGGCTGGAGCGGCTGGGATTGATGACCGATATGGGGCGCGCCGTACTGCCCGATATGGGGCCGTACGTTTTGGACTCCGCCGTGGTGGCGGCGCTCAAAGAGGCCGACGCCTGGCGCACGTTTTGTACCTTTCCGCCCTTGTACCAACGCGTGCGCGTGTACAACGTGGCCTTTTATCGCGACCGATCTCCCGCGCAATACGCCCGCGCTTTGGCACACCTCGTCCAAACGGCTAAGGCGGGGCAAATGTTCGGCGAGTGGAACGACTACGGTCGCTTGTTGAACTGACCACCCCAAAGGACAATGCCAATGCAAACAAAAAAGCCGACGCTCGTCGGCTTTTTGTTGGTGCGATCGCGTTAGCGCAGCATGATCTCCACCTTTTTCAGGTAGATGAGGTACATGATGTAGCTGACGATGCTCAGTACGCCTGCCGCCGCCACCAAGATGCCTGCCACCATAGCGGATAGGTCGACGAAGCGCGACACGATGTTGAGTGCCAACGATATGACGACGATGATGAGAACGATGGTCAGCAACGATTTGCCGAATTGGATGTTCTTTTGGTGCCCTTTGGCTTGGGACAACGCCGACAGACCCAATATGGCGAAGATGGAGGTCAGTTGGTTGAAGAAGGGCTGCAAGCTGTCGCAAAGGGCAGTCACGGTTTCGTTTTTGACGGCGTAGCTCAATACCGAGGCGACGATGCCCAACACCACTATGATGAATGCGATAAAGAAATGGTGCTCGTCCTTGGCCGCTTTGTAGTAGCCCACGAAGCTGAGGATGCCCGACGCGACGAAGCCGATCATCGTTACCAAAG
This sequence comes from uncultured Clostridia bacterium, assembly GCA_946648015.1. Taxonomy (GTDB): domain Bacteria; phylum Bacillota; class Clostridia; order Christensenellales; family CAG-1252; genus RUG14300. Next base: position 8,337 of record CAMPCZ010000015.1, read on the forward strand.
CGAGAATGGCTGCCGACATCTCCAGGCCGTTGCCGATGACGACGAAAACGGCGCTAAGCAAGGACAAAACGGTGGCGATGATGACCATCGCTTCGGCCCCAAACAGCAATTTGATGCCTTTGTAAGCGTTTTTGAATTCCATAATACTCTCTCCTTTCTTGTTTGCAACAAGCAATTCTATTATACTATTTTTGTGCGAGAAGTCAAGTGTGAGATGCCGCTATTCGCACCCGCGCCGCCAAAATGTCGGGTGGCGGCAGATAGCGATTGCAATTTGCGCGTGCCCGTGCTATAATGGTTTTGCAAAACCGCAAATCGTCGAGGAGATACTATGTGCTATTTGTCCGAAATTCATTCCCCGCAAGATATCAAGGCCTTATCTTTGGCTCAACTCAAGGATCTGTGTTGCGAGATACGCCATAGCCTTATCGAGCGCGTAGAGCGCACCGGCGGCCATATCGGCTCCAACTTGGGTATTATCGAGGCCACGGTGGCGTTGCACTATGTGTTCGATTCGCCTGTCGATCGCATCGTGTACGACGTGTCGCACCAAAGCTACGTGCACAAAATGTTGACGGGGCGCTACGACGCCTTTATGCGGGGCGACACCTCGGGGTATACCAATCCCGCCGAGAGCGACCACGACGCCTTTATGGTGGGGCACACCTCTACCGCCGTCAGTTTGGCGGTGGGCTTGGCCAAAGGCCGCAATTTGTCGGGTGGCACCGAGCGCATTGTGGCGGTTTTGGGCGACGGCAGTTTGTCGGGCGGCGAGGCCTACGAGGGGCTGGACAATGCGGCCACCATTGCCGGCAATCTGATCGTCGTGCTCAACGATAACGAGATGTCCATTGCCGAAAACAGGGGCGGCATCTATGCGGGTTTGGCCGCGCTGCGCGCTACGGCGGGCAAGGCGGAACCCAATCTTTTCCGCGCATTGGGGCTGGACTATATCTACGTGGAGGAGGGCAACGATGTGGCCGCGCTGATAGCGGCGTTCCGACAAGTCAAAGACTACGACCACCCCGTGGTGGTGCATATACACACACGCAAAGGCAAAGGCCTTGCTTGGGCCGAAGACAACAAGGAGCGCGGCCATTGGATATCGGCGGCCTCCTACACGGCTCCCGACGCCATCTCTACCACCGCGCTGGTGGCGGACGAGTTGCTTCGCCACATACAAGCGGGCGACAATATGGCGGTGCTTACGGCAGCGACCCCGGGCGCAGTGGGGCTTACCCCGCAATGGCGCCAAGCGGCGGGCGAACGCTATGTGGACGTGGGCATCTGCGAGGAGCATGCGGTGGCTATGGCTTCGGGCATGGCCAAACGCGGCGTCAAGGCCGTGTGGTGCGTTATGAGCTCCTTTGTGCAACGCGTCTACGACCAACTGTTGCAGGATCTGGCTCTCAATGCCAACCCTGCCGTGGTGTTGGTGTATAACGGCGGCTTTGGCAAGAGCGACCCCACGCATGCCGGGCTTTACGATATGTCTATGATGTCCAATATTCCGGGGCTACGGTGCTATGCGCCTACCTCGCGCCGTCGGCTCATCGCCACCTTGCGCCTGGCGCTACGCCAAACAGACTATCCTGTGGTGATACGCGTTGCCAACGATTTGCCCGAGGGCGAGGATGACCGAACCGAAGACTGGTCGATTGCCCAACGCGGCGCCGAGGTAGCCTTGCTGGGCTTGGGCGATATGGCCGCGCACGCGGCTTTGGCCGCCGACGCCTTGCAAGAGGTCGGCATAAACGCCACCGTGGTGCAGTGTTCTCTCTATTCCGAGGCGGATGCGGCTATGCTTGCCTCTCTTGCGGCTACGCACCGCGTATTCGTCACGTTGGAAAGCGGCATTTTGGCGGGAGGTTTTGGGCAAAAGGTAGCGGCGGCTTTGGCAGACAAAGATTGCAAAGTGTTGTTGCGCGGCGCGCCGAAGGTTTTTGTCGACCGCCAAAGCGCGGAGCAACAAATGCAGTCCTATCGTATGACGCCCGTGCAGATCGTGGAGGACGTCATACGCTGTCTTCGCTGATGGGCAACGCTCGGTCGGCGAATGTCGAGACGGGCCGACGATGGAAAAGTATATTAGGCGGCGGCTAAGCCGCCATACGCGCCGTTTTCGGCGCTTTTTTTTGAGCGTTGATTTGCCAAAACTTTATTATTCTTTGACTAACGTATCAATAAATTGATACGCTATTGTCTTGACTTATCCCACAAAAAAGCATACAATAATTGCGGTTTGCGTAAAGCATACCATATCAATAAGGAGATTACTATGAAAAAGACGACTAAAAAAGGCTTTACCATTGTGGAGCTCGTCATCGTCATTGCCGTCATCGCCGTATTGGCGGCGGTATTGATACCGACGTTTTTGAGCTTGTTGCGCAAGAGCCGCGTCAGCGTAGACACGCAGTTGATACGCAACCTCAACTTGGCTTTGGCCGAGGATCGCATCACCGACGTGCACTATACGATGACGGACGCTTTGAATGCTGCCGAAGACTCGGGTTTTGACGTTACCAAGATCAACGCCAAGGCACGCAACAACGAGATATTGTGGGACAGCGCCAACGACGTATTCTGCTACCTCAACGACGGCAAACTCGAGTATCTCAACAACGACGTACTCGAAAGCAAGCAGTTGTCGATAGACGGCAACAACAACTTCAAATTGTGGAAGATCTACAACCAAGCGCCCACCGGTGACGAACCCTATTCGATCTACGTGGCCAGCGCCGCGGCGGCGCAATACGTGCGCGACAACGAGGTGTCGGTCGGCGTGGATTGCGGCAAAGAGTCGGTGTCCAAAGTCAACTACAAGACCAACGGTACCGCCAAAAAGGGCGTGGTCATTCGCACCAATGCGTTTGATACCAAACTAACCGTTACCGGCCACGAGCAAGACGAGGTGGTGCACTATGGCTATGCCGGTACCGTAGACGTAGTCAAAGTGGCGCCGTCGTCCTACCAAGAAAAGGGCGTGGTGGGTCGCTTGACCGTTACCGAAGGCCACGTCAGCGTTCAAAGCGACGCCATCGTCTATCAGTTGGTGGCCAGCGCCGGCGATCAATCTTTGGTGTCTATTCAGGCCGGCTCCACCGTGTACGATAGAGAGGGCGTGCAGTTCGAGGGCGCGTTGACCAAATCCACCACCGAATTCGTGATGGACGCCGCCGACGATTGTGCGCACGAGCGCACCGATATCGTGGTGGACGGTAGATACGTCTACGAGGTCTGCAAGGATTGCGGCCACACCGTCATCACCATCATCTCCGCTTCCGACACCGAAAAGATGACTTGCGTCACCGAGAGCGGCGACAAAAAGATAGTGCCCGTAGCCACCTACACGGTGGACGGCGATAAGGTGAGCGTCAGCGGCAACGACGCAGTTATCGCCGACGACGCGGTGCCCACGGTCGAAACCCCCGTGGTAGAGGGCGAAGCCGAGGCGCGCTGCCAGCACTTGGAGTGGCGCTTCGTCGACAATGGCGACGGCACCCATACGGCCACCTGCAAGGGTTGCGGCATCACCTACGTCGACAAGCACCTCTACGACGCCGAGAATATTTGCACCAAATGCGGCTATGAGTTGTGGGTACGCAAATATTGGTACGACATAGAGTTGCGCTTCGGCTCGGCACCCGACGGCTATAGCGAGGATGGCGACGTTATCACCATCTCTACCAACAATGGATTGGGTTGGTTGGCCAAGCAAGCCAACGCCGGCAACAACTATGCCGGCAAGACCGTGCAGTTGGCGGCCAATATCGACTTGCTCGACTATTATTGGGCGCCCATCGACGGCTTCCGCGGCACATTCGACGGCAAAGGGTATACCGTATCCAACTTGTACGTCGTGGACGACGACAGAGACGGCAGTGGCTACGGCCTGTTCGGCACGTCCAGCCCCGCCGCCATTCGCAACGTGAATTTGTCCAACGTCTACATCGAGGCCAACTCGGCGTTGGGCGCGCTATTGGGCGACGGCAACACTGCGATAGATAACGTCAACGTCAGTGGCAATATCTACATCGGCGTATCTACCGAAAACGGTTTTGCGCCCAACTACAATTCTGCCTACGTCGGCGGCATCGTGGGTCACGGCTATTCCACCGTGTCCAATTCGAGCGTGGTGGGCAACAGCGGTTCCTTTGTGGGCGGCGGCCGTCAAGTGGGCGGCGTCTACGGCTTCTCCAGCGAGGGCAACCGCACCATCGTCACCAACTGTACCGTGCGCAATATCACCGTGCAGGGCACCATTTCGGTGGGCGGCTTGGTCGGCTTTGCCCACTACAACAACGATATTATCGGCAACACGGTCGACACCGTCAAAGTGGTGGGCACCAATGCGTCCGTGTACAGCGAAAACGCGACCCGCATCGGCTTTGTGGCAGGCGACGTGTATGCCGGCACCGCCGAAAACAACGGCATGATCTGCGCCGCCAACACCGTTACCAACAGCGAATTGTACCAAGATACCACCATGTTGACCGACGAGGCCACGGTGTATACTATGTATGCGTCCTACGTGTTGGGCGAGTGCTATGCGACGGACGGCGCCAACAAAGTGGTGTTCTTCAACACTGTCAACGATGCGCTGGCCTATGCGGCTGCCAACGACACCAAAACCATCGTTTTGCTCAAGAATGCGGCTGCCGACGTGGCCATTCCCGACGGTGTGACCGTGAATGAAAACAACTTTATCTTTGCCGATGGCAACGCCGTGTTGTTTACGTTGGACGGCAAGTCGCAAAAATACGCCACGTTGGAGGAGTTGTGCACCTATTTGCAAAGCAGCACCTTTGCCACCGGTGCCACTCCCGGCAAATATCAATCCAGCGTCGTGTTGCTCAAGGATATCACCGTCAGTAGCGAGATCGAATTGATCGGTAGTCAACACAACTTGGTCTTCGACCTCTACGGCCACACCCTCACCAGCACGGCTGCCGACGTGTTCCAGATTTCGAACAGCGCCGTTTGGACGGTGAAAGATACCGTGGGCGGCGGCAAGATCGACCAGACCTCGGGCGACGAATTGTTGTATGCGCCAAGCAACGGCAAAGTCATCATCGAGAGCGGTATCATCAACAGTGCGGGCAGCCCCCTCGGTTGGCAAGATGCCATACTCGAGATCAAGGGCGGCACCTTCAACCAAGACCCCACCGCCTACGTGGACGGTAGCACGTACGTTGTCACCGCCAACGGCAACGGCACCTGGACGGTATCGAGCAAAGCCGTGTCCCTTACGCTGGACGACGAAACGCAATTGTTCGCCACCATAGAAGAAATGTGCACCTATCTGAATGGTTCTACCTTTTCTACCGGTGCCACTCCCGGCAAATATCAATCCAGCGTCGTGTTGCTCAAGGATATCACCGTCGGTAGCGAGATCAACTTGGTCGGTAGTCAACACAACTTGGTTTTCGACCTCAACGGCCACACCCTCACCAGCACGGCTGCCGACGTGTTCCAGATTTCGAACGGCGCCGTTTGGACGGTGAAAGATACCGTGGGCGGCGGCAAGATCGACCAAACCGCGGGCGACGAATTGTTGTATGCGCCAAGCAATGGCAAAGTCGTCATTGAGAGCGGTATCATCAACAGTAAGGGCAGTCACATCAGTTATTCGGGACCTTCCACACTCGAGATCAAGGGCGGCACCTTCAACCAAGACCCCACCGAATACGTGGACGGTAGCGCGTACGACGTCGTAGACAACGGCGACGGCACCTGGACGGTATCGGCCAAGGCCTAAGAGAACAAAGGGGCTATCCCCTACACAACAAGCGCCTTTCGCGGCCCCAATGCCACATTTGTGGCGTCGGGCAGCCCGAAAGGCGCTTTTTTGTCGATACTATCCCTCTATTTTGTCACGGCTGCTTGGGCAATGGAGTCGCCTATGGTTTGGGCAAGCGTGCGGCTCGCGCATTCCACCATAATGCGCACGATAGGCTCGGTGCCCGAGGGGCGCACCACCACGCGGCCCGTATCGGCAAGGTAGTCCTGCCATTTGCCTGCGGCGGTTTTGGCACGACGTAGGACGTCTTCGGATAGCCGCACTTTGGTGTGATATTGGGGTAGGGGATGGTAGGGTGCGAGCAATGCGTCTAAGTCGTATTCGAGGGCTACTTGCGCAATGGTCAATGCCGTATAGATGCCGTCGGCCACCTCGCCGTCCAATAGGATATGCCCCGACGGCTCTCCCCCTATCGCCAATTTGTTGCGGCGCATTGCCTGCGCTACAACGCTGTCGCCCACGTCGGTGCGTACAAGGCGCAGCCCCAGTTGCGATAAGGCGGTGCCCAGCGCGCCGTTTGCCAGTATGGTGGACGCGATAGCACCCCCTACGTCCACCCTTTTTTGGGTATAATAGGCCGCCAAAAGGTACAACATGCCGTCCCCGTCTACCACACGGCCGTTGGCGGTTACCAATATGCACCTGTCGCCGTCGCCGTCCAGCGCAAACGCCATATCCACATCCTTGTGTTGCAGCAGTCCCTCCGGATGCAAGGCGCCGCAGTCGCGGTTGATCTGCTTGCCGTCGCCGTGGTGCAAATATACGCCCTCTATTTTGTGCTGGCCAAACACTCGCTTGATGGTGGGGTAGGCGGCGCCGTTGGCGCAATCTACGGCGATATGCAGGGGTATTTCGCCAAAATGGCGAAATTTTTCCGTATACACTTTGGACAAATTGTCGTTGACGGCGGGCAGTTCGCCCTCGCGGTAGGGCGCGCCGTCGTCCAGCGCGGCCGACAATGCCTCCAACTCGTCGCGAGAGGGTTTGCGTCCGTCCGCGTCGACGTATTTGAGGCCGTTGTATTTGGCCACGTTGTGCGAGGCCGTCACCACAATGCCTGCGTCTGCCGTCAGATATTTGGTGGCGTACTGCACCGCAGGCGTCGTCATTACGCCCCCGTATAGTACGTCTACCCCCGCCGCATACAGCCCGCCTGCCACGGCTTTGGCTATTCGCCGCGAGGTGGGACGATTGTCCTCGGCCAGCACCACTTTGCTTTTGCCTTGTTGCGCTTTTCCCAGTTGATAACCTGCCGTACATAGCAGGTCTATGTCCGTCGAGCGTATGCCGTCCGTGCCGAAATTCATTGCATTTGCTCCTTTGCTTTTTTGCTTTACTATATGCCGCCCGCCGTCCCCTTAGACCTTTGGTGCTCGCGCGCAAACGCGCAAAAAAGTATAAATATATAGGCGCTACGCAAAAAAGTATTTGACAAGGGGTTGACGGTCGGGTATAATAGGAAAGACTATTCGTAGGGATAGTTATTTTTTGACGAAATTTACAAAGCGAGGATAGATGTATGGCAATGTTCAGAACGTATCAACCCAAGAAAAGACACCGCAGCAAAGTGCACGGCTTCCGTGCGCGTATGGCTACCAAGGGCGGTCGCAACGTGTTGCAACGCCGTCGTGCTAAGGGCAGAAAGAAATTGTCTGCCTAATGATGCAAAAGGTCTACAGACTGCGCCGTAGGAGCAGTTTCGACTACATCTACAAGAGAGGCAAAAGTTACTCGGACGCCAATTTGGTGCTATTGGCCCTCGACGGCAAACTTACACAGCCCAAGGTGGGCTTTGTGGTGGGCAAAAAGGTGGGCAAAGCCGTGGTGCGCAACAAGGTCAAGCGCCGTTTGCGCGCCATCGTCCGCGAACTGATCCCCGACATCAAGGGGCATACCTCTTACGTGATGGTTGCGCGCAGTCGGTCGGCCGAATTGACCTATTGGGAGTTGCGACAATCGGTAGTCGCGCTTTTGGTCAAAGCAAACAAATTGCATCGCGAATGAAATGGTTGGCGCGCATCTTGTTGCGCTTCTACAAAAAATACTTGTCGCCGGCTATTGCGGCGCATTGTATTTATGTACCCACTTGTTCCTCTTATACCTATCAAGCCATAGAGAAATACGGCTTTTGCATAGGATGCTTTTTAGGTGGTTTGCGTATTTTGCGGTGTAACCCATGGGCAAAGGGTGGTTTTGACCCTGTGCGCGAGAATTATAGAGGAAAGGCAAAATGGTTGATTTGAGTCTATTATTTTTGGCGAAACCCGAACTGACCAACTGGATTGGCAAGCTGGTAGATATGCTCTATCACCAAATCGGCAACTTTGGCTGGACGGTCGTTATTTTTACCTTAATTCTAAAGGCGATCGTTTCCCCCTTCGACTTGTGGCAAAAGGCAGCCACGCGCAAAAACAACCGCGCCATGAAGTTGATGAAGCCCGATTTGGATCGTATCAACGAGTCTTATGCGGGCAATCCCCAAGTGTTGCAAAAGAAACAAATGGAACTCTACAAGCAATACGGCTACTCGATGTGGGGCGCCTGCTTGCCTTCCATTTTGACGTTGGTCATCTTTTTGGTGGTGTTTTCGGGCTTTAACGCTTGCGTCAAATACGAAAACCAGATGATGGTATACGAGTTGACGCAGGTCTACCGCACCGAGATCGTAGCCGAGGATCCCAACACGCACCAAAGTATGCTGGATACCGCCTCGCAAGAGGAGATAGACGCCATTATGTTCGACGCGTACGAGAGCCTCAAAACCAATGATGACGGCTCGCAAAAATGGCAATGGCTGTGGGTCAAAAACGTGTTTATGCCCGACACTTGGGCCGACGTGGTGCCCGATATCAGCACCTATGCCGGCACGGGTATGGGCAAGCTCAACGCAGGGCTTACCGACGTCAACTTCCCGTATAGCTCGGCCTATGGCAACGCCTACGACGCTTTGCTCAAGCCCGCCATGCGCGAATACAACAAGGTGGACAAAGGCAACGCGTTCAAGACGTTTTTCGACGTCAAGCACTGGAACGGCTACCTCATTCTGCCCATTTTGAGTTTGGCGCTGTCCATCATCAGCACGCGCCTCACGCGCGGCAGCCAGCCCGAAACGCCCACCCAGTACGACGCCAACGGCAAACCCGTGGCAGGCGGCGCGGCCAATAGCATGAAATATATGATGTGGATCATGCCCATCATGATAGGCGTATTTTCCCTCTTTTACAGCGCGGCGTTTTGTATCTATATGTTTACCAACTCGCTCATTACCGTGGCCATCAACTTGATTTACAACGCGGTCACCAAAAAGAAGGACAAGGCCTTGGGCATAGAATAAAGGAGATAGTATGATATCCATCGAGAAAGAAGCAAAGAGTATAGAGGAAGCCATCGCGCTCGGGCTCGAACAGTTGGGCATGACCGAGGACGAGGTGGAGATAGAGGTGCTCAAAAAAGGTGTGTTGTTTGGCAATGCCAAGGTGCGCCTCACCGTCAAGAGCACGCCCAAGGACGACGTTTGCGAGTTTTTGGCGGGGCTACTCGAGCGTATGGGGCTGGATTGCGACGTATCCGTTGAGGACGTCGAGGGCGGTTTCCACGCCGAAATCAGCGGCAAAGACAGCGCCGCCGCCATCGGTTATCGCGGCGAAGTGTTGGACGCCATTCAGTACCTCACCACCATTCATATCAACAAAAACGACGCTTCGTACACTCGTCTGACCGTCGACGTAGAGGGCTACCGCGCCCGTCGTGCCGACACCTTGCACGCCTTGGCCACTCGTTTGGCCGACAAAGCGGTGCGTGAGGCTAGACCCGTGGAATTGGAGCCCATGAACAACCAAGACCGCCGCATCATTCACGAGACGTTGGCCGACGACGAGCGCGTCAGCACCGAAAGTTTTGGCGACGAGCCCAACCGCTATGTGGTCATCGTGCCCAAAGAGCGCGAGGTGACCTATGGTACCAACAAGTCTTTTCGTACCGGCGGCATCAAGACGCGCAGCTTCGGCGGCAAGAAAAGAAGATTTTGACCTCGATAAAATCTATGCAATAGCCGATTTGTACGCACAAATCGGCTATTGACATATAAAGGAGATTTATGCAGACCATAGCAGCCATATCCACCGCCATCGGCGTGGGCGCCATCAGCATAGTGCGTATGTCGGGCGAGGGCAGTTTGTCCCTGGCCCTTCGTCGTTTTGTATGCGCGGCCGTAGGCGGCTCGCCCGAGCCCAACCGTATGTATTTGGGGCGCTTTGCGGGCGACGGTTTTAGCGAACAATGTATGATGGTCTATTTCCGCGCGCCGCACAGCTACACCGGCGAGGACGTGGTGGAGTTTCAGGTGCACGGTGGCATGGCCATCACCGATATGGTGTTGCGCTGTTTGCTCTCCGACGGCGCCCGCTTGGCCGGTGCCGGCGAGTTTACCCGCAGAGCCTTTTTGAACGGCAAGGTCACTCTTAGCCAAGCCGAGGGCATCATGGGCGTTATCAATGCCGAAAGTCGTGCCGAGGTCAACGCCGGCTACGAGATGATGGCGGGCAGTTTGGCGCGCCGACTTGCGCCCACCTTGGGCGCGTTGGAGCGGCTTATCGACACGCTCGAGGCCGGGCTCGACTATCCCGACGAAATGCAGGAGGAGATAGAGCGTGATTTCGGCCCCACCCTGCGGGCGATAGATGGCGACTTGCGCGTGCTTTCCGCCACCGCCGCCGACGGCAAATTGGTACGGCACGGCATATCCGTGGCGTTGATCGGCACCCCCAATGCGGGCAAGAGCAGCCTGCTCAACTGCATTTTGCACGAGGAGCGCGCCATCGTTACACCCATTGCCGGCACCACGCGCGATACGTTGTGCGAGAGCGTTTCGGTAGCGGGCGTGCGCCTCAACCTATTGGATACCGCCGGTTTGCGCGAGGCCACCGACGAGGTGGAGCGCATCGGCGTAGAGCGTGCCAGACAAGCCGCCGACAAAGCCGACGTAGTGGTCTATTTGTTGGACGCCACGCGGCACGAATCGCCCGATCCGGCGCTGTTGGCAAACTATGCGCACAAACGACTGTATATCGTCTACAACAAGACCGACCTTGCCGCGGCGCCCTCTAAGGAATATGCTTCCATCAGCGCCAAAACGGGGGCGGGCGTAGACCGATTGTTGCAACAAATAGCCGCCTTGTGCCACACCGAGCGCACCTATGGCGGAATGCTCACCGAGGATAGGCATATCGAGGCGGTAGGCCGTGCGCAAAGGCACATCGAGGCCGCTTTGGCCGCCTATGACAATATGCCCCTCGACTGTGTGTTGGTAGATCTCCGTCAGGCTTACCAAGCGTTGGGCGAAATAGACGGTGCCACCGCGACCGACTCGGTGCTCGACCGCATATTCGCCACCTTCTGTATAGGCAAATGAAAACGCAATATGACGCCATCGTAATAGGTGCCGGCCACGCCGGCGTGGAGAGTGCGCTCGCCTTGGCCCGTTTGGGCAAAGACGTGCTTTTGTTGGCCATTCAACTCGACTCGGTATCCTATATGGCGTGCAACCCCAACGTGGGCGGCACGGGCAAGGGGCACTTGGTGCGCGAGATAGACGCATTGGGCGGTCAAATGGCCATCAATGCCGACCATAGCCTGTTGCAGATCAAAATGCTCAACGCCACCAAAGGCGCCGCGGTGCAAAGCCTGCGGGGACAGACCGACAAAGACGCCTATCATCGCAATATGATGGCCACGTTGCTGTCCACGCCGCGCCTCACCTTGGCGGAGGGCGAAGCCACCCGTCTTGCCGTTGCCAACGGCCGAGTAGAGGGTGTGTATGTCGGGGCGCAACTATATACCGCCCGTGCGGTGGTGGTGGCCTCGGGCGTATATCTCAACGCACGCATTATTCGTGGCGAGGAGCAATATTTCGAGGGCCCTTCGGGTTTCCGTCGCGCCGAGCGCCTTACGCAGTCTTTGGTGGAGGCGGGCATACCCATTAGACGTTTCAAGACGGGCACGCCCGCGCGCATTGCCCGCGACAGCATCGATTACGACGAGATGGAGATAGAGAAGGGCGACGAAGATATCTACAGCTTTTCTTTCCTCACCCGTCGGCGCGTATTCGTAGAGGAGCCGTGCTATCTCACCTACACCAATGCCGATACACACCGCATCATTTTGGACAATTTGCACCGCGCGCCCATGTACAACGGCAATATCAAGGGCGTAGGCCCCCGCTATTGTCCCTCTATCGAGGACAAAGTGGTGCGTTTCCCCTCTCATTCGCGGCACCAAATTTTCATCGAGCCCGAAACGCTCGGCGGCGATAGTATGTACGTGCAGGGTATGAGCACCAGTTTGCCGCGCGACGTGCAGGAGGCCATGTACCGCACGTTGCCCGGGCTTCGCCATTGCCGCTTTCTCAAATACGCCTACGCCATAGAGTACGATTGCATCGATCCCACCGCGCTCTATCCTTCGCTGGAGTCCAAGGTGGTGTCGGGGCTGTTTTTCGCGGGACAAGTCAACGGCAGCTCGGGCTACGAAGAGGCGGCCGCGCAGGGTTTGATGGCGGGTATCAACGCCGCCCGCACCCTCGACGGCAAGCCCCCCGTGGTGTTGCGCCGCGATCAAGCGTATATAGGCGTACTCATAGATGATTTGGTCACCCGCGGCACCAACGAACCCTATCGAATGATGACGGCTCGCGCCGAATATCGCATCACGTTGCGCCAAGACAACGCCGACCGTCGCCTTACCCCCTTAGGGCGCGAAATAGGCTTGGTGGACGACCTGCGTTGGGGCGTCTTTTGCGACAAATGCGACGAGCGCGCCGCGCTGGACAAAGCGTTGGAGACCGTGTTGCCTCCCGCCGTCACCACGCCCATTTTGACCAAGGGCGGCGAGCAGGCGCCCAAAGCGGGCGTCAAAGCGCGCGATCTTTTCAAGCACGCCAAGGTGGTGTGGCAAGACGTGTGGGCGCTCCCGCAATTTCATGACTTCGACAGCGTCGTTATGCAAGAGGCGGCCATCGACTGCAAGTATGAGGGCTACCTTGCGCAAGAGCAGGCCATGCGCGAAGAAGCGATGGCGCTCGAAAGCAAAGCGTTGCCGCTTGACTTCGACTACAACACTTTGGACAATTTGCGCTTGGAGGCGCGCCAAAAACTCAACGCCGTGCGCCCGCTCACACTGGGGCAAGCGGCGCGTATCAGCGGCATATCGCCCGCCGATATCAACGTGTTGATCATATATCTGTTGAGGGAGAATAAGTGATGGATTTGCAAAAGGCGGCTGCCGCGTGGGGCATAACGCTGTCCCCCGACCAAATGCAACAATACGATCGCTACTACCGCTTGTTGGTCGAGTGGAACGAGCGCTTCAACCTTACCGCACTCACCGAGCGCGACGAGGTGTACGCCAAGCATTTTTTGGATAGCTTGGCGGGGCTTGGGTTTATGCACGGCAAGGTGTGCGACGTGGGCGCGGGGGCGGGATTTCCCTCCTTGGCCTTGGCCATTGCCGACAAGTCTGTAGACTACACTCTGCTCGACAGCGTCAACAAAAAGGTCAACTTTTTGCTGGCCGTAAAGGACGAGTTGCACCTCGACAACACGCGCCCCGTACACGTGCGCGCCGAGGACGCGGGACGCGGTCAAATGCGCGAGACGTTCGACGTGGTCACCGCGCGTGCCGTGGCGCCTATCGGCACCTTGCTCGAATACCTCTGTCCGCTTGCCAAAGTGGGCGGGCAGGTGGTAGTATATAAGACGAATGCAGTTGAGGAGCGAGCGCTTGCTTCCCGCGCCGTGGGCGTGTTCAAATTGGAGGAGATCGCCTGCTTCGAGTATGAGATAGAGGAAGCCAAGCGTTGCGTTTTGGTCTATCGCAAAACGGCCGCTACCCCTCGCCAGTATCCACGCGGAGGCAACAAACCGCGCACTATGCCATTGTAGGAGGCACTATGACGTTTGAAGAATTGAAATCGGGATTGCAGGAGCAACAACGCGCGCTGGAGCAAGTGGGCGTCGCCATGGGGTTGGACGCATTGAAAGCGCGCAGTGAGGAATTGCAACGGCAGCTGGACGACCAAAACCTTTGGAGCGATATGGCCAAGGCGCAAGTCGTGGCGCAAGAAGCCAAAAAGGTGAGCAACAAACTCAACGCCTACGACAAGTTGCAGTCCGCCATCGCCGACGCTTTGGTGTTGGTGGATATGGCAGCCGAGATGGAGGCGGTAGAGGAGATAGATAGTTTGTCCGCCGAGTTGTCCTCCATAACCGAGCGCGTGGAAGCCATGCGTTTGGAGGCTTTGCTCCGTGGCGAATACGACAGTTGTGACGCTATTCTCACGTTGCACGCCGGCGCAGGCGGCACCGAAGCCCAGGATTGGGTGAGTATGCTCTATCGTATGTATACCCGCTATGCCGAGAAAAAAGGCTACCAATGCAAGACCATCGACTACCTCGCGGGCGATGAGGCCGGCATCAAGAGCGTTACGTTCGAGTTGTCCGGCGACAACGTGTACGGCTATATGAAGGCCGAAAAGGGCGTGCATCGCTTGGTGCGCATCTCCCCTTTCGATGCCAACAGCCGCCGCCACACCTCGTTTGCCTCTCTCGAGGTCATGCCCGTTATCCCCGACGATGGCGAAATCGTCATCAACCCCGAGGAACTCAAAATCGACACCTATCGCTCGGGCGGTGCCGGCGGCCAACACGTCAACCGCACCGATAGCGCCGTGCGTATCACCCACTTGCCTACGGGCATAGTGGTGCAATGCCAAAACGAGCGCTCGCAGATCCAAAATAGAGAGGTCGCCATGACGATGCTCCGCGCCAAATTGGCCGAGAAAAAGGAACGCGAACAACTCGAAAAAGCAAACGAGATCAAGGGCGAACTCAAGCGCATAGAGTGGGGCAGCCAAATCCGCAGCTACGTTTTTTGCCCCTACACGATGGTCAAGGATCATCGCACCGGCTACGAAACCGGCAACGTGCAAGCCGTAATGGATGGGGATATAGACGCATTCATTACCGAATACCTACGCAAATCGTAGGCAAAATGGGCGATTAAGTGGGCGTGCACTCGTTCGCTCGCGTCGTGTACGTCGGTACACCGGGCGCTCGTCTCACGCCGCTAGCACACCCCCTTACTCATCCCATTTTGCCTACGATCGGGTGCGTTGGGATGTGGTGTTGTGTGGTGTATAGAGGGGACAAGGTGGGCGTGCACTTGTTCGCTCGCGTCGTGTACGTCGGTACACTGGGCGCTCGTCTCACGCCGCTAGCACACCCCCTTACTCATCCCATTTTGCCTACG
>CAMPCZ010000016.1 GCA_946648015.1 uncultured Clostridia bacterium
GTTTTTTACATTCTATAACTAATAAACCTTCGACAAAAAATCCTTGCTTTTGATGGCTACCTCTTCTTTCGACTCAATCTATGCCCAGCATACGCACGAATTCAGCCTCGTCTATCACCTTGATTTGCAACTTTTCGGCCTTGGCAAGTTTGCTACCCGCGTCGGCGCCGGCCACCACCAAGGTCACTTTGGCCGAAACGCTGTCGGCCACCTTGCCACCCCGTTCTTTTATTAGAGCGGCGGCCTCGCTGCGCTTGTAACGCGACAAAGCACCCGTCAACACCACCACTTCGTTGGCAAATACGCCCTCGACGGGGTGCGTGTCTTGCTCGATGCGCACCCCTTTGCGCAGGAGCGAAGCCACGAAATCGCGGTTGTCGGCAGAAGCAAAATAATCCACAACGCTATCGGCCATCACTTGACCGAAGTCGTCCAGCGACATCAGTTCCAAGCGGGTAGCCCCTTCTATGCCCTCTATCGAGCCGAAAGCATCGGCCATTTGCTCGGCGGTACGCTTGCCCACGTTGGGTATGGCCAACGCCGTGATAAAACGCGACAACGTGGTAGTTTTGCTCTTTTCGATGGAAGCAAGCAGATTGCTTGCCTTTTTATCCTTAAACCCATCTAACGTCAACAACCGCTCTTTGGTAAGGTCGTACAGTTCATCGGCACGCCTAAGGCCAAGATCGTTGTACATCTGTTCTATCGTTTTGACGCTCAGTCCGTCTATATCCATGGCGTCTTTGGAGGCAAAATGCTCGATGGCGGCAACCACACGGGGCGCGCAATGCTCGGGGTTGGTGCAATAGACAAACACGCCTTTTTGCACTGTCGGTGCGCCGCAGGCGGGGCAAACGGCAGGGGCCTCCACCTCCACGCTATCCGCATTATGTCGTGCAATCCCCAAGATTTCGGGTATAACGTCGCCGCTACGACGCACGAATACGTCCGAGCCGATGCGTATATCTTTGCGCTTGATCTCGCTGATGTTGGACAACGTGGCACGGCTGACGGATACGCCGCCTATATCTACGGGGTCCAGCACTGCCAAAGGGTTGAGTTTGCCCGTGCGACTGACCTGCCACACCACGTCCAACACGCGGCTCGTAACCTCTTCGGCATGAAACTTGTAGGCAATGGCCCATTTGGGAAACTTGGCGGTTACGCCCAATTCCTCCCGCAGTGCCAAATCGTCTACCTTAAACACCATGCCGTCTATCAAATAGTCGAGCTTGGGTCGGTCGATCGTTTCCACTTCGTCGAGCCAACGCTTCCAATCGTCTCCGTTTTGAACCAAGCGAAAATACTGGTCGCGGCAAAAGCCGTTTTGTTGCAAAAACCGATGCATTTCACTTTGCGTAGCAAACGTTGCGCCTTCTACGTGCCCCACGTTGTAGGCCATAAAGGATAGGTGGCGTTTGGCGGCCTCCTCTACGTCGGTGTTGCGTATACCACCAGCCGCTGCGTTTCGCGCGTTTTTGAGAGGCACGGCGGCAGTTTCGTTGTAGGCTTTGAGTGCCGAAAGGCGCATGATGCACTCGCCTTGTATATCCACACTGCCCCCAAAAGGAATGGTGCGCGGTATATCCCGTATGGTCATCGCTTGCGCCGTAACGTCCTCGCCGGTGGTGCCGTCTCCGCGCGTTACCGCCCGCACGAAGTGGCCTTTTTCGTAGGTAAGGTTGAGCGTAAGGCCATCGTACTTGTATTCGAGGGTCAAAGGCACAAATCGGCCGCTCTCCGCCATCACCTTGTCCATCCACTCGACAATGCCCTCTTTGGTCTTGCTCTTGTCCAAACTATACAAACGCTCGCGGTGCGTAACGGTGGCAAACCCCTTTTGGGTACGTCCGCCTACGCGCCGTGTGGGCGAATCGGGCAAAACAAAGTATTGTTTTTCCAGCGCCAGCAATTCGTCGTACAATGCGTCGTATTCGGCGTCGCTTACGCTGGGGTTATCTTCCTCGTAATACTCCTGATTGTAGCGATTGAGCAACGCCACCAATTCTATCATTCTTTCCATACAGCACTCCTATAGTTTGGTCAAAGGGGCCACTTTCAAACTCAAACGCTTGATGCCCACCGAATCGAAGGCTATGTTGGCTATATCGCCGTCTACTCCTATTACCATACCTTTGCCGAATTTGGGGTGAGACACTTTGTCGCCCACGCGGTATTGCGCGGTGATGGGACGAGGTGCCTGTGTATTCTGCGCAATATTGCCCCTATAGGTCTGATTGGCGTTGCCCGATATGGTGCCGCCAAGAGTACCTGCGGTGGTAGCACGCGCGCCCCACTCTTTGCGGGTAGGCGCCCACGTACTTTGCTTGGATTGCGGCGCCACCCAGCCCATTGCCGTCTTGATTTCGGTCAAAAAGCGGCTCTCTTTGTTGTATTCGTAGTGGCCAAACCGATAGCGGCTGTCGCAATAGGTCATATATAGGCGCCGCTGAGCGCGGGTCATTGCCACGTACATTACGCGGCGTTCTTCTTCGATCTCCACATCGGTCTTGTTGTACGCACCCGAAGGAAATATATTCTCCTCTAACCCCACGACGAATACGACGGGAAACTCCAACCCCTTGACGGCGTGCACGGTGGCGACCGACACGTAGTTGTCCTCCAATATTTCGTCGCTATCCGAACTGAGCGTGACCGATTGCAGGTACTCGCTCATCGTACTCTCGACGTTTTCGCGCTCGAATTCTTCGGCGCTTTGTATCAATTCGTCTATATTGAGGCGTTTGTTGTAGGTTTCCTCGTCGTCGCCGGCATAGGCCAGTGCAAACCCCGCTTTTTCCACTATGTAGCGCACCGTATCGCCAATGCCGTGAGACCGATAGTATCCGAACAAATCGGCGTACAAATCGCGGAAAATGCCCAGTTTTTTGATGGTGGCGGGCGCAAGCACAGCCGCATCGAAACCGTCCAATAGCACTTCGGCCGGGCTCATACTGCGTGCAGCGGCATATTGCACCAACTGCGTTACCATCGCTTCGCCTATGCCGCGCTTGGGCGTATTGATGGCTCGCAAGAGCGCCTCGCTGTCTCGGGGGTTGACCAAAAGACGGCAGTATGCCAACACGTCCTTGATCTCCTTGCGCTCGAAAAAGCGGAATCCGCCAAACACCTTGTAGGGTATATTGTAGCTATTGAGCCTCTCCTCGAATTTGCTGGTCAAGGCGTTGAGGCGCACCAATATGGCAAAGTCGCGGGGTTGATAGTCGCCGGAGCGCAACATGGAGCCTATTTGGGTAACTACGTATTCGGCCTCCTCGCCATCGGTAGCCCTATGCTCTATCACCACCGAATCGCCGTCGCCGAGATCGGACCACAACGTTTTGCCAAAGCGGTTGCGATTGTTTTTGATAAGGGCGTTGCTCGCCGCCAATATATTGGCGGTAGAGCGATAGTTTTGTTCCAATTTGATGACGGTAGCGCCCTCGAAATCCTTGCGAAAACTCAGTATATTGGATATGTCCGCGCCACGCCAGCCATAAATGCTTTGGTCCTCGTCGCCCACGGCAAACAAATTGCCGTGCAAGTCGGCCAACATCTTGACCAAAGCGTATTGTATCTTGTTGGTATCTTGGTACTCGTCGATATGTATATACATAAACCGCTCTTGGTATTCGCGCAACACGTCGGGGTGTTGCACGAACAATATCACGGTTTTGAGCAACAAATCGTCGTAATCCAGCGCGTTGTTGAGTTTCATTTCCTCCTCGTAGCACTCGTAAATACTGCAAATGATGTCGGCGTTGGGATCCCCCATGGTCAATTGGTACTTGTCGGGCGATAGTCCTTTGTTTTTGGCGTTGCTGATGTGCCATATCGTCTTGTTGAGGTACATCTTTTCGTCCAACTGCTTGTTTTTGATGATTTTTTTGACCATACGCGAGGACTCTACGTCGTCGTATATCGTAAAGTCTTTGGTATACCCCAAAAGTTCTATGTGTCGCCTGAGAATGCGCGCGCACAACGCATGAAAAGTGGATATCCACAACCCTTTGGCTTGCGGACAAAGCGTTTCGATACGTTCGCGCATCTCGTTGGTGGCTTTGTTGGTGAAGGTGATGGCCAAAATGCGCGTTGGCGCCACACCCATCTCCAACAAGTGGGCTATGCGGTAGGTCAACACGCGCGTTTTTCCGCTGCCTGCGCCCGCAATAACCAAAACGGCGCCTTCGGTTTGATAGACGCCTTTGAGTTGCTGTTCATTTAATAACTTATCCCATTCCATCAAATATTCAATGCGTTTTTTGCTTTCTTGATGAGTTGTTTGCTGTTTTTCGACGCCATCATCGCGCTCATACCCAGCACCATTCCGACAAACAATCCTACGCTGAATCTTCTCATACCTCACCTCCTATGAGGATAGTATGACTCGAAAAACGCCGCGAAACCTCTCTTATGTTTCCAATTACTGCCAACCTCGCAGCCTGTTGACCGTATCCACCAACACGTCGGCGGCATAGTCCACTTCGCTATCGGTGTTGTGTTTGCCAAAACTAAACCGTATGCTCGACATAGCCTGCAAGCGACTCAGTCCCATAGCCATAAGCACGTGGCTGGGCTCCGTAGTACCCGCCGTACACGCGCTGCCCAATCCGGCGGAGATGCCCGCCAAATCGAGGCTAAGCAATGCGCTTTCGCCTCGCACGCCCTCTATGTAGAGGTTGGCGTTGCCGGGTACGCGCATATCGGCAGAGCCGTTGAGACGCACACCTTTCAGTCTGCCGCACACCGACTGCACAAATCGGTCGCGCAACGACGCTACGTACATATTGTCCGCTTCGGCCGAATCCACCGCGCGGCGCAACGCAACCGCAAGCCCCACGACAAGAGGCGTATTGGTAGTACCTCCACGCAAGCCTCGCTCTTGCGAGCCGCCTGCTATCAGCGGCTCTATGCGCACGCCGTTTTTGACGTACAACGCGCCCACACCCTTGGGCCCGTAGAACTTGTGCGCCGATATAGACATGAGGTCCACGCCCAGCCGCCGCACGTTGGTATCCACCGCACCCACCGCTTGCACGGCGTCGGTATGCAATAGAACCCCACTTTGGTGGCAAATATCCGCCAGCCGTCGTATGGGTTGCACAGTGCCCACCTCGTTGTTGACGCACATCACCGACGCCAGCACGGTGTCGGGGCGCAAGGCGCGAGCAAAAGCATCGGGGTCCACCAAGCCATCTGCGGATACGGGCAAATAATCCACTTGGTAGCCTTCTTTGGCGAGCCAAGCCGCCGCGTTGAGCACGGCGTGATGCTCGATGGCAGTTGTCAGCACGCGCTTGCCCTTGTCGCGGTTTGCCAGCGCCACGCCCTTGATCGCCCAATTGTCGCTCTCCGTGCCACCCGAGGTAAAATAGATCTCGTTGGCACCGGCACCAAGCGTTTGCGCGACCGCGTCTCGCGCACGATCCACTGCGTTTTCGGCGCGCTGACCCACTTGGTGCTGGCTGTTGGCGTTGCCGTACACATCGCAAAAATAGGGCAGCATCTCTTGCAATACCTGTGGGTCCAGCGGGGTGGTGGCGGCGTGGTCCAGATAGACGTTCATACTATTTGGCGGCAAGGAATTCCACCAAGTTTTCGAGACGGCACGTTTCTTGGGTGCTCTGCCGCATATCCTTGATTTGCACCGCACCCGAGTCTATCTCGCCGTCGCCTACCACGACGCAATAGCGCACGCCCAACTTGTCGGCGTACTTCATCTGCGCTTTGAGGCTACGCTCCATGATATCGGTCAATGCCGATACGCCCGCTTTGCGCAATTCGTCCACAAGGCGCGCGCATTCGTCCGGTCTGCCCATACACGCCACGTACACGGTCGGTTGCTCTTGGTTGGGTATCTCTACGCCCGCGGCCTCGACGGTGAGCAACAACCGCTCTATGCCCATACCAAAGCCAACGGCGGGGCAAGGTTTGCCGCCTATGCTTTCGATCAGGTCGTTGTAGCGGCCGCCACCGCAAACCGTGCTTTTGGCGCCTATGTTTTCGGCCACGAACTCAAACACGGTGCGCGTATAATAATCCAATCCGCGCACGATAGTGGGATTGACAACGTACGCTATGCCCAGCACGTCCAAATTGTGTTTGAGGGCGTCGAAGTGGGCATTGCAATCGGAGCAAAGATAGTCCAATATACTGGGTGCGCCCTTGGCGATGGCAGCACAGTTGTCGTTTTTGCAATCCAATATACGCAAAGGGTTGGTATGCAAGCGCTCGCGGCAAGTGGCGCATAGCCCCTCTTGTCGGCTCTCGAAATAAGATACAAGCGCCGCATGATAGTCTTTGCGGCACGTTTTGCACCCTATGCTATTGATATACAGGGTTGGCGAAATGCCCAACTCGTCGAACATACGCTTGGCGATGGATATCACCTCGGCGTCGGCCGCCGCGCCCTCGGCGCCATACACCTCCACGCCGAATTGATGGTGCTCGCGCAACCGACCCGCTTGGGGACGTTCGTAGCGAAACACCGAGGTTTCGTAATAGCAGCGCATGGGCAACGCATTCTCACGCAGATTGTTCTCCACAAAACTACGCGCTACCGACGCGGTACCCTCGGGCTTGAGGGTAATGGAACGCCCGCTGCGATCGTCAAAGGTATACATCTCTTTGTTGACGATGTCGGTGGTGTCGCCCACCCCGCGCAAAAACAACTCGGTATGCTCAAAGGTGGGCGTGCGTATCTCTTGCAAGGCGTACAAGCCGGCGATACGGCGCACGCGCTCCTCTATATAGTGCCATTTATAACTGTCTTGGGGCAGCAGATCCTTGGTGCCCTTGGGGATAGATATCATAGTGTCTCCTTGGAGCGTACGCTCCCCTATCTGTTGCTGCCGAACGGTACAAGCCGAATAGGCAAACGCATACGTGCGGCTAAATAATATATTTGCGCAAGTCTTCCTGCAACGACTTGGCGTTGAGGTGCTCGTCCACGTATTTGGCGTCTACCGTCACCTTCATCTCGTTGCCACAGGCCTCGAAACTGACTTCTTCCAACAATTTTTCCATCAAAGCGTGCAACCGTCTTGCGCCGATGTCCTCGTGGTTGGCATTGTCGTACACGGCGATCTCGGCTATGCGTTTGATGCCATCCTCGGTATATGTGATCTCGGCGCCGTCCACTTTGAGCAACTCGGCGTACATCTTGGTGATGGCGTTGTGCGGCTCGGTAAGAATACGCACGAAGTCCTCCTCGGTGAGCGAAAGCAAATCCACCACCACAGGGAAGCGACCTTGCAACTCGGGTATAAGGTCTTTCACTTCGCTGACGTGAAACGCGCCCGCCGCGATAAACAAGATAAAATCGGTGCGAATGGCGCCGTACTTGGTATTGACGGTGCAACCCTCGACGATAGGCAATATGTCGCGTTGTACGCCCTCGCGCGATACGTCCGGCCCCGAATGGTTGGTGCCGCTTTGGGCGATTTTGTCTATTTCGTCGATAAAGATGATGCCGTGTTGTTCGGCGCGCCGTATGGCCTCTACGTTGACGTTGTCCATATCCACCAAGCGCTCGCTCACCTCGTTGATGATCATTTGCATGGCGTCTTTGACGTACGTCTCCTTTTCTTTGGTGCGTTTTTGTCCCGTCATTTGGCCGAAGATAGAGCCGAGATTGATCTCTCCGCCCTCTTGCGGATTGAGGGACAAGGGCTTTTCTCTCTCCACAAAACTCATCTTCACCTTGACTTCGTCAAGCTTGCCTTCACGCAGATCTTGCTCCAATTCGGCAAGGATTTGGCTCTCCGGCTCGTCTTTGGCTATTTGCTTTTTCATGGGCAACAGGGCCTTTGCCACTTTTTGCACGGCTTCGTCCATAGCCTTGGGCTTGACTTCCTCGAATTTTTCCTCTTTGACTATGCGAATGGCGGCCTCCACCAAGTCGCGTATCATACTTTCGACGTCGCGACCAACGTAGCCCACCTCGGTAAACTTGGTGGCTTCCACTTTGACGAAAGGCGCCTTTACCAATTTGGCCAAGCGGCGGGCTATCTCGGTTTTGCCCACGCCGGTGGGGCCTTTCATGATGATGTTTTTGGGCGTAACTTCCTCGCGGATATCCTCTTTGAGCTTGCTACGGCGATAGCGGTTGCGCAAAGCTACCGCCACCATACGTTTGGCTTCGGCTTGCCCGATGATATAACGATCCAGTTGCTCTATGATCTCTTGCGGCGTATATTCCATATTACACCTCCTCTACGGTCAGATTGCCGTTGGTAAACACACACAACTCGCCCGCTATCTTCATGGCTTTGCGCGCTATTTGCTCGGCGTCCAATCCGTCTATATCGTACAAAGCGCGCGCCGCGGCCAAGGCATAGTTGCCACCGCTACCGATGGCGCACACGCCCGAATCGGGGTCGATCACCTCACCCGTGCCCGAAATAATGAGCATGGTATCGTGGTCGGCGGCTATCATCATAGCCTCCAATTTGCGCGCTTGGTCGTTGCGCCATACCTCGGCCAATTCCACTGCCGAGCGCAACAGGTTGCCGCTGAACTTTTGCAGCATCTTTTCAAATCTCTCGCTCATGGCAAAAGCGTCCGACACGGTACCGGCAAACCCGATGACCACGTTGCCACCGTATATTCTCTTTACTTTGACGGCGTTGGCCTTGAAGACCACGCTATTGCCCATAGTTACCTGCCCGTCGCCGGCCACTATGGTGCGACCGTCTTTCTTGACGGCGCATATGGTTGTTCCGTGAAACTCAGTCATACTTACCTCCTATCTTCCAACTGTGCCAAATACAGTTGCATATGTTGCAATGCGCGTTCGGCATACGCCGCCTTGCGTTGCTTCTTGTCGCGCACATCCGTTATGTTCGGCAACAGGCCGAAATTGCTATTCATAGGTTGCAGCCACTCAATGCTTTCGTTGGAAACGTAGCGGCACAACGCGCCTATCATCGTATATTCGTCGGGCAACAAGGCCTCTTTGCCCGCAAGCCTACGAGATAGCGAAAGGCCCGCTATCAATCCCGACATGGTGCTTTCCATATACCCCTCTACGCCCGACAGTTGCCCAGCCACGTAGATGTTGGAATGATCGCGCACGCGGAAGGTAGCGTCCAACACCTTGGGCGCATTGATATAGGTATTGCGGTGCATGACGCCGTAGCGCAAATATTCGGCATCGGCAAGCCCCGGGATAAGCCCGAACACGCGCTTTTGCTCCCCGAACTTGAGGTTGGTCTGAAACCCTACCAAGTTGTAGGTGTCGCCTGCCGTATTCTCTTTGCGCAGTTGCAGCACGGCATAGTATTTTTCGCCATTGCGACCACGTATGCCCACGGGGCGCAAAGGCCCGAACCGCATGGCGTCTACGCCGCGCTTGGCCATGACCTCTATGGGCATACAATTCTCGTAGAAGGTGGCGTCTATCAACTTGTCCTCCACGCACTCGGCACTTACCAATGCCTCGTAAAATGCCAAGTATTGCTCTTTGTTCATACCGCAGTTGAGGTAATCTGCCTCCCCTTTGTCGTAGCGCGCGGCCTCGAAGACTTGGTTAAAATCGAGGCTTTCGGCCGATACAATGGGAGCCACTGCGTCGCAAAAACTCATACTTTCGCCGGCAAAACCGCGTATTTGCTCGGCCATTGCGGGCGAAGTCAAGGGGCCTGTGGCTATAATGGTGGGAAATTCGTAGTCTATCTCGCGCACCTCTTCGCGCCGTATCTCCAAGTCGTCGAAGGCCGAGAGCCTCGCCGACACCTCGCGGCTGAACTTTTCGCGGTCTACGGCCAAAGCACCGCCTGCCGGCACGCGCGCCACCTCGGCGCATTGCAATATAAGGCTATCCAACAGACGCATTTCGGCTTTGAGCAAACCGCTGGAAGTGTCCGCAAGGTCGCTTTTCAAGCTATTGGAACACACCAATTCGGCCAAAGCGTCGGTGCGATGCGCACCCGTATTTACCTGGGGGCGCATTTCGTACAGGCAAACCGAATGGCCGCGTTTCAAAAGTTGATACGCCGCCTCGCAACCTGCCAAACCTCCGCCTACTATCCTTACTTTCACGGTATACCTCTACTCTTTTTTGTCGGTGGAGTTCGCTATCACCTCTACGTGATTGCACTTGGTGCACTTATACTTGAGTTGATTGCGATAGTTGATTTGCTTCATCGCCGAGCCGCACTCGGGGCAAAAATAGGGTGCCGGCACAAATCCCGCGGCAAAATCGCACTTGGGATAGCCCGTACAACCATAGAAGGTTTTGCCCGCTTTGGACGTTTTTTCGGCCACAGGCGAACCGCAACGCGGGCATTTGCCCACCACTTTGAGATCCAAACTGCGGGTATTTTTGCAAGCGGGATAGTTGGGGCAAGCCAAAAACCTGCCGTTACGTCCCTCTTTGATGACCATAAACGCGCCGCATTTGTCACACTTGATGTCCGTTACCTCGGCGGGCTTTTTGCTGCCCGTATCGTGGTAGGCCTCGTCCAACTGTGCCTTGAACCCGGGGTAGAACTCGGCAATCAAGTTTTGCCACTCGCGCTTGCCCGCGCCGATATCGTCGAGCGATTGCTCCATGTTGGCCGTAAATTTGAGATCGAGTATATTGGAAAAATGCTTGTTGATCTCGTCCACGACCTGCTCGCCCAACTCGGTAGCCGTCATATATTTGCCATCGCGGCCCGTATAGGCGCGTTTGGACAACACGCTGATGATGCTGGCGTAGGTGCTGGGGCGGCCGATGCCGTTCTCTTCCATGGCCTTGATAAGGCTGCTTTCGGTATAGCGCTGGGGCGGTTTGGTAAACTTTTGCTCATATTTGAGTTCGTCCTCCACCAATACGTCGCCTTCGTCGAGGGGCGAAGTGATATCCCCTGCCTCATCGTCTGTTTCGGCAGGCTTGCTTTCGCTATACGCCGCGGTATACCCCGCGAATTTGAGTGCGCGCCCTTTGGTGTGAAAACCGTAGTTTTGATCGGGGGTGGCCTGCACGCCCACGCGTATATCCAACGTATTGTACAATGCGGGCATCATTTGAGAAGCCACAAAGCGGTCATAGATAAGTTTGTACACCAAATAATTGTTGTGCGACAATTTTTTGCGCAGACTTTGGGGCGTGCGGTCGAGGCTGATGGGACGAATGGCCTCGTGCGCGTCCTGCGCTTGGTTGCTCGTCTTGTAATTCATGGGCGATTTGGGCAAATAATCGGCGCCGTAGGTCTGCTCGATGTAGCGGCGAGCGTCGAAGATGGCGTCGGTAGACACGCGCACGCTGTCGGTACGAATGTAGGTGACCAACGCGACGTGACCCTCCCCCTCTATCTCGATGCCTTCGTACAGTTGCTGGGCGATCTGCATCACCTGCGGAGCGCTCATGGCAAACTTGCTGGTGGCGTCCTGTTGCAACGTAGAGGTGGTAAAAGGAGGCTGAGGAAAGGTCTTGCGCACGGCCTTTTTGACCACGTCCACCACATAGTCCTTGCCCTTCATGTTTGCAAGCATATCGTCCAACTCGGCTTTGGAGGCAATGCGGTGCTTTTTGCCGTTGATCTCCTCGAAGGTGGCTTTGATCTTGCTATCCTCTTTGTGTAGCAAGGCTTGCAACGTCCAATACTCCTGCGGCACGAAATTGCGCACTTCACGCTCGCGATCCACCAACATACGCAAAGCGGCCGATTGCACCCGACCCGCCGACAGACCCGACTTGATCTTGCGGCTGATGACGGGGCTTATTTTGTAGCCCACCAATCGGTCCAACACGCGGCGCGCCTGTTGTGCGTTGACCAAATTCATATCTATTTTGCGAGGCGCAAGCAACGCCGCCGTTACGGCTTTTTTGCTGATTTCGTGAAACTCGATGCGATTGCAGTCGTCCGGCAAACCCAAATGAACCGCAAGGTGCCAACTGATAGCCTCACCCTCGCGGTCGGGGTCGGTTGCCAAATAGACCGTGCTTGCGCGGGCAACCTCTTGTTTGAGCGCCTCTATGGTGCGCTCTTTGTCGGGGTTGACCACATACTCGGGCTTGAAATTGTTGTTGATGTCGATGCCAAGACTGCGGTCCGGCAAGTCGCATATATGGCCGCCGCTGGCGCGCACCTTAAAGTCCGAGCCAAGATACTTTTCGATTGTTTTTGCCTTTTTGGGCGATTCTACGATTACTAATTTCATTATGCCTCCGGTTATTTGCCAAAGTAGTTTCCAGTAAGTTTTTTGACCAATCCCATCAATTCCAACTTGGTGAGAATGGGCGTAAGAGTGCTGACGTTCATTTGCGTGAGAGCCATCAACTCCTCTATATGGCGGTCGCCCTCCTCGAGGGCTTCCATGATTTGCGTTTCCACTATATCCAACTGCAAGTCGCAAGCGGGGCCTTGATCCACCGCCACGTGGTAGTATTCCAATATGTCGTATGCCGTCGTTACCAAAGCGCCCTGCATACTTTTGAGCATATTATTGGTGCCCACCGACGCCTTGCTGTAGATATTGCCGGGCACGACGAACACGTCGCGCGATTGCTCCAATGCGTGGTTGACCGTTATGCCGGCACCGCTATGTTCGCCCGCTTCGGTTACCAATACGCCCATTGCCAACGCCGCTATGATGCGATTACGCTCCACAAAGGTGTATTGTTGCACGGTAGTGCCCAAGGGATACTCGCTGACCAACAATCCCTTGGCGGCTATCTGTTCGTATAGGTCTTTGTTTTCGGCCGGATACACCTTGTCCAACCCGCAGGGCAACACGCCGATGGTCAGTTTGTCGTAAGATAGTGCCGTGCGATGCGCCACCGTATCCACGCCGCGTGCCAGACCGCTGACGATGCAAAAGCCGTGCGTAACGAGGTCGGCCACCATATTTTGGGTGACGTCGCGCCCATATCGCGTGATGGCGCGCGTGCCTACCACCGCCAAGTTGCGCCCCAACAGTAGCGATAGGTCGCCCTTACAATAGAGCGCCACCGGCGGTTGATCGAGGTCGAGCAACCCCGAGGGAAAGTCGTCGTCGGCCGGGGTAAGAGCCACCGCCCCCATAGCCTGCAACGCCTCGATCTCTCGGTCGACTTTGCGTGACAGAATGGTGTGCAACAATTCCTCGTACGTTTCCTCTCCGACAAGCGACACAACGTCGTCGCGGCAAGCCTCGAAGTCTTGCATCAAACGCCCCGGATCCGGCTCGTACTCCAGCAACCGGCGGCGCCTTAGGGGCGTCATCTTGGGCGTGAGGGAGAGCCACAAATACCCTCGTTGCGAACTCGAATACATACCTAACTCCAATACTTGCGATCCAGAGACCTATACTGTATGGCCTCGGACAGATGATTGACGGCTATGCGCTCACTGCCCTCGATATCGGCAATGGTGCGCGCCACGCGCAATATGCGGTAGGACGCACGCGCCGACAGCCCCAATTTGTGAAATGCCAACTCCAGCAACTGTTCGCATTCCTTGTCCAACGGACAATACTTTTTGATTTCGCGGTTGCTCATCTCGCTGTTGGTGAGCATTGGCAACCCCTTGTAGCGTTCGCGTTGCAACTCGCGCACTTTGACGACGCGCTCTCGTATGTCGGCCGAACTCTCGGCAGGTACGGCTTGGGCAAACTCGCCGTAGGTGATGTTGTCCACCTCTATTTGAATATCTATGCGGTCGAGCAAAGGGCCCGATAGCCTATTGATGTAGTTGTGTATTTGCACCGGGGTGCAAGTGCACGCGTTGACTTTGCTGCCATAGTTGCCGCATGGACAAGGGTTCATGCTGCCAATGAGCATAAAGTTGGCGGGATACTCCACCGTTTGGGCAATGCGCGACACCGTTACCACGCCGTCCTCCATAGGTTGGCGCAGCGCCTCCAGAGCGCGTCGATTGTACTCGGGCACCTCGTCCAAAAACAGCACGCCCAAGTGTGCCAAACTTACCTCGCCCGGCTTGGCCTTGCGGTCGCCACCCACCAGCGATGGCACGGTGGCACTGTGATGCGGCGACCGGAAAGGCCGCAGCGAAACGATGCCTTTGTCCGCATCCAATAGCCCCGCGACCGAGTGAATTTTGGTCACTTCTACCGCCTCGTCAAAGGTCATATCCGGCATGATGGACAGCACGCATTTGGCCAGCATTGTTTTGCCTGCGCCCGGGGGGCCTATCATCAACACGTTGTGACCGCCCGCCACCGCTATCTCCAACGCGCGCTTGGCCACGGCTTGTCCGTGTACGTCGGCAAAATCAAAGCCGTATAGCCCCTTGCCGGCGGTAGGGTTGTATTCGCTGTGCGCCACGCGTTGCAAGGGCGCCGCACCCGACAAAAAGTTGACGACGGACAATAGATCTTTGGCCGCATATACTTCCAACCCCTCCACGAAAGACGCCTCGGCGGCGTTGGAAGCGGGAATGATAAACTTGGTATAGCCCGCCTGCATACCCGATATGAGCAAGGGCGTCATACCGTTGACGTGCCGCAAACTGCCGTCCAAACTCAGTTCGCCAATGAGAACGAACTCCCCCAAGGGGCTAGGCGGCACTTGTTGGGACGCGCACAAGATAGCCAGCGCCAAGGGCAAATCGAACAACGTGCCCTCTTTGCGCAAATCGGCAGGCGCAAAGTTGACGGTAATGCGTTTGATGGGATACAGCAGCCCACTGTTGGCGATGGCGCTCTTCACGCGGTTTTTCGCCTCTTTGACGGCGACGTCGGGCATACCTACCATATCTATGGCAGGTACGCCGGCATTGATATCCACCTCGATATCGACGGGGAACCCCGCCAGCCCTATTAAACTAAAACTTTTGACTTTGGCGAGCATAGCGACTATTGTTGGTCGGCGACATTGCCCTTTTCTTTATTCCTGTCGCGCTTAGAGCGAACAAGAGGCATAAAGGGCTTTTTGCGCCCCAAGCAGACGTCCGCCACAACGTAGGTAAGGGCAAAGAACGTGACAAGCGTCAATGCCGAAAACACGATGGCTACGGGATCCAACGACGCCACGGTAACGCCCGCGGCACCCACACCGCCCTTGACGTTGCCGCCCACGGCCATAACGTAGCAAGCGTTGACGGCACTCGTCACGGCAAAAGCCCCGAAGCACCACGCCAAGCGTTTTTCGTCGGTGTAGGCGACGTAGGTCAGCAATAGCACCGCGCCCAGCATCAGCACCCACAAATTCATGCGCACCGAGGTGGTGTATACGGCGATAAGCGTCCACGCGGCATACATCAACAAGTCTTGACGATTGCGATTTTTGAGATACATGGCGATGCCGCCCAACATAGAGGCGGCGGCAAAGATAGCGCCCATCACCACGCCGGCCGTATTGACGCTATTGGCGCCTACGCCCACCATCGCGTAAAGGTTGAAGATATTGCGGGCAAAATAGTCGTTTTGATTGAACACGGTAACGTAGCGCTCCAACACGATGAAGGGGTGCCCCGCCACGTAGTAGTCCAGAGCCAAAGGCACGGTAACGGCATAGCCTACCACAAACGCCACCGTGGCGGCAATGGGCAAGCGCATACGCGTTTCGGGATATTTGACATATAGCATGATGGCGTACACCACCAATAGCGGCAACAAAATGAGGGCCTCCTCGGCAAATAGCACGGCGAGGAAATAGAACACCGTCATCTTGATGACTTGTTTTTTGCGCACGGCCATAAAGGTAAGCACCAAAAAGAGCGCCGCGATGGACGTATATACGCCCCACAAAGCCGAAGCCGCATAGAGCACGGGCAACAAAGCCATGGTCAGGCCGATCACCAACGCCCACACCGATCCTTTGCGCTTGTCCACCGCCAAAAACACGATGGCGATCAGCAACAAATCGGCGATCAACGCGGGTATTTTGAGGAAAATGGCCATGCCCTGCGTGCCGGCCGTCAGTTTGAGCGGCGCGGCGATAGCACCCATGACGTATAGCAGGTACATCGCGCCGGGCGCATAGTAGGTTTCATAATTGAAGTAGTAGCCCCACAATTTGTTTTCGAGCATAGCGGTAGTGTTGCTCATCACGGCATTCTCATACGCGCCGTAGCCGAACAACGTGAGGGACAGCACCAAACGCATGGCAAAACCCACCACCAAGGTAACGATCAAAAGGAAAGTGGTGTTTTTGAGTATGCTACTACCCTTCACCATACCGTTGGGCGCGATCTCCACATCTTTCTTAACACTCAGACGACGCAAAGCAAAGTAGGCCGCCACCAACAGGCCTGCCGTCAGCACCACGATGAGCACGGTAAACACAACGTCCACGCCGCTCATACGGTAGTTGCTGTCGTATTTGCCGCCCAAGGTGTTGGCTTGGCTCAACGACTGCGCGACGACGTCCGCAGCCGCTGCGTCGTCGAGGCAAACCAAACTGACGTTGTCGAAGTTGACTACACCCGCTTGGGCAATATAGTCGGCCTCGCCCAACCCCAGTACAACGGTAACCTCATCGTAGTTGTCGGAATTGAAGTACAATTTCCAAGTCTGCCAACCATCCGTCTCCACGGTGGCTGCGCGATAGAAATATTTGAAGCCGTCCAACGTAAGGTAGAAGCCTTTGGCTCCGTCCCCCGCGGCAACGGTGGTGGTAATGCGATAGTCCACCGACAACCGATACGTGCGATGCGGCTCGATAGATACGGTCTGCGACACACGGGTAAAGGTGGTCTTGCCGCTTTCGGCGGTAATAACGGCATAGCGGTGACCGCGCTCGGCGTCGTACCCTTGCGCGTCGGCACTGAAGTAGGGGAAGGTAACGCTGCCGCTCTCCCCCGTTTTGCTTACCGTCCAACCCGTGTCGGGCACGTTCAGTTCAAAATTGCCATTGGACAACAACTCCGCGTCGGTATCCACTGTATTGTCGCTCTTGGCGGAACAACCGACCAACAGCGCGACGGCTACGACCAACACAAGCACAGTCAACAAAATTTTCTTTTTCATAGTACACCTCTCATAGTCGTGTACTCTTATTGTATAGTGCCGCCGACCAAATTGCAAGCGGTTTAACACAATTTATTAAAACATATCGCGCGATATATATCGCGCGCGCGCGCGTAGATACGCACGCAAATTCCGTTAAAAAGAGAGTGCTATCGCCTTTTTGTGCCATCATCTTGGGTTTGCACGCATACAACGCTTGCACTACTACTTGGTTGCCTTGGGTAGCCATCCACTGTCGAACGACCTCGCCGAACGCGAGCGCATAGCGCTACGGAGGCATAAAAAAACAGTTGCCCCGCGGGACAACTGCTTTTTTTGCAATCGATTACTTGGTGTACACGATCTTGGCGGCACGCACACGAGCAGCTTTGCCGGTACGCTCACGCAGATAGTACAACTTGGCACGACGCACGTAACCTTTGCGAACGACCTCGATCTTTTGGATCTGGGGGCTGTGCACCATAAAGGTCTTTTCGACGCCGACGCCCGACGAAATCTTGCGCACGGTGATGGTCTCACGCAGGCCGCCGTTTTTGCGAGCGATCAGGGTGCCCTCGTAAACTTGGGTCTTGATCTCTTCTTTCACGGTTTTGGCAGCGTGCTGGTTCTTGCTACCGCCGGGAGCGGTACCCGCACGGGTGACCTCTTTGAAACGCAAAGTGATACGAAGCGTATCGCCGATTTTGAATTCGGGAATATCCTTCTTCATTTGCTCTTGCTCGATGACATCAATAACGTTCATGACTTACCTCCCTTTGTATCAAAGTGTTCGTGCGCTCAAGTCTTACAGCACAGAGGACCACCCGAAGTCCATACTATCATACCATACCGCACTTGCTTTGGCAAGCGTTTTTTCACGCGCTTTTACAAAAATTTACCAATGATTGCGCCGCCCTGCGTCGTTTTGGCTAAATGCGTTGGGAATATACTCCACCGATTGCTCGCCAAGGTCTACCGCCGCTATGTCAAAGCGCACGTCTACGTTTTCTTTGTGATGGCATTTGAGGTACCATTGCGCCGCGCGCACGATTTGGGTTATCTTTTGGGGCGTTACGGCCTCTACCGCGTAGCCCATACGGTTGTTGCGGCGCGCTTTGACCTCGCAAAACACAAGGTACTCGCCGTCCATCGCCACGATATCCACCTCGCCTTGGGGTGTGGAATAGTTGCGCTCCAATATGGTCATGCCCCGCGCAGTCATATATTGGCACACGATAGCCTCGCCCTCTATTCCTGTATAACGATTATTCATCGGGGTCTACAAAGTGGCCGATAAAGGTGCGGCGATGTATGGGCGAGGGGCCGTAGGCACGCAAGGCGGCAATGTGCGCGGCAGTGCCGTAGCCCTTGTGCTGGTCAAAGCCGTATTGCGGATACTCGCGGGCGAAGTCGAGCATCAAGTGGTCTCGATATACCTTGGCCAACACGGACGCGCACGCGATAGTATAGGATAGCGCGTCGCCTTTGACAATGGCGTGCACCGTGTAGTCGCACTCCAATTGCACCGCGTCTACCAGTACCACATCGGGGCGCAAAGTCAACTGCTCCAAACAACGGCGCATCGCCTCTTTGGTGGCGTTGAGAATATTGACTTGGTCTATACGCTTTTCGTCCACAGCCACAATGCTGTATGCCAGCGCTTTTTCGCGTATGATCGGATACAGCGCCTCGCGCTTTTTTTCACTGAGTTTTTTGCTGTCATTGACGCCTTCGATGAGGTCGTCCAAGGGCATAACGGCGCACGCGGCCACCACAGGCCCGGCCAAAGGGCCTCGGCCGGCCTCGTCTATGCCGGCAATGAGGGCACACCCCCTCGATTGCCACATCTTTTCGTACGCCAACATATCCACCGGCGTTTTATTCGGTTTGCTCATCGGGTTTCTCCAAAATCAATTTACCCATACGGCCTTTGCGAAAATCGTCCATTACGGCAGCTGCGGTTCGCTCGTAATCTATTTCGCCGCGTTTCAGCACAAATCCGCGCCTGCTGGCTATTTCTTCGTATAATTCGAGGGGCGTATGGCCCAGTGGCTCCACTTGATAGCGCGAGCGAATGGCGTCGGGGTACCACGCAATCCTCTGCTCCAAAAACTTGAGCGTAAGTCCTTCCATATCCAAAATAGCGTCGCGAATACACCCTATGTACGCCAAATTATAAGCGGTTTGTTCCACCTCTATGCTGTGGCACAGCGTGCCCGGCGTATCCAGCAGCACCACGCCGTTGGCAAGGCGAATCCACTGCTCGCCTTTGGTTACACCGGGACGGTTGCCCGTTACGGTGCGTTTGTCTTTGGCAAGGCTGTTGATGAGGGTACTCTTGCCCGTATTGGGCATACCTATCACCATGGCCTTGACCATATATTGCACGCCTTTTTGGGCGTTTCTTTCTATCTTTTCACGATTGACTGCATGGAGTGCGGCCACCACTTTGCCCGCGTCCCTACCGGCCGTAGAATTGCTGAGCACCACAGTCTTGCCCTCTGCCTCGAAGTGGCGCTGCCACGCTCGCACGTCCTCGGGCTCCACCATATCTATCTTGTTGATGACGTATACCACGTTGCGCCTGGCGATAAGCGGCTCGAACTGCACGTTGACGCACGACAACGGCGCGCGGGCGTCCAATACGTATACGATGGTATCTACCTTGGCAATGGACGCTTCCATTTGGCGCAAGGCCTTGGTCATATGTCCCGGAAACCATTGAATGATCATTGCTTCTTCTCCAACAGGTCGGGACGGCGTTCTTTGGTAATGCGAAATGCTTCCTCTCTGCGCCAAGCCGCTATTTTGGCGTGATTGCCCGATAGCAACACTTCGGGCACGGTCAAACCCATAAACTCTTGCGGCCGGGTATACTGCGGATATTCGAGCAAATTTTCCGAAAAACTCTCGTCTACCGCGCTCTCGGCGCTGCCCAATACACCCTGTATGTTGCGACTGATGGCGTTGACGACCACCATCGCCGCCAAGTCGCCGCTGGTCAATACGTAGTCGCCGATGCTTATCTCCTCGTCGATGTCCAACGCTATCACGCGTTCGTCCACCCCTTCGTAGGAGCCGCACAATAGCAACAGATCCTGCCCTTCCGCCAACTCTTTGGCGCGCTTTTGGGTAAACGTAGCGCCGCGAGGAGACAAAAAAATGCGGCGACAGCGGTGCTCGGGGTCGGTGGCCACGATGGCGTCGTGTATGGGCTGAGGCGTCATCACCATGCCCGCGCCACCGCCAAAGGGATAGTCGTCGGTGCGGCGATGCTTGTCGGCGCTATAATCGCGCACGTTGACCACATCCAAGGCAAACGCGCCGTCCTCTATAGCACGGCCGACCACACTTTGGTGCAAGGCACCGTACATATCGGGAAATACCGTCAAAATGCTAATTTTCACAGCAAACCTCCCGCCATTTGGCCTTGTCTACCTGCATTACGCCCGCCTCGAGGTCGATTGAGAGCACCAACGCTTTGAGAAACGGCACCAAATAGTTTTTGGCACCGCGCACGTCGAAAATATCGGCTGCGCCATACTGCAAAACGTCGACGACCGTGCCCATCTCCTCGCCCTCGCACACGACGCGCAACCCCACGAGATCGGACACAAACCATTCGCCCGTTTTGAGCGCGTCGGCCTTGTCGCGGGGGACGGACACCTCCAGATCGCGCAGCAATTCGGCCGCATTGCGATCGGACACGCCCTCCAAAGACAAAAAGACGTCGGCACCCACGGTGCGGGCGCGACTGACGTGCATTAGGTTTTCGCCTACGTACACTTCGCGTATACGCAAAAAACCTTCAGGCGCATCGACGTAGCATTGTAGTTTTACTTCGCCTTTGATGCCCTGAGGTTTTGCGATTTTGCCGACGACGATTCTTTTCAATCTCTCTCCAAAATCTCTACGTTATATTTGTGGTTAATCTTGCCGGCCGCGGCCTTGACGATGGTACGTATGGCCTTGGCAATTTTGCCCGACTTACCGATTACTTTGCCGATATCCTCTTTGTTGACGTGCAAGTAGATGGTACGTTCCTTCTCTTTGACGACGACATCAAATTCTTTGTCTTCGCCAATCAAAGCGGATACGATATATTCCAACAATTCTTGCATACGACTACAGAATGTTCTCTTTGCGGAAAAGATCTCTCACGGTATCGGTGGGTTGGGCACCGTTGGCCAACCATTTCTT
The DNA here is from genome assembly GCA_946648015.1 of uncultured Clostridia bacterium. Lineage (GTDB taxonomy): Bacteria > Bacillota > Clostridia > Christensenellales > CAG-1252 > RUG14300. The sequence continues at coordinate 21,076 of CAMPCZ010000016.1, forward strand.
TGCCAACTCCACGTCGATCTTGACGGTGGCGGGATTGGTCTTGGGTTGATAGATACCGATTTGCTCGATATACTCACCATCGCGGGCCTTGCGGCCGTCCATAGCGACGATACGATAGCAGGGGTTTTTCTTTGCACCGATGCGAGTCAATCTGATTTTTACCATAATATTACCTCCAATGTTTTGTTCTTACGTTATATATTTACCTTTCGGCATTTGTGCTATTAGAAGGGGAATCCGCCCCGCCTTTTGCCACCGCGCATCATCTTTTTCATCATATCGCGAGTGGACTCGAATTGTTTGAGCAGTTGGTTGACCTCTTGAATGGTAGTGCCGCTGCCTTGCGCCACGCGCTTTTTGCGGCTAGCCTTGATGATGTCGGGATTATCGCGCTCCTCAGGCGTCATGCTGTAGATGATAGCCTTCATACGTTTGACTCTATCCTCGTCTACGGTCAAATCTTCCGCTTTGACTTTGCCGCCGAGCCCGGGTACCATGCCCAGCATACCCGACAGATCGCCCATAGACGAGAGCTTGTCAAATTGCTCCAAAAAGTCGCTGAGCGTAAAGGTCGCTTGCCGTATTTTTTGTTGCATTTTGAGGGCTTCCTCTTGGGTGTAGGCTTGCTCGGCCTTTTCTATGAGCGTCAACACGTCGCCCATACCCAATATGCGCGACGCCATGCGATCGGGATGGAATATCTCGAGGTCGGTCATCTTTTCGCCCATGGATACGAACTTGATGGGTTTGCCCGTTACGGCGCGTACCGACAGCGCCACGCCGCCACGAGTATCACCGTCCATCTTCGAGAGGACTACGCCCGTAATGTCCATGTGTTGATCGAACTCCTTGGCCACGTTGACTGCGTCTTGCCCCAACATTGCGTCCACCACCAGCAAAATCTCGGCGGGGTGCAATATGCCCTTGAGATCCTCCAACTCGCGCATAAGAGCCTCGTCTATGTGCAAGCGGCCGGCGGTATCTACTATCATCGTATCATAGCCCTTGGCCGTGGCTTCCTCTATGGCGGCCTTTACCGTCTTGCGGGGGTCTTGCTGGCCTCGCTCGAAGACGGGCACGCCCGCTTTTTCGCCCACGCGTTGCAACTGCAAGACGGCTGCGGGACGATAGATATCGCAAGCCACCAAGAAGGGGCGCTTGTTTTGCTTTTTGAGCAAGTAGCCCAATTTGCCGCACATAGTGGTCTTGCCGCTACCCTGCAGACCGCACATCAATATGACGGTTGGCGGACGATCGCTCACGTTAAGCTTGCTGTAGCTGGCGCCCATTAGGGCGATCAACTCCTCGTGCACGATTTTCACGACCTGCTGTGCCGAGGTGAGCGATTTCAATATCTCCTCGCCCAGCGCTTTTTCGCTGACGCGGGCGACAAAATCTTTGACGACATTGACGTTGACGTCCGCGGCGAGCAATGCAATGCGCACCTCGCGCATGGCTTGCTTGATCTCCAGCTCGGTCAAGGCGCCTTTGTTTTTGAGTTTGGAAAAGATGTGGTTGAGTTTTTCGCTCAAAGTGCCGAAAGTAGCCATATCAATCCTCCAACAATGCTATCGCTTGGTTGCACGCCGATTGCCAATTCTCGCCCGTACACCCCTTGAGGACGGCGAGCAATGCGCTTTTGAGTCGCACGTTGCCCATCTTCGCCTCGTACTGCTCCAACACGGCCACCGCGCGCACAATGACGTCGCGCACGGCCTGACGGGTGGTGCCCACCTCGTCGGCGACCTCGGCAAGCGACAGATCCATATCGCAATACATTGCCACGGTCTCGCGCTGCTTGTCGGTGAGCAAGGCGCCGTATTCTTGCAAAAGTTCCGCTATCATAAAGCGATCCTCTATGGTCATACTCGCCTCCTTGCCGCGTTGGTGTAAAGTATTTTTCCTTTACACGCCAATTATATCCGTACGCCACTATCTTGTCAACCGTTTTGCATAAAAAAATAGCCGCACTTTTGAAGTGCACCCCAAAAGTTGGACAGAAATGAAAAACTTTTGGAGGTGCATTTTTTATGGCAAGGAAGAAACAATTTAACAC
>CAMPCZ010000017.1 GCA_946648015.1 uncultured Clostridia bacterium
AGCGCAACAACTATCCGGTAGCGCAACAACTATCCGGTAGCGCAACAACTATCCGGTAGCGCAACAACTATCCGATAGCGCAACAACCAAAAAATCGACTGCTTGCGGGCAGTCGATTTTTTGTATTGCTATGCCTTTTGCGCTATGCCATCTGCGCCACGACGTGTTGATAGGCCGTGGTGAGTATTTGGGTGATCTGCTCCTCGTCGAAGGATTTGTCCAACACGGCGTAGTACCATTGGCGATACTCGCTCTTGGGCACTTCGCTGGCGCCCACGTAGGGGTGCTCGGCGCGCAACACGTCCACGTACTCTTTGTCGGCGCGGAACAACACTTTGACGGCGCCGTAACTCTCGTACACGGCGGCAAACATATAACTGCCCGCTTTGAGCACCGCCATATTGCCCGAATCCTCTACCGACACGGGCAAACTGCCCGCTATGGTGGCGGCGAATTGCGCGGCCTCGCGTTTGCCGAAGTAGTGCAACTGATATTTGTCGTTCATTTGTCCCGCCAAGGCAACGTACACGGCGTCTGCCGCGGGCTCGTAGGCGTCCGCCAACGCCGACACGGCTTCCTCATAGGGCTCGACCTTGGGCAAAAAGTCTCCCTCTTTGCCGCGCTTGTAGGTGGCGTGAGCCACGTATTTGTAGCTCATATCCAACACTTTGGCCACCACTTTTTCGCAATGTTCTATATCGGTCACGACCCAGCCGTACCAATCCTCGCCCCAATCCGACTGTTGCTGCACGGTATTGCCGGCAGATTGGCGCAGCGCGGCTATGGTATTGGCGTGCAAACGCAGCACCAGCCGCAACACTTTGTTGTACTCATACACCACGGCAAAGGTATAATCCTTGACGAGCAGACGATCGTAGGCGTGTGGGGCGCTTTGGGGTTGCACGATGATGGGCAGTGCGCCCGCGAGCGGCGTCATCCGCGCGCAGTAGTCGAGCACCACGCCGCGCCCGACGAGGGGCACTTGCCGTTTGTTGCGCGCCTCCATGCGCACGAAAACTTCGTCGCGCAAAGGCTCTCCCGCCACCACCACTTGCTCGCCCGTGCCGGGGGCAACGTCCAACAACGCGGGCACGATGGGCGCGTCGTCCACAATGGGCTCGGCTTTGGGCGCCTCCTCTAGGGGTTCCTCGGCGGGTTGGGCCGCAGGTTGCGCCGCGATGGACTCGGATTCCGCCGCGTCCTCCTCGTCCACAAAGTTAAACAGATCGTCGCTGTCGTAGTCGAAATTCTCCTCCTCGTCAAAGGTGTCGGGCACCTCTTTGCCTTGTTGCGCCAGCACGGCGGCCGCCAATGCCTCTTGGCTGACGGTGGGAGCGGCGGTGGCACCCTTGCCGTCTTTGCGGCAACGACGATACCCCAAAGGATAGAAGATGCTGGCGCCTGCCATCAAACCGAAAAGCACGCTGACGATGACGAGTATGCCCAATACCACGATTTGTTCTATACTAAGGCCGATAAATAGATTGTTAAAGTTGAGATTTCCCATCAATGGTTACCTCCCGAAAGTTTCTTTTTGATCACCGCATAGCGAATGGCGCAGATGAGCATACACACAAAGGTTATACCCAACAAGCCCACCAACAGATATTTGGCGATATAGAGCATAGCGCCCGAATAGTTGTAGCGATTGGCGCTGTTGACGCGCGTCTTGAAGGTAAAGCATTGCACGTCCGATGCAAACCCGTCCTCGTCGTCTGTCCACACCGCCAAAACGTAGGTGGTGTTGGGCACCAAGTCGTGCGTAACTTCCTCTACGTATTCGGCACTAAGCTCGGCGCCGCTGGCGGCAAGCGTGGCGTAGTCGAGGCCGACGGCGTGCATAGTGGTCTCTACCACCGAGGCAACGGGCAACGCGCTGTTGTTGTCTACGGGCGCCAAATAGACGTAGTATCCCTCGGGCACCTCGATGGAATCGAAGGATACCGCAAACGAGGCAGAACGCAAGACGGGGGCGGCGGCGCGCGTGTACACGGTGAGCGGCTCACTCAAAACGGCACTGTCGTGCGTTTTGACCACCACTACCACTTGGTATTCGCTACCGGCAGACATCTCGCCCAGCGCATCTAACAACAAATATCCCTCCATTTCATCCACGCCGTCCACCACGCTATAGGCGCGGGCAATGGTGTAATTGCCCTCGGCGTCGGGCGTACCCAGCGCCTTTTCCACTATGTTTTGGGGCAAATCGTCCTGCGCGGCATATGCCACCACCGCATACGTCTTGGCGCGGTCGTAGTTGTCGATACTCACCACCACCGACTTGCCCGAAGACAGCATTCTGTCTTGGCTAAGCGTAGGCGCTTCTATCAGCGTAACGACTTCGATACTGTCGGTGTAGATATCCTCGCCTGCCTCGATATATGCCCCGTCGCCGTCGATGACTATGCGCACGTTATATTTGGTGCCTTCGGCGAGGTCGTAGATATACTCGTCCGCCTCTTGCCACGAGCCGTCGGCGCCGGCGTAGGCATAGTGAACGCCGCCTACGTATACGCCGTTGTAGTCGATGGGACTAAGGTGTATAGTGTCGGTAGACACATCCATCACGCAATAGTCGAGGTAGTCGTTGAAGTACTGCAAAACATCGTCTACGGCTATTTTGGAAACAACAAATTTGGGATTGGCTCTGCCATCGGCTCCAAACAGCGTAACGCGATAGTTGCCGGCATTGCCGCGCGATACGGTGGCCGAAATGGCATAGGATCCGGGCGCGGCGTTGGCGTCGAGCGCATCCGAAGACAGCGTAACGTCGTCCGAACCTTCAAACCCGTCTTTGGTGTACGTAATGCGTTGGGCACGCACCGTTTCACCAAACACTTTGGACGTCTGCGCGTTGGAGCGCAAGGTAACCGACACGGTTTTGGCGGCAATGCTGAAGCGCTCGCCCGTGCCGTTGTATTGCAAATAGGGATTGGCGTCGTCGGGGCCCGATACGGATACGGACACCGTATAGGTGCCTGCATCTATAGGATCGGCCGCGCGTGTGCCCGCGCGATAGGTAAGCCCCACTTGCCACCCTTGCTCGGCAAAGGGATTGGTTGGCTCGCCGGCATACAAAACGGTAGCGTCGTATCGCTCAGCATTGTACACGGCGTCGGCAGGCAAGGACAAGGTGACCACCACGGGGTTGACGCGAACGTACAAAGTACCCGCGGGCACCTGATAGTTGGCGTTGACGTATTCTATGGCGTAGTAGCCCGGATACGAGGCAGCCACCGCTACGGGTTGCACCACGTTTTCGAGCAAGTCGTAGTCCACGAAGCCCACGTTGAGTTGGCGCTCCGCTATCGCCTCGTCGTAGTCGTATTCGGCCACGCAGATGCCCTCGTCCACGCCTATCGAAGCAAGGTAGGCGGCAAAGACCTTTTGGGCGGCGGTGGCGTTGCGGGAGGCGTCGGCCACATAGCTGCCGGCAATGCCCCAGCCCGACAAGGCCGCATAATCGGCCACCTTTTTGGTGACCGTCCAATGCACGCTGGCGTCCAACTCCACTATATAGTGCTCGTCGGTAACCACGTAGTTGATGATCTCGTAGGTGCGGGCGGGCAATATAATGCTCTCCTCTCCCTCGGCGGCCAAATACTCGGCCAGCGATTTCCCCGCATATTTCACCTCGAACGACAGCGTCACGCGCGTGCCGTCCAGCGTCAGCGCATAGGAGACTGGCTCGCCCGTGTAGGCATAGCCGTAGGGGCGGCTGATGGCTATGTGGTTGGCCACCACGTCCACCCATTCGCCCTCTTGCCCGGGCACGCCGCCGTTGTCGCTATCGTACAGCACCACTTCGCGTGCCGATACCTGCAACCAAAACGCCGCGCCGTCGGCGGGCTCTACCCTATAGTCGGTGGCTTGGGGATCGTAGGCGGCGCTTTCGTCGGCATTGGCCACCGTCCAGCCCACGATGGCAAGCGCCCAGCGCTCACCCTCGCCCGTAATGGCCACCACGCCCTCGCGCGGTTGGCCGTCCTCCACGTCCCACAGGCCCTCTTGCCCCGCCACTACGTCGTAGTACACGGTGAGGGTCTGGCCGGCCACGACCGAGGGCGCCACCGCCATGCCGAAGCCCTGCGACGAGAAGGTGCCCGTCGTATAGGCCTCGCCGTCATACAGATCGGCGTAGGCGGTGCGCTTGGTGGTGAATTTGCGCTCTTTTCCAAAGGTGCCGATAAACACCGGGCAGGGCACGACGCGCACGCCGTAACCCGTATATTGCACGCCCGCAAGTCCGCTGCGGGCCGAAGATACATCGTAGTTGCCGCTGACGTCTTTGTCGCCGCGTTTCAACTCCAAATCGAGGGTTTCTATCTCGTAGTAGCCCACGTGAGAGGTGCTGTCGTTGCCCGCAAAAGCGGTACGCGCCGTCAATACGTCGCCAAAGGCGGTCATCACCTTTTTGCTGTCCTCCGCCTCGGCAAACGCTATGGTATCGCCGGCGTCGCCATAGGTGTGCTCCACGTACAGCACGCCCTCGTGTTCGGCGGCGACCAACGCCTCGCCGCCCGAGCCCGTGCCCTTGTAACTGTTAGCGGCGTCGTATGCCATAGTGACGCGCCTCGGCTCAACGCGCAGGTGCATAAAATCGTTGCTGTTGTAGGTAACGACAAAACACCCCGTATAGGGCGCGTCGGTAGCCCGCAGATAGACCTGCAAAGGCGCAAAGAAGGTTTGGGCGCGGCTCTCGTCCTCGTAGGTGAGATAGTACCACCCCGTAGAGGTGTCGTCGGAGCGGTAGGAGCGTAACACGTCGGCTTGCACCAAGCCCGCAGACGAAGCCAACTGCACGGTAGCGGGTGTATAGGTAGCCGACGGCGCGCGCGAAGACTCGCAGCCCACCAAGTCGGACGCCTTGATATAGTTGCTACCCGAGGCGTTGACCTTGAACCCTATGGGTATATCGTTCTTGGTGAGCAGATCGCCGTAGATCTTGCCGTCCTCGGTAACCAAATCGTAGATTTTGTCCCCGTACTGCCGCTCGGCCGAACTGATTTGGGACAATTCGAGGGGCAACAGCACGTCGTCCGCCTTGGCTACCGCACGGGGCGCATACAGCACGGCGCCGATCGCCGCTACCGCCACCAGCAGAGCCAAACAGACCACGAGGAGTGTTTTGCAAAAGGAAAGTCGCATACTATTCTCCTTTGACGCGGACGGCTTTGCCGCCCGTCAACACGATCATTTTGACGGCTATCAAACTGAAATCGTTTGCCTTGACCGTCAGGGGTTTATCCAACGCACCGCGCGCGCATATTTTGAGATAGCCGCATTGCGGATGCACCATTTTTTTGGCAATCAAGTTGTCGATGGTGACCTCGTCGCCCGAGCCAAAGGCGCGCCCTATCACGTCGAGGTTGAGCATACACTTTTTGTTGCCACGGCGACGGCGTCCCTGCTCCACCACGATTTGGGCGCGGGCTTCGCTGTCGGTCATGTGGCTCTCTGCCACCGCGGCGTCCACCAAGACGGGGGCAACGTCGGCGGCCACCGTCTCCAAAACGCCGACCTCGGGTAGCGCGTCTTGTCCGCTATGGGTCGAGGGTGCCGATGTCGCTTGATTGACCACGCGCACCAAGTTGCGACGCATCAAACTCTCAACCGACTCGCGCTCGGGCGCATAGGCCTCGGTATGCGGTTTGCCCGCCTTGATGTCGAAGCGGCGCATGACGTCGGCCGTCAGTTCGATAGCATAGCGCAAGCCGCGCTTGGATTTGACCTTGATCTGCATAGGTACTTGGGCAAATTTCTTTTTGAAGCCCACGTCGCGGTAACGGTATTTGGTACCCTCATAGTCGTCGGCATCGAGCGCAAAGTAGACGATAAGGCCGTTGCCGCGCACGTTGATCTTGGCCAACTGATTGCGCCCGCAGTTGAAACTGTCGCAGCACCAAGACAATCTGCTCTTGACGCCTTTGTAAGAAAGCAACGTGTTTTTGAGCACGTTGTAGTAGGTCTTGAGATTGTCGGCTGCCAGGCTCATTTTGGCAATAAACGCGCGATTGTATCGCACAAACCCGCCCTCGCTTTCGTCCTCCTCGTCCGCCATGTCGTCGGGTGCCAAGTCCGCCTCGTCCTCCCACGACTCTACCTCTTGCAACTGTCGGTAGGTGGTGGCAACGTCGGCCGGACGCATAGGCATTGCTTCGCTATTCAAATTTTCGTTATCCATATTCACCTTCTACCCCAAAAAGGGGCATTTTACATTATAAAATCATTATATCATATAAAATCGGTTTTTGCACGAGAAATTTGAAAAATCTTACTTTATTAAGTTTTTATGCAGGTGATTTGTCAAAACAAGTGCAACACCGTACAAAAAAAAGAGCAAATTCCCATAGGGGCTCGCTCCTATATCGTTTCGACAACGGCGCCGTAGGATAGATTCGTCGACTATCGGGGCAGTTCCGCCCGTTTCGCTTTGGCACGCCGCACGCCGCGCACCACCGCCTTGCGCACCAGGTCGACGGGCACCACGAGCAAGGCCAAGGCGGCCACTACGCCCAGTTGCGCTGCGGATAGCCCGTAGCAGGCAAACACTTGCTTGCCGAAGTAGGTGAGCAACAGTTGTATGGCTACGATGCCGCCCATACAGGCCAAAAATCCCTTGTTGGCGGTGATTTTTTCGAGCAAATTGAGGCTATCGGTACGCACGTTGAAGCCGTTGAATACCGCCGCCAAAATGAAATAGGTAAAGAAAGCCGTGCGCAGTATTTGGTCGGCAGTATACCCTCTATCCGCGCCAAAGAAGCCCCACAGCCCATGGGAAAGCAACAGCAGTAGGCTGACGCCCACCATGACCGCCGCGCCCGTAAAAATGGTGCTCCACATTGGCCCGGACACCAAGTTGTCGGCGCGATTTTTGGGGCGCTCGTCCATATACCTGTCGAGTGCGGGCTCGCCGCCGAATGCCAGCGCCGCCAAGGTGTCGATGACCAAATTGAGCCACAGGATCTGCATGATGGTGAGGGGATTGTTGATGCCAAAGAGGGGCGCCAACACGTTGATGGCCACCGCCGACACGTTGAGGGTAAGCTGGTAGACGATAAATTTGCAAATATTGTTGTAGATGGTACGTCCGTACAGCACCGCCTTGCCTATGGTGGAGAAGTTGTCGTCCATAATGACCACGTCCCCGGCCTCCTTGGCCACCTCCGTGCCACTGCCCATAGCAAAGCCCACGTCCGCTTTTTTGAGCGCGGGGCTGTCGTTGACGCCGTCGCCCGTCATGCCCACCACCAGATCCAACTGTTTGGCGGCATTGACCAAGCGGCTTTTGTCGGAGGGCAAAGCGCGTGCCACCACCCGCAAACGCGGCAGCAGCGCTTGGACTTGGTCGTCGCTAAGGGCGGCGAGTTCTTCGCTGGTAAGCACCACGTCGTCTTCGTCATCGACTATGCCCACCTCGCGCGCTATGGCCAAAGCGGTCTCTTTGCGGTCGCCCGTGATCATCACCACCTGCACGCCCGCGCCGCGCACCGTGCGTATGGCTTGGGCAACGTCGTCGCGCACGTCGTCGCGTATGCCCACCATGCCTATCCATATATAGTCGCCTTGGGGCAAACTGTCGCCCTCTATGGCGCCCTCGGCCACCGCCACACCCAACAAGCGCATGGAGCGGCCGCTCATTTCGTCCATCAGGTCGGCAACGACACGGTGCGAAAGGGGCAATACGTTGCCATTCTCGTCCATATATCTATCGCACATGGCCAGCACGCGCTCTCCGGCGCCTTTGACGTAGGTTTTGCCCCCTACCGTGGCGGCGGAATACTTGTTTTTGCTGTCGAAAGCGATGCGAGCCTCTATGGCGGCGGGCCGGTATGCAAAGGGCAACGCAAAGGTAAGCAGAGCGCGGTCGGTCGCATTGCCGCCCACGGCGCGCACGTCGTCGCCTTCGCCCGATAGCACGGCCTCGCTGCATTCGCGCAAAGCAACGGCCAGCACCTCTTGGTAGCCCGCGGGCACTGCGGCAGCACGGTAGTCGTTGCCCGCACCGTCCACAAAGCACACCGCGCTCAGCGCGCCCTTGGTGATGGTACCCGTCTTGTCGGTAAACAGGATATTGAGACTACCCGACGCCTCCACGCTCATGATCTTGCGCACCAGAACGTTGTCCTTGAGCATTTTGCGCATATTGAGTCCGCTGACCAAAGCGATCATAAGCGGTAGCCCTTCGGGCACCGCCATAACGATGACCACCACCGCCAGCATCACCGACTCCACCACGTCCTGCAACACATCGTCCCATTGCGAAAAATAGGCCGCTATCTGGCTGCCGTCAAAATGCCATTGCGCAAAGAATTTGATAAACAAAAACAGTAGGGCGATGAGCACGCCGCCTACGTAGCCGAAGCGGCTGATGCCTTTGGCCAATTTAGCCAATTTCACCTTGAGCGGCGAGGGTCTGTCGGTATTCTCCTGCAACTCGGCGGCAATGCTGCCGTATACGCTATTGTCGCCCACCACCGACACACGCATGACGCCCGCGCCCTCGCAAACCACCGCGCCGCGAAAAACGCTGTGGTCGTCCAGCAAATCGGGCGCAGCCTCGCTTTCTGCCCGCGCCGATTTGGCGCATTCGCGGCTTTCGCCGTTGAGGGCCGATTGGTCCACCCCTATCTTGCCATCCACCATTTGCCCGTCGGCCGGCACTTTGTCGCCTGTCTGCAACAGCACGCAGTCGCCCACCACCAGGTCGTCTATGGGCAACTCCACCACCTGCCCGTTGCGCCACACGCGGCAAAGAATACGCGACGCCTCCTCCTGCAATTTGCGAAAGGCGTTTTCGTTGCGATATTCCGAAAAAGTGGACACCAAGGTGGCCAAAAGTACGGCGATGGCAATGCCCACGGGCTCGAACCACTCGGCGCTACCCTTGGCAACTTGCTCGTAGATGGTCAGGCCGATATTGACCGCCAGCGCCACCAACAAAATGCGGATCATCGGATCGCCGAAATTCGCCAGCCACTTACGCCAAAAAGTTTGCCCTTTGATCTCGCTCAGGCGGTTGTCGCCGTATTGTTCGTATGACGCTTGCACTTCTCGATCGGTCAAACCCCAACGTTCCATATCTTCTCCTTCTACGCCGGGGCGGGCGCACGCCCGCATACCGGCACGCATACATTATATGTGCTTTTTGCGCGAGTGTCAACAACTTGGGGGCGCACAAAAAAGGAGGCGTACGTTTCCTTGACACTTGCAAATGTAGGTGCTATACTGTACGCGGAGGAAACGGCTATGAGTATTCACCATATTTTCGTTATCAACCCAACGTCGGGCAAAGGTAGCGACAAGCAACCCCTTATCGACGCCATCGAGGCCCGCAAGGGCACCTATAATGCGGACTACTACATCACCACCTGCCCCTTCGACGCCACGCGCTATGTGCGCGAATATTGCGAGCAACACCCCGAAGAGGAGGTGTATTTTTATGCTTGCGGCGGTGACGGCACCCTCAACGAGGTGGCGTCGGGCGTGGTAGGACACCCCCATGCGGCGGTGGCGGTCTATCCTTGCGGCAGCGGCAACGACTATCTCAAATACTACGGCACCAAAGAGGATTTTTTGGATTTGGACCGCTTGATGGAAGGCACCGCAGTAGACGTAGACATTATGCAAGTGGGCGACCGCTATGCCCTCAACGCCTGCCACTTTGGATTTGACAGCTACGTGGCGGCCAAAATTCACGAGTATCGCCATACCAAAAAGAATCCGTATATGTCGGCGGTGCTGTACACCTTGGTGCACGGTATGCGCAACCATGCCAAAGTGGTGTGCGACGGCGAGACCTACCTCGACGGCGAATATCTGATCTGCACCATCTGCAACGGCGCATACGTGGGCGGCGGCTACAAGGTGGCCCCCTATAGCAACAACCACGACGGCTTGCTGGAAGTGACCAAGATCAAGACGACTTCGCGCATCAATTTTTTGAGTAAAATGGGTTTGTACAAAACGGGAGAATACCTCGATAACCCCAAATTCAAAAATTTGGCGTTCCACCGCACGGCCAAAGAGGTGCACATCACGGTGCCCGAAGGCTTTGGCGTGTCCCTCGACGGCGAGATGATCTACCAAACCGAAATAGACGTGAAAAACATCGAAAAAGGCATTCGCTTCGTGGTGCCCAAGGGATTGGAAATCAAATAATGCAAAATACACGAAAAAAGTGGCGGATACGTGCTATCCGCCACTTTTTTTGAGCGTTTCTACGCATGATCTTGTATAAAACGCAACGTCTTCGCGAAGGAAGCCTTGGCCTCGGGCAAAAAACCGTAGTACATCGTGTAGTCGTGAAACATATGCGGTTGCACATCCACGTCCGCCTCTATGCCCTCCTTCCGCAACTTTTCGGCCACGGTAAGGGTATCCGAAAGCAAAACCTCGTCGCCGCCCACCGTAAAGAACATAGGCGGAAAATCGTGATATCGGCCATATACGGGCGAAACGTAGGGCGACGTGCGGTCGGCCGACGCGGCAAAACAATAGATGTCGCCGGATAGCAAGCGATCGCGTATTTCGGGCGTCATGGGGTGGCGGCGATTGCCGAACATCACGTCCTTTTGATAGTTGTCGAAATAGCTGCTGCCCGACGCCGTCATATCCGCCCAAGGCGACCAGCAAAACGCCGCGGCGGGCAGGCTGCGGCCTTGGTCGCGCAAGGCCAACAGAAGCGCCAAGGTGAGGTTGCCGCCTGCCGAGTCGCCGCCTACGATGACGTTTTGCGGCAAATACCCCAAGCGCTCGGTCAACTCCTCCCACATATCCAACGCCTCGTTGAGTTGGGACGGATAGCGCGCCGCGGGCGCGCATTGGTAATCGAGATAAAATACTTCGGCGCCCCCCGCCGCCACCGAAAAAGGCTTGGCCATTTTGCGATAGCCCGAGGTGAGCCCCGCAATGTATGCGCCGCCGTGCAAAAACAAGACGGCCTTGCCCGAAAAGCGACTTTCCTGCCGATAGGCGCGCTCGTACTTGGTGCCTTTGGGCGTAGTAAAGCGCTCGATAATATAGCCTCGATTGGTCGTGAACTTGTTGAACTTGTCGAGAAACCTTAATTTTTTGACTTGATCGTCGCAAGTCTCGGGATTGACGTTGAAGTGGCGCCGCATAAAGGCGCTCATCATCTTGCCTACGAGGGACATAACGGCCTCCTACCCAACGTGGGTACTTTTGTATAGGATATCTCATTATATGCCTTTTGGGGCGTTTCGTCAATACTCGCTTTTGCAAAAAAAGAGCCTAAAAATGCCCAAAACCGCTACGTTTCAAAAAAAATTACATTGGTGCCCCAATTCGTTTGACTTGCCTATTTCGGCTTTGCTACAATTAAAGCATAATTGGATAGAGGTCGTGGTCTTTATGACAAACCGAGCGGCATAGACAACACTCGGCGGTAAAGGAAAGATCACCGAAGTGTAGCCATTGGGTCTATCGGGTGGCTATGCTGGGCCGACGCACAATATGCGGCGGACTGTCACGCAAGTGGAGAGCTATCAAATATTGTTGACCGCAATATAGCTTTCGCTTGTTGCGGATTTTTTTCGTAACGGGCTATGGCAAAACTCGAAACAGTTAAATCTATTTTGCAAGGAGCAAAACAATGAGAAACTTCGTCAAAATCACCGGCATAATGGTAATAGTAGCCTTGGTCGCCACCCTCGCCGTCGCCTTTACGGGATGCAGCGGAGGCAACAACGAGGGCGGTATCAGCAACCCCTACCGACAAGGGATGGAGGACTTCCCCGCTATGATCAACGCGCTTAACACCAAAGTGATAGACGGCTACGTCGCCGAAGAACCCGGCGCGGTGGAGAATTGCGCCAGCAACCAAAACTTCGTGTACATTCCCCTCAAAAACAACGACACCGGCTTTGCTTGCTCCGCAGACGACACGGCCATAGCCGTCGGCTTGAAAAAGGGTAGCGCTCTCACCGCCCGCGTAAACGCGGCTTTGGCCAACATCAGCGAAGCCGAGCGCCTGCAACTGATGCTTCGCGCCACCGCCTATTCGACGGGCAGCAACGTTACCGAGGACGCGGGCGACGACGTGGTGGCAGCAGGCGGCGAATCGGGCAAAGCCAAACTGTACGTGGGGCTGGAGTGCGCATACGCGCCCTTCAACTTTACCCAAAGCGACAATAGCAACGGCGCCGTACCCATCTACAACACCAACAAAGTGCAAATAGCGGGCTACGCCAACGGCTACGACGTGATGATAGCCAAGCGCATTGCCGAGGCTTTGAATATGGAATTGGCCGTGGTCAAGATGGAATGGGATCCCCTCATTCCGGCCGTAATGGCAGGCACCATAGATATGATCATCGCGGGTATGAGCCCCACCGCCGAAAGAAAGCAAAGTATCGACTTTTCGGACGCCTACTACAACAGCCAACTGGTAGTGGTGGTGCGCAAGGACGGCCCCTATGCCGACGCCAAGAGCCTCGATGACCTGAAGGGCGCCAAAATCACGGCGCAGTCGGGCACTTTCCACCTGGACGCCCTCAACGACTACATCCAAAACAACCGCTAAAATCACGTACACAAGGACAAACCAAGGGGCGCTATGCGCCCCTTAAACGAGGATCGAATTATGTTTTTCGAGCGTATCGGTAGTATATTGCAAAACTACTACCCGCACATTCTAAGAGGTGTGGGCTACACCATGTTGGTGGCCTTGGTAGGCACCCTGGTGGGCCTTGTCATCGGCTTGCTGATAGGCGTATTTCGCACCATTCCCACCCCGCGCAACAAGGCGTTGAAGGTATGCAAAAAGATCGCCGACGGCATTCTTTCGGCCTATGTCGAGATCTTTCGTTGTACGCCGATGATGGTGCAAGCCATGGTCATTTTTTGGGGATTTGCCCTGCTGAACGACGGCCGCACTTTGGACGTTACCTTTTCGGCATTGGTGATCGTGTCCATCAACACGGGCGCCTATATGGCCGAGATCGTAAGAGGCGGAATCATCTCCATCGACAACGGCCAATTCGAGGGGGCGCACGCCATTGGTATGAGCCACACCAAGACGATGTTGTACGTCGTCATTCCGCAAGCGTTGCGCAACATTTTGCCCTCGGTAAGCAACGAGTTCGTCATCAACATAAAGGACACGTCGGTGCTCAACGTCATAGGTTTTATGGAGTTGTTTTTTCAGGCAAAAGACATTGTGCGTTCCAACTATCTGACCTTCGAGACCTATCTGTTGGTGGCGGCCATCTACTTTGTTTTGACCTATTCCATCACCCTATTGTTGCGCTTTGTCGAAAAGAAAATGGACGGCAAAAAAGACTATCAGGTGCAAGGGTCGCAAAATATGGACGCCGAAAGTTATGCGATAGAAGAAGGAGGGCGCCGCCATGACCAATGACGCGTTGCAAACGAGTACGATCGAAAATCAACAAGCCGTCTGCCCCATCATCAAGGTGGAGCATTTGGGCAAAACCTTCGGCTCGCACGTGGTGCTCAAAGATATCGACTTCGAGGTAGACCGCGGCGACGTGACCTGTATCATAGGCAGTTCGGGCTCGGGCAAAAGCACGCTGCTTCGGTGCATCAATCTTTTCGAGACGCCGGACAGCGGCAGAGTGCTATTTCACGGCGAAGATATCGTACACACCAAAAACCCCGACAAATACCGCCAAAAAGTGGGCATGGTTTTTCAGTCATTTAACCTATTCAACAACTATTCGGTACTGAAGAATTGCACCATAGGGTTGACCACCGTGTTGCATATCGGCAAAGAAGAAGCGCGGGCGCGCGCGATGAAATATCTTTCCTTTGTGGGTATGGACGGGTACATCAAGGCCAGACCCAAACAACTGTCGGGCGGCCAAAAGCAACGGGTGGCCATTGCGCGCGCTTTGGCGATGGAGCCCGAGGTGATCTTGTTCGACGAGCCGACGTCGGCGCTGGACCCCGAGATGGTGGGCGAAGTGCTGTCGGTCATGCGCACCATGGCCGAGTCGGGACTGACGATGCTGGTGGTAACGCACGAGATGGGTTTTGCCCGCGACGTAGCCAACAAAGTGGTGTTTATGGACGGTGGCGTCATCGTAGAAGAAGGCGCGCCCGAGGAAATATTCAACCACCCCAAAGAGGAACGAACCAAGGCCTTTTTGGCGGGCGGCAACAAATAGCAAGCGACGGTTGCGCCGACATGGCGCAACCTTTTTTTGTGGCGACCTACCGTCAATTTGGCTCCGAGCGGACGGATATTACTAACAAAAATACAAATAATCGAACGGAAAAACGGCAAAAATTATGATATTTTCTTCATATTTTCTTGTTGATAATTATTCAATTATGCTTTCGAATTGTATAAATATTAATATTTTTTAGTTTTTTGCCCGCTTTTTTCTGTAAAAGCGCCGATGGGAATGTTTTTCACCTTGACGGAATTCGCCGAGGTGGGGTATAATGAGGAAGCAATAGACATTGCAAAGCAATCAGCACGACAGACAGGATGAGGCGAATGCGCTCGCCGACATAGACCCGCAATCTATACGACGATTGGGACACGGGCTATAGACTTATAAGAGATCGTGGTTGTGCAATTTAGCGATGGGAATCGGCGAACAAACGATTGCTTGGCGGCGGCTACTGCCACTTTTGATACCCTTGCCGTGTGGCGGGCGTATGCAAAAGGTCGTCCCCCTTTCCCCTCGTCGTCGATGGGCGCGCATGGGAGCGGGTGTGAACTCGATGATCGTTGCACCCAAGGTGCAAGCACTATGAACGAATCGATACTGGCATTGGGCACGGTAGGCTTTGGCGTGTTGTTCTTTTTTGTGAACAAGTGGCTAAAAGGCAAAACTCTCTCTGTCAAAACCAAACAATACGATATGGACAATTTGTTGTTCCGACTGCTGTCGGCACTCCTTTTTGTCTTGTACATTCCCCACCTGTTTACGCTGGATGCACTCAGCTATATGACGCTCAATCTCAACGAGGCAACGGTGGGGCATCTCATCCCCTCGGCGTTTTCGGCGGTGAGCACGGTATTTTTGCTCATTTTGCGTTGGCTGACGGCTATGCTTCTGGGCACCACGGTGCTGCTACCCTTCTACAACAAGCGGTCGGCCAAAGATTTCGTGGCTTTCGTTGGCCCCGTCCTTATCCTTTTTAATATAATATTTTTCAGGACGATCATCACCTCCTACATCGGGTCGTGGCAGCCCTATCATTGGCGTAGCGTGGTCTACGCCTGTTTGGTGGCGTTTGCGGGTGCGCTGAGCATACGGCAACTGCTGGAGATAGTCGTCGCCAAAGAGTGGCAAGGCATAGGCAAGCGCTTGGGGCAAGTTGGCATCTATATTCTGTTTTATCTGATGGCGTTTATGCCCGTGTATACGCCCCAACTGTTGCTGGGCTACGTCGGGCAAAAAACGTCGGGCTTCGTATTGACGCACCGCCTGCTCATCTACCTTACCGTGCTATTCCCTTTTGCGGTATACTTCGGTATGCGCAAAAAATCCTACGAGGAGCGCCGCTATATGCTCATGCTGTTGGCGCTGTCGGGTTTCATACAATATTTTTGCTGGCAATCGCACCGCACCGGCCTTACGAGCCTACCCTTGCACCTATGCAACACAGCCATAGCGCTGATGTTCTTTGCCTATGCGTTCCGCCTCAAGGGCGTGTTCTATTTCACCTATCTCGTCAACATTATGGGTGCTTTGATGGCGGTGCTGCTGCCCAACACCACGGGCGAGTGGACGCGCGCGGGCAATATGGTATTTTGGTATAACCACATCTACGCGGTGGTACTCCCCTTCTTGGGCGTGGCGCTACGCGTATTCGAACGCCCCAACATCAAGTTGATGTACAAAGCCATAGCCGCCTTTGCCGTCTACGTTTTGGTGGCGGCCACCTTGGACGGCTGGCTCAATAACTCCCCTCTCAACACTACCGGTTCGGAGGTGGACTACTTCTTCTTGTACAGCACTTTCTTCACCGACAAATTCGCGTGGGCTATCCCCATCAAAGAGAATTTCGTGTGGACCATCAACGTGTCGGCCGATACCAAGATCGTGTATTTCTGGCTGTATGACTTGGCGGTATTCGTCATAGCGGTGGCGCTAATGTTTGCGATGTGGGGCGTGTACGGCGTGACGTACAAGGTGGGCGACCGCCACCAAGAGTTGGCCAGACGCAAAAAACTGCGCAAGATAGACCAACTCGACCTTATCAAAGAATTGAACGGGCGCGACCCCTCCGAGCGGTTGCACCCCGAAGGAGCCAATATGATACGCATCAATCATTTCTCCAAAACGTATGCGGGTTCTAACCGCAAGGCAGTGGACGACCTCAATCTCGAGATACACGACGGCGAGGTGTTCGGCTTTATCGGACACAACGGCGCGGGCAAGTCGACCACCATCAAGAGCATGGTGGGCATACAGACCATCAGCGAAGGTTCTATCGAGATAGACGGCTACGACATAGCGCGCCAACCCATGGAGGCCAAGCTGAACATCGGCTACGTGTCGGACAACCACGCCGTGTACGAAAAATTGACGGGCCGCGAGTATGTAAGCTACGTGGCCGACCTATATATGGTAAGCGAAGAGGACAAGGCCGAGCGTATACAATACTACGCGCACCTTTTTGGCATCGAGGACGCCTTGGACCGCGAGATCAAAGGCTATAGCCACGGTATGAAGCAAAAGATCATGGTGATTTCGGCGCTCATACACAACCCCAAGGTGTGGGTGTTGGACGAGCCGCTCACCGGATTGGATCCCACCAGCGCCTATCAAATCAAGGAATGTATGCGCGAGCACGCCAACAAGGGCAACGTTGTGTTTTTCTCCAGCCACGTCATAGAGGTGGTGGAGAAAATCTGCGACCGCGTGGCCATCATATCGGGCGGCAAATTGTGCCGCGTGTGCACCCCCCAAGAGATAAAACGAGAGGGCTTGTCGCTGGAACAACTGTACCTGCAATACGCCCAAGAGTCCGAGCGCAACAAGTCGGATACGATTGCGGCGCAACCCGAAGCGCCTACAGCCGAGGCGGCCGTCGACCAAACGGACGACAAATGCAAACCCGAGTAGCACAAGATGAAACGAACCAAGGAAGAACGCAATTCGTCCGTAAGGCGAATCAAATATCTGTTCCTACTGCAAACGGGCGACAAATGGCGCGCCCTGCGAGAGGGCAACAAGAAGGCGCTGGCTTTCCGCTATTTTTTGGCCACTTTGGGTGTGGTGGCCATTACAGCCGCGCTCATCTTTTTGCTTAGCTACCTCAAAAACACCTATCAATTCAACCTCAGCGCCAACCTGTTGACGAGCGTCGTGTTTATTACCCAAATATTCGGCATCGTCAGCTGCACCGCCAGCATGATGAACGTGCTGTACCTCAGCCGCGAAAACGGCATGCTGTTGGCGTTTCCGTGCAACTACAACGAGATATTCCTCAGCAAAATAACGGTTTTCTCGGTGGAAGAATTCAAAAAGAGTTTCTTCTTCGTGCTGCCCTTCCTGGTGAGTTTCGGCATTGCCGCCGCGCCCGGCATAGCCTATTGGGTGCTCTTGGTGCCGGCATGGCTTATGATGTGCCTCTTCCCGGTGCTATTGGGCGCAACCATATCCATCGGCGCCATCTACGTCAAGCGCTTTTTGGACAAACACATTTGGCTGTACGCCTTGGTCGTGGCCTTGGCCATCGTAGGCATTTTTATGTTGGTGATACACGTCTTGTCCCTCATTACGCCGCCTCTCAAATTGGTAACGACCTACGTCCAATTTTTGGCCAGCCTCGACAACGCGTTTGCCACCATCAACAAGTTCGCCTTGTTCTACAACTTCTTCGGCAAAATGCTGTTCGGTCAAAAGATATGGCTCCACCTACCCCACTTGCTGTTCATCTTCGCAGGGGTGAGCGCGGTATGCTTCTTGGTGGCTATGCCCTTCTACTTCCGCGCTGCGAGCGGCGCCGCCGAGACCAGTCGCAACAAAACGCACAAGGTCAAGAAAGGCAAAAAGCACAGTCTGTTCGCCACATTCCTCAAAAAAGAATTCACCCTTATGTTCCGCACGCCCCAGCAGGTCAACTCGGCGCTGTCGGTCATACTGGTGTTTCCTATGATCACGTACGTATTGAATATCATCATCACCGCCATCAACACCAACCTGTACGGCAACTATATGACGGTGGCTTTCAACGTGATGATCATTCTCAGCCTTTTGGGCACGCACAACGCCAACTGCGCGCAAGCTATCAGTTCGGAAGGTAGCGAGTTTGCCGTGCTGAAGGCCGCGCCCAGCAATATGATGACCATGACCTGGGCCAAATTGACGGTAACGTCTATCGTCAACCTCATCGCCGTGGTGGTATCCATAGTGCTCATACGCATTCCGTTCCGCTTTTCCAACGGGTTGGCTTTGTCCACCTCTCTGTCGGCGGTGGAGCTTGTGTTGATGACGCTATTGATCGTGCTCTTTTCGATGGGGCACATCTTTTGGAGTTTCGAGTTGGATATTCGCCACCCCAAGATCGCCGACTACATCACCCAAGGCGACGCCGTGGTGGACAACCCCAACGTGGCCAAGGCCATCGTCACGGGCTTTGTAACCGCCACTTTGGTGGGCGTAATAACGCTGTTGTTGCTCATAGACGACTACACGACGGGCTGGGTGCGCGTTCTCATCATTGCCGCGGCATTCTTGGCGGCGCGTATCTATCTCTATCGCAGTAACCTCAAGAGTTACTTCAACGAGATACAGGCATAGGAGGGCGCGCTATGAACAAAAAAATCGTGGTAATCGTAGTCATAGTGGAATGCATCTTTGCCGTATTGATGGTGTCGCTGTTGGGTGCCGCCATCGAAAACGCGCACAAAGAAACCAAGTGCTCGGACGTATACTTTACCAACGCCGATTACGAAAAGTTGCGCGACGACTACGTCATCTCGGTAGAACTATCCGACACCAAGCGCGGCTACCAGCTCTACTACATCGTCAGCCCCGACACCACGACCGACAAGTCGGTCAAATTCGAGTCGAGCAAACCCGACAAAGTGCTGGTCTCCGCCACCGGTTACGTTACCTTTTTGGAGGACGTGGCCGTCACCGTTACCATCACCGCCGCCGACGGCAGCAACAAGACGGACACCGTTCGCCTAGTACCCAAAGCCAAGCCCGGCGACGTACACGACTTTTAGACTTTGTCGGCACGCGCGGTACGACCGAGGGATCCGCCCAACGTCCTGCCAATTCCCATGTGCGTGCCTTATATCTTCTTTCCGCACCGCGAGGGTGCGTAGCAATCGTGCCACAAGGGCACCAAATACCTTTGCGTCAAATATATAGGGCGCAAAGCCACAAAGGCACCTGCCTTTGAAACCTATTATTAGGAGGATCAACATAATATGAAGAAAAAAATCGCATTTGTTCTTTGTATGGTATTGATCGTTGCCGCCGTGAGCGTGGCGCTCGTAGCGTGCAACAGCAGCACCGTGACCGTTACCTATATGGACGGCGACAAAGTGCTCAAGACCGACAAAGTAACGGTGGGCGAAACCTTTACCCTGTACACCCCCACCAAAGAGAATGCCAAATTCGTAAACTGGTATACCGACAAAGATCTGACCACCATCTACGTCGCAGACAAATTGATGGAAGAATTGACCTTGTACGCCAAGTTTGAAGCCAACTCGTGTCTGGTGATCATCAACGCCAACGGCGGCACGTTGTCCGCAGCGGACAGCTACGTGACGGTAACGCCGGGCGAGGCCTACACCTTGCCCGTGCCCACCAGAGAGGGCTACACCTTTGCGGGTTATACCCTGGGCGGCGAGGCTTTCGCCACCGAAGGCACCTTTACCCACAGCGACTCGGTAGTCGTGCTGGCCAACTGGGAAGTGGCGCGTTACAGCGTGCGCTTTATGGACGGCGACACCGAATTGTTCGCGACCAACATCGAGCACGGCGGCAAAGCGAGCTACGTTGCCACCAAAGACGGCTATGACTTTGTGGGCTGGGAGGATCAAACCGGATTTATGCATACCGAATCGGCCATCACCATCACCGCCGACAGCACCTTCACCGCCTTGTGGAGCGTAAAGACCTACAACATGGTGGTAGAAAACTTGCCCTCGGCCAACCACGCTTGGGCGTACAATTCCACCTATCGTTTGCCCGAAAATCCCACCCTCCCCGAATGGGCGTCCTCTTTCTTGGGCTACACCATGGGCGGCGAGGCTTTTGAAGCGAGCGGCACCTACACCTGGACGACCGACGTGACCGTTACCGCCAACTTCGAGCGCGATCCTATGTACAACAAGAGCCAAGTGACCGTTTACACCACGGATACCACCACCCCCGCTCTTGCGATCACCGTAGACGACGGCAGCGACATTGCGGAGCAACTGGCCGAGTTGAACACCGCCAAAGACGGCTATACCTTTGCGGGTTGGACGGCAGGCGGCAGCGCGTTGAAGACCACCGTCATCACCGACAACATCACCATCTACGCGGCCTATGAGGCCAAGAGCACGACGGTTACCGTCGTCCGTTGGGACACCACCGTCGACACCTATACCGCCACCTATGGCGTGGCGTTCAACCTGAGCAACCCCGAGGGTCGCAACGGCTACCGCTTTGCGGGTTACGAGCGCATGGACGGCACCGAATTTGCGGGCTTGACGCTAGCCGACTACGACGCCGCCTTGACGCTGCGCGAAGTTTGGGAACAACTCAACCCCGACCAAGACGACAGCCAAGAACTCTTTGTGCGCAAGGACACCTACTTCAAAGAGCGCGAGAGTTTGGACGACGACTTTACCTACGTCTTCCTCACCGGGTATACCTACAATTTGGCCGACATCACCGCTATAACGGGTGCGGACGAATATATGGACGTGGTCATCGGCGAGGATGGCGCAAGCCTTACCATCGGGCAAACCGCCGGCTCCTTTAGCATGACCGTTACCAAGACCGTGGAGGATACCCCCTACACCTACCAACGCAACGTGAAAGTGGTCAACAACGTAGATATGGAATACGGCGCAGACTACCTGACCGTGTGGCAAAACGCGACCCAAAGCGGCAACGACAACTTCCAAGCGGCACGCACCGAAGAAAGCGTGATGGCCGCGGGCGTCAAAAACTTCAAGTTCGATCTTGCCCTCAACACCGAGGTATCCGAAGGCAACTACAGCGCCATTTCCTTTGACGACGCCAACCTGATCGTCAAAGTAGAGGAAGGCAACGCCGTGGTAGAAGCCACGAAGTACACCATCAACGACGGCGCCATCACCTTTGCGGACGAAATGGCAGGCCACACCGTGGTCATCACCCTTGCGCCCAAGTATTCGCTCAACGACGAGAGCGTGTCCTTCCGCGTGGCTTTGAACGCGGGCGTCAACGTGTACACCAGCGCCGAGTTGAAGGCGAACTACGCCGACGAGAGCGTGCACGCCATCAATATTTTGCGCAATATCACCGCCGAATTGGTGCAATCGGACTACATCGCCAACTATGGCACGACCGGCAGCGTGCAACTGCTTGACGCGAACAAACAACCCGTAGCCGGCGCTGTGCTCAGCGACATAGATATGGGTACGCCCTACAACGACTACTCGCACGGCGTGTACACCCGTCTGACCAGCAACACCTCCGACACCATCCAGATCAACGGCAACTACTTCAAGATCGACGGCAACAAATTGCCCTATATCGACAATGCCCACGACCAATATGGTGCGGGCGGCAGCAAATTCACCGACGGCAACTCGTACCGTGTGGCCAACGTGCAAATCGGTATTTTCCTCTACAGAAACTATCGTCCCGACATCGACGGCAGCACCTTGGCGCGCTATAGCGGCGGCACGATGAGCATGGACAACCTCTACATCGAGGGCAACAACGTCATGCAATACGGCGGTCTTTCCCAAGACTTGGGCGACGGCGGCAACCCCTTGCTGAAGATGAGCGCGGCCTACCTCGGCATAGTGTGTCGTGGCGGTACGGTCAATTTGGAGAACGTTACCGTTACCAAAACCTCTATCGGTATATTTACCGACGGCCAAGTGGACGGCTACACCGGCAATACCGCGTATGCCTACAACAAGGACAAACACGCCGTTGTGATGAATATGAATAACTGCCGTGTATTCGACAGCTGGGCCAACGACGTGTACGGCTATCACCTTACGCAATTCAACCTGACCAACTGCAAGTTTGGCGCCACTTCGGGCGGTGCGGCCATCGCGTTTGACGACGTGCCCGTGCCCTCCTCGGTAAGCACGTTGCAAACCGAATTGAACATGGACGCCTACACGGCGCAAAACATCGTCAACTGGGTGACCGGCCAAGAGGCTTGGTTCGTTGCATACGGCCATTCGGATACCGCCATCGGTGTGAAGACCAACATCAATGACAGTGTAAAAGACTTTGGCTTGACCGATCTCGACAGCACCGGCAACAGAATGAACTTTGCCGTATTTGCTCGTTCGGCCGGCAGCTACGACACCAGCCGTTGGTACAACAACACCAATCCCGAGACTGCCGACGCACAAGGTCAACCCTCCTTTACATCCAATATCGACACCATTCCCGCCGCCGTGTTGCAAGGCTTGCTGGGTGTGGACGCCGATACCGCCGCCTATATGGAAGGTCAACTTGAGGCAAACGGCATCGGTTATTGGGTGCAAAGCCAAACCGAATTCCAAGTATATTTGGTCTATGGCCTCGGCGAACGCAACAGTCGCATGATCGTGGGTATCCCCCTCTATATGCAAGCGCCCGTAGTCGACTAAAAACAATGACACAAAGC
>CAMPCZ010000018.1 GCA_946648015.1 uncultured Clostridia bacterium
TATAAAAGGTTACGTCCACGTAGACGTTGTTTGCGTCGATGTAGCGCAGATACACGATGTCATCGGCACGCACAACGAGAGGCAATTCGACCGCCTCCGAATAGGAAGCATCCCAATAGTAACCGCCGAACTCAAACCCTGCCCATTGCGGACGAGGCATATCGTTCTCGGTCAAAGTCGTATAGACGGGATACGTCTGAGGATCAATGGACAATACGTTGCCGTCGGTAACGAATTGCAACGTACAAATTTTGTCGGTATAGTCCCATTTGGCATACACCACACAGGATTGCGTAAGCACCACCCGCTCATCTACGGGGTAGCGATACTGATTATCCGAATACCAACCGCCGAATTCATATCCGGCGCAATAGCTTTGGGCGTGCTCGAATGGGGTGCCGATTTGGACAGTAGCCGTTTCGACAGGGGCGCCTGCGCCCGCATTGTACACGACTTCTACCGTGTCGAGTTCGCCTATTTCACGCAAGATCCATTTGGCATACAGCGTGGTAGGCGCGCTGATAACGTCGGTATCCGGATTGTAAACGCGCAAGCATTGCTCGTCGTAGCACCAGCCCAACAAATAGAACCCGCTACGCTCGCTTTGCGGCATAGTCGTCAGGGCGTACCCGCGTGGCACCTCGACGGGGTCTACCGTAGAACCGCCGCGACTGACGAAGGTTACGGTGACGGGGCCCAATACCCGCCATTTGTCGTGAAGGACCAGATCCGCCTTGAAGTCGTAGGCCAAGAAATAGGCGTCGTCGACCAAGCGCTCTTCTGTGTCGTACCAACCCAAAAACTCGTAGCCATCCCTCGTAAGAAT
This sequence comes from uncultured Clostridia bacterium, assembly GCA_946648015.1. Classification (GTDB taxonomy): domain Bacteria; phylum Bacillota; class Clostridia; order Christensenellales; family CAG-1252; genus RUG14300. The sequence continues at coordinate 827 of CAMPCZ010000018.1, forward strand.
GGGCAAGCGGGGCGCGTCGCCTTTTTTGACCGTGATAGCGTCCAACTCCTCGTCGGAATCGAACTCGACGGTGATGGTGCGATTGTTGTTGACGCCGAAATAGATACCTACGACCAAAACCGCCACAAACACCGCCAAAGCAGCGGCGATGATTATGATCTGCCGACGTTTCTTGGTAGAACGCAGCACGCGGCTAACGCTTCTTTCTTCGCTCGCTTCGGCACTTTCGGGCAAAACGTCTTGCTGTGCCTCTTTCACCTTACGCTTGTTTCGTTTGTCGTTTTTCAATTCTATATCTCCATTACTTGAAGTTTAGTATAATTCCATAGAATAATCTCAAAAGAGAATAACTCATATTAATTATACCAAAAATACCGATTTGCGCAACATTTTGCGCTATATTTCATTAAATCTTCACAGTACGGAAAACAACAAGCAATGCGCGCGCTCTACGACGTGCTTTGATCATAGACAAAAAAGATGGCCACACAATGGTGGCCATCTGCGTTGCGTTGCCTCTATGGCTCTACGATGGACTGTGCATAGATGGTAACGGTGCCTCGCTCGCCGGCAAAGTCTTTGTTGGTACGCATTACGAAGAAGTAGTAGCTCCCGTCGCCTATCGCATACGGAGTAGCCGTGGCGCCGGTCTTGATGCTACGCACCGCATATTCAAACTCCGTGATCTGCGAATAGGGATAATATATAGCCGAATCGCTAATGACGTAGTTGAGCCAAGGCATCCATCGCAACATCGTCAATTGACGATAGTTGGAAATGACGATGGGATCGGACTCGGTGCCCAGCCCGGTGGCGGACCGTGCGGTCTGACTATAATTGCCAGCGCCGATGTACCAATCTCGCATCAAGAAGGTTTGCACGCGCGTGAGCACGACCGAAGCATATCCGGTGCTATCCGACAACAACTCGTCATAGGACAATCCACCCACGCTTGCGCCGTCGTTGCCAACCGCACGCGAGAGGAAGGTATAACTCGTATTGCCCTCCGACGCCAAGGCCTGCTCGGTAATGCCGTTCAGCAGGAATTGCGATACGCCGATCGTTTCGGCTGCGGTAGCACCGCTCAGTGCGCCCACAATGCCGCCGGCCGATTGCGTCTGCTCGGTACCGCCCGTAGCGAGCACGGTGGCAAACGAATAGACGTTGGACATGCGAGTACTACCATTGGACACCGTGGCCCGACCAACTACACCACCGACCGTCGTCGCGTCGGTAACCGAGTAGCCGATGACTCTACCCACAAAGCTGGTAGCGATCACCTCGGCGAGGGCAACGGTTTCGTCCTCGGCATAATCGCTCAAAGCACCCGCTACGCCGCCAACGGCAATCTCGCCGTTGTTGTCGCCATAGACGTAGCCGTTGACTACGACGTTGATGAGTTTACCGCCGCGTACTTCGGCCGCTATCATACCCATATTGGTTACGTTGCGAGCCACCTGCACCGCGTTTTGCAAAGTCAGGTTGCGCACGATACCGGCACCCGCGCTGCCATCGAGCAAACGGAACAAACCCGAATTGAGGAATCTTGCATTGCGTATGGTGTAGTTTTGACCGTCGTAGACGCCCTCCAACGAACCGTTGGTGGTAAAGACGACGCCACCGAATACATTGGTATTGGTGATTTGACCATTGCTGAATACGGGCATACATTCGATGTCGTTCTGTTGGTTGATGGTGGGCGTCTTGCCAATGGGATTGTAGAAGTCGTGGCGAGCATCATACAAGCCTTGCAAGTCGGCGGCCATCTTGATCAGATCCTCTGCCGTCTCGGTCTTGAGAATGTAGTTGATGGAATCCACCACTTTCAGCCACAAGATCTGCAACGTGGGCAAATTGATGCGGTAGTTGTGGCGATTGCGATCGTTGACGATGTGTAAGTACAACATATCTTCGGGATCCTCCTCGGAGCCCTCGATCTTGTTGTACACGCCGTGGATACCCATATTGCTTACCCAGTTGTTGACGATTTGCAAGATGTCGCTCGTCATCACGCCCGAATTATTGATCATGCCATCGACACGCAGCAAATCCGTGAACTCGACGGAAGTAAGATCTTGTTGCTCGGTGTCGGCCAAAGGATCGTCGACGCGATCGACCGTGATATCCTTGGGATCTTCTTGCCAGCTCTGCAACAAGTTGTCGTAAGTGAGGCTCAACTCTCTGGGATAGATGGTGTACTCGATATAATTGCCGCTGGTATTGAAGGTGGGCGAGTACTTGTAACCGTCGTTCACTTCGGCATCGATGAGATAATCGTCGTCCACTTCGATAGTGATCTCGTAGTTGCTGTAGCCGTCGGCGTCCAACGTCCTCAGATAGAAGTAGTTGCCTTGCTCGTCGGTAAGACGGCGCATGACGAAGAAGTGTTTGTCTGCACCCGAGGCATCCTTCACTTTGGCAACCAAGTCGCCGTTGTAGTTGTAGCCGGCTATGGTGATATAACCCTCGAAGTAGTTGCCTTCCACCAATCTCTCTTGCGACTCCTCTACCGCATTGCCGGTGGCGTCCACCAACGCAACCACGCTGTAGATGCCCTTAGACCAACCTTCGCTATCGTACGAAGCGCCGTTGACGCCCTCCTCGGTACCCGAGGACGTATACACCTTGTTGTCTTCGTTCATCTCGAACTCCACGGTGGTGTTGTCGTAGATCTGTTGCGCCTCGCTCAAACCGACGACCACGCGAATGGGCAAAGGCCAAATGTAGGCTTCCATATTGGTGGAGCCGGTTGCACCGGTATTGACGTCGGTCTCCAACGTATAGTTGTCGTTGTCGATATTGGTCCACATAATATCCGCGTTGTCGGCGGAAACGTTGGCGACCTCCGTATCGCCGTGCTTGAAGGTGATGCGGTTGGGTTTGAGATCGATGCTCTCGCCTGCCGACTCGAAACTGTCGATGCCCGATATGGCCGCGTCGTGCAAGAAGGTGCGCAAATCGTTGTATGCGTCGTGGATCTTGTCGATTTGATCATCCGTGAAGAAAGGCGACTGATATTGATACCCTTCTGCCAAACCGAAGCGGCTGGCCAACTGCCCAAACTCAAAGCCCTGCCCGACGAAGAACATCATCGAATAGGCGCGCATAATGATGCTTATGTTGCCATAGGAGGCCTCTATGCCGCCCTCTATTTGCGCAGCATAATCGAGATAATTGTCGAACAGCCACGTCTTCACCTTGTCTGTGATGGTATTGAGTTTGGTCTGTCTGTCGCTGTCGAGCGTGGTGCCCGTAAGTTCGACGTAGACGAGGATACCCGCAACGTATTCGATAGCCATATTGGGGTTGGCGGAAAGCAAGTTGTCGATATACAAATTGCTGCCGTCGGTTACCACCGCCAACTCGTCGATGGCGGTGTTGACGTCGGCGAAAGACACCGTACCCTCGACCAAAGCGCTCTCGAGGTCGTAGAAGTCGTTGGTAACGCTCTCGGGTATCATATTCAACACGTCGCCCTCGGCATTGGCACTGAGGTGAGTAGCATATTCGTAACGCAGATACTCGTCTACGCTGTACTGATTGCCCGATTTGTTGTTGAGCGCCATCAACATACGCAACGTAATGATATCGGCCTCGGTACGGAACAACAAGTTGGAGATGTGGCCGACCTCGGCACGCGTGCTGTTGCTCAACGAATAGTATGCGACTTTTGCCTCGTTGAGCACCGCCTCGTCGCGAGGTATACTGTAGTACATATCCAAGACGTATCCGCTGTTGTAGAGATCATATTTGGTCTGGATCGAGCTGCGCAACAGGGCACGCATACTTACGTCAAGATGGTCGAACCAATACTTGGCGGTGGCCAAGTAGGACACGTCGCGACGCGAAATCGAACCCGAGTTGAGTGCGCCTACTTCGATATAGGTGGTGGGGAAGTTGCCTTGCAACTCTTCCTCCGCCGCCGCAAAGGAGCTGTATGCGTCGGTGTATGACGTGCCGTCGGTAGAGCCGCCGGCCGCCACGTAGCCCGTATACACGGCGCGTGCCGCCGTCAGGTTGATGATACTGTTCTCGACCGATTGTTGATATACGACGTAGTACAAGATATCCGTCATATTCTGCAAACTCAACTCGCCTGCCATCGTATCGATATAAGCATTGATATTGACAATAGCGGGATCGACAACGCTCAACAAGTCGGTATCGTCAACGCGATTGCTAACGTAGGCATACGGAATGAGATCGCGCGTTTCTTGGAGCATCGTCAGCAAATAACGAGTCTTGTAGATAAGCCCGAAGAAGTCGGCCTTGGTCGTGGCGGAAGCGGGATTGGCCAAGAAGGCGTCTCGCAACTCTATCAACTTGGTATAGTAGTTGGACTGATTGGAATTGTCCACTATGCCCGCTTCGGCAAACAGCGCGGCATATTGCTGCTTGAGCAAAGTCGCCTTGGCGCGGAACAAGTACGCACCCATATCCGACACGGCGTCCAAGTCGGTAGCACGCAACGCCTCGAAGTTGATGGTGGCCGCTATGACGTTGGCCTCGTTGAATGCCATCTCGGGATTGAAGTTGACGTCGAACAATTCCTCGAAGGAAGAAGTGTTGGAACTCAACTTGTTGGTGGACGACTCGGTAAGGAAGGAATACATATAGGTAATGGCATTCGATCCATACAGCGTTCGCATCAAATAGTACACCTTGTTGTAGTAGTATTGCGTTTCGGCCAACATGATGGCATTGACCAAAGCATTGTAGCTGGCAATGCTATCGGTAAGCACGATTCGATTGATATAGTTGGATATCTCCTCGCCTACCAAGCGGATATTAGCGTCGATATAGGGCGATACGCTCTTGATGCTTAGCGCCGCCTTGTCCTCATTGGTGAGGTCGTGGTTGTAGATGTAATACAACGACAACACCCGATCTATATCGTCGATAGAGGCCGACTCGAGCGAGTTGTACACAAAGCCCTCTTGCGTATACGTGTTGAAGGTGATACCCGCAACGGTGGGCTTGGCATAATCCGTCAGCGCCTCCAAAATGCCGTTGTAGTTGTCGTACTCGTCGGTGTCCGGCGTGCAGTGAGACAACAACTGACGCAAGGTGTACTCGAAGCTGTCGATGATATTGGTCAACTCGATGGTGCGCGCCTGATAGAAGTACAGCGGATCGATCTCGTTGCCCTCCTCGCCGTTGGCGTGCTCATCCTCTTTTTCGGCGATGGCGTCGACCAACCCATCCACCATGGTCGCTATGGTGTTTTGGATATTGGACAAGATGGTATATACGCTGTAGCGGCACAACGAACGCGAGCCCTCATCCAGCAATGCGTAGATATCATATGCCGCCGTGGCAAGGATATAACGATTGTCCACATCCGCCGACGAGTAGGAATAGTAGGCCTCCATCAAGTCGTTGACCAATTCGGGTCCGCGGATAAAGCCGATGTTGGCCAACATCACTTTGTTCTTGTAGTCGAGGCGCTGCTCGAGGTCGCGAATGGTCGCATTGGTGCGGTTGGCGGCCAATGCCTTACATTGCGGGCACTCGAAGTTATCGTAGGATTGTTGCACCTCGGACCACAGAGTACCGTTGGGAATGACTTGCGTCGAGTAGGAGCGGATAGTATCGTACGTGTAGCTATTGGACTTGGTCGTATAGTAGATATAGCCGCAATTCTTACACTTGAAGCGACCGCCGATATCGTTCTCCAACACGCCCTCTATAACGTACGCTATGCTGTTGTAGCCCTCGTAGAAGCCACCGACGTAAGCGGCGCCGATCTGGTTGTAGACGTGCACGACCTGGCCGTTACGGCTGATGACCACGGGCAGACCAAACTCGTCCAGTTGCTCCTCGAAGTGCGAATCCACGCTGCCGTCGGCAGACGAGAACTCGAAGTTGGAGCGTCCGTCGTAGTACTTGATCAACGCAGTGGTATCCTCGGATACGGTTACGGTCAACACGCGTTTCTTGATGGACCAGTTGAGTATACGATTGTACTCGGACAGTTCGTAGTTGTAACTATAGTCACAATAGCCGTATTCTATATACGTTCCGTCGACGGTGTAGTAGCCGATCTTCTCGCGAGAGTCGTTGGAGATACCCATGATCATACAGGTATAGCCCTCGCCCGCAGCCGAACTCGACCACGTGCTACCGCTAGCCGGCATATTCTCGTCGGTTTGCAAACCGATGTAGCTGTAGGTATATTGCCGTACACCCGCCGAATAGCCGCCGGCATATAAGACGCCTCTGCCCAATGCCGAAATGGTATGCGCGATACTGTCGTACACGGGCGGGTTGTCGGGATCGTACACATCGGCTTCGGTATTGCCGTTGAGATACCAAGTAACGCTGACGTCGAATTTGTTCATAGTGGCAGTACCGCTGGCACCCGTAATGCTGTAGTTGCGCGTAATGCGGCTGGAACTGCTGATAGAGCCCTCGGTAAAGGCCACGCTCAAGTCGTAGTCGCCTGCCAAGCGGAATTCGTTGGCGGTACCGTTGTTGAGCGCATAATCGCCCGCGAAGTCGATAGTAGGCGCGGTGCGCACCAACAGGGCTACGGTCTCCTCGCCCGCGTCGCGCATCTTCAACTGAATGTTGGCGCGGATCTTATCCACTTGGTCGATGCCGTTGTAGGTATACTGCACTTGCGACAAGCCCTTCCACGTGCTATCGGCCTCGTCATAACCTTCCCACACGACGGTGGTATTGTACTTGACGATGCGCAAGTAGGCGACGGCCGTCCAATCGTAGTAGTTGGGCTCATCTGCGATGGAGGCGGTAATTCTGTATACGCCCACCTCGTCGTAGCCGGCGGCATCCAACTCGAATGCGTCGTCTCCGCTGAGGACGACGGCGTTACCACTGCCATCCACCACCCAAGTAGCGGTGCCGTTGGCAACATTGGCGGTAGTCAAATCGGCCGCGGCCTCGAGTTGCTCCAGATGGTAGCGCACGTTGGCCTGCGTGCTATCGGGATAGTAGACCGCCACGTTTTCGGTGTTGTATCCTGCGGAACCTTGCTTGACGTAGACGTTGTAGTTCTCACCGCTGTAAATCAAAGGCTCGCCCTCTTCGTCCACCAAGCGATCGGCATAGAAGAGATTGTCGATAGTGCCTTTCTCTATGTACACGAAGATTTCACCATGCCAGCCATAGTAGTTCTCTTGCTCCAACACGTCGGCGGTCAAGGTGTACAACCCTGCGTTGCGCACGCCGTTTTCGCCCGAAGCGAAGGTCGAATTGACCGCGTGTGCGGCATATTGGGCGCCATTGTACTGCACCGTAACGGGCATGGTAGGATCGTACTCGTAGTAGAGATGCAACTCGTCCGCCCAAGCGCCGTCGTTGGCGTAGGCAAATGCGTATCCGGCATCGTGGGCAACCACATAGTAGTAGCGATAGAAGCCGGTGTAGTACACGAAGTGTTGCGACTCGGCCAACACGTAGTAGGTCACCCCCGGCTCGAAAGCGTCGATATCGGCGATTTCGAAACGAGAGATCGCATCGTTATAGACAACGTATACTTGGTTGCTGTCGAACGAACCGGTGGCTACGTTCAACGAGTTCTCGAAGCGGAAATAGTCGTCGATAGACGCCTTGAAGATGGTATCGGTGCGCAGCGAGTTGCTGACGTTGTAGTTGCTGCCCAACACCACGGCGTTATCCGCATCATAGGCATTGAGCACGGCGCTGATATTGTACACACCCGCGTTGCGGAAGGAATACATACGCTCGCTGTTGCGGATAAGCACCAAACCGTTGGAGGCATATTCGTCATCCTCTTCGGCCAATATGGACAGATAGGCATAGGTGCCCGACGTCGCGTATTTATCGACGTCGTCGCCGACCAAAGCCACGCGTACCGACAAACTGAAGGGATTGCCGTTGTACACCATACGACCACCGGTCAACTCGCCGGCGTCGCCCACGACCAGCCACTCCACGGTGGTGGGTTTGGGCTCAATGACGCAACGTTGTACGAAATTGGCGGCGGGTATACGATAGTTGCCGTCCAGGTAGTAGTAGTCATCCACGAGCGTATACCGACCGTCGGAAGCAACCACCTGATAGGTGCCGGCATTGCGGTACGAAACCAGCGCGCCCACCGTATCGTCGGCAAGCACTTGATAATACGCAAGATCTACCAGCAAAGTGCTACCGCCGTAGACGACGATATCGTCGCCGACCAAAGTCATCGTGGCATACGTGTTGATATTATTCGTAGTATCCTCGCGGCTGACGCCATTGTACTCGATGGAGGTTTGATACCACTCCAACGTAGTGTCGAGCACCGCTATCAGGTTGGCGGCGACAACGTCGTTCATATAGTAGTTGTCGCTACCGATGATGGAGAACACGACGCGCGTAACGTCATTTACGTTTTTACTATCGTAGTTGGCGCCCAACGTCAAGTCGTCGCCATCGCATACGGTATGGCCCTCCACCAACTTGGACAACAAGTCGGCCACAGGTTCCCCGTTTTCTTTGGCAATGGCGGCGGTGCTGCCATCGTACACCTTATCCCAAGTGAGGCCGGAAACAAGGCGCAGCTCTTTCTTGAAGATATAAGCGCCGTTCACGTTGTTCCAGGTGTAGTTGCCCACGATGCTGTCGGCGGCGGCCACGCCGTCGCGATCGGTCAGCGTAAAGGTGATGCTCTTGTTGTCGCCGGCATTCATGTTGCCATATGCCGCGCTGACCACGGCCAATTCGTCGTCGGAGCCTTGCCAACCCGAAACGGTGTAGGTGGTATAGGCAGCGGAGCGGTCGTATACCTTGCTCCACGACACGTCGATACCGCACACGTCGCACACGCCGTCCACGTTTTCGTCGACGTGCACTGCGCAAGGCGCCTCGGGTATGGTCTTGCCACACACGTCGCACACACCGTCCACGTCTTCGTCGGTATGCGTGCGGCAATCGGTCTCGGCATTGAGATTGGGCGTAAAGACCAACGTGCGCTTGTCTATCTGCAAAGTAGCCTCGCGTTCCCAAGCGTAGTAGTCGTCCCTATTGGCCAAGTCGGGCGTAATGGTAGCCGTGATGGTGTAGGTACCGTAATTCTTGGCACCGTTGGCAACGCCGTCTATCAACGTACCGTTTTCGGTCGTTATCGAATAGGTGATGGTAGCCATATCCGCGCCCAACAACCGGATATAACCGTTTGCGTCTTGTTCGTCGAGCCAGACGGATTCGTCGTTGACTTTGACGTAGTGGCGTTGTGCGTCGTACACCAATGCATTGCCGACAAGATATTTTTCAATTTCGGCCTTTTGTATGGTGATGACTTGCAACAACTCGTTGCTATTGGTCACCTCGTAGTTGGCATCGTCGAACAAGGCTACGACGATATATTCGCCCGCGTGATAGAGCGCAGTTGTCGGCAGGGCGGAGATGTCATCTACGACTACCCCGTCCACCAAAATGGCGCTGTCGTTGGTGCGGAATTCATTAGAGGCCGTATAAGCGCTGTAATCGGACAGATCGGACAAAAGATACACCCGCACGGTCAAGTTGTTGACGCCACCCTCGGCCTCCGTCAACAACATCGTAGCGGTAGCCGACATTACGGTGCTATTATATGTGACCGTATTGCTGCCGTTGGGCAACGACCAAACGACCTCCGTGGTAAAGCGATGGATCTCTACGTACTGCGTAAACACGTCTACCACGCTCTCGTAGTTGCCGTTGGCATCGTTGACCGAAGCCGTTATGACGTAGCGGCCCACGTTGCGGAAGCCGTCCGCATAATCGACGGCATTGCCGTTGTAGGTCATAGTATAGGTGATGGGAACGACCAACGTATCCACCGCGTTGAGCGCATAGCTCAGCGATTCGACGTACTGATCGTGCCAGCCCGGCTCTTTGGATAGCGCGATATGGTGCGACAGACTGTCGTACACGAGATCGATATACTCGTCATCGCCGGCGGTACCACTGATATCGAAGTAGAGATTGCCCAGCTTGCCGTCTACGATATCGCCATCCTCAAAGCGCAACGCGTTGATGGTGATGGTGCTAAATCCCGTCCAGCCGTCGTAGTTGTCGCCGGCGGCGATAGAAGCGCGCACGTAGTAGACGCCCGCGTTGACGACGCCCGTAAACACGCCGCTATAGTCGGCGTCTACACCGTGACCCGTGGTGTTGTAGCCGTACTCCACCTCGAAGTCGAGCGTGCCGCCCGCCAAATCGACGGACAAGGCGTACACCAGATTGTCTATCCATTCGTTTTCGATGCGCGTTACGCCCACGTAGTGTACGTGCATATCGTAGTAGCGGTCGATGGTCTCTTTGATGTACAACGCACCCAGGTGTCCCTCTGCGTTCGTCCAAGTCAGGCGGTTGATCGTCAAAGTGCTGTGTCCCGTCCAACCTTCGTAGTTGACGGTTTCGGCAATAGATGCTTCTATATAATACACGCCTGCGTCTTGTTTGCCGTTGAACACGTCGCCGTATACGGCATCCGGCCCATGGCCCGTGGTGTTGTAGGCATATTCGACCACGAAGTCGAGCGTGCCGCCCGCAATGTCGACGGAGAGCGCATTGACCGCGCTATCCACCCACAGGTCCTCGGTGCGCGAAACACCGACGTAGTGCGTCAACATATCGTAGGTGCGCGCAACAGCGTCCTTGATGAACAGTTCGCCCAATTGTCCCTCGTCATTCGTCCAGGTCAGGCGGTTGATTGTCAAGGTGCTATAACCCGTCCAGCCTTCATAGTTGTCGCCGGCGGCGATAGATGCACGCACATAGTAGACGCCCGCGTTAACGGCCCCCGTGAACACCTCGCTGTAGTCGGCGGCAACGTCGTGGCCGGTGGTGTTGTAGCCATAGTTGACCACAAAGTCGAGGGTGCCGCCTGCCAAATCGACGGACAAGGCCGACACTTGACTGTCTACCCACTCATCCGCCGTGCGCGTTACGCCCACGTAGTGAATGCGCATATCGTAGTAGCGCTGTACGGCGTCCTTGATATACAAAGCACCCAAGTGACCCGTTTCGTCCGCCCAAGTCAGGCGGTCTACGGTGATGGTAAGATCGGCCGACCAACCCTCGATGTTGTCGTTGCCCTGCATGCTGACGCGCACGTAATAAACGCCTGCGTTGACGGCGGACACAAAATTGGTATAGATGTCCGAATCATCGGTCTTGTATTGCCAAGTGATGGGCAAAGACACGTTGTGAGCCGCACCTGCGGACACGAAGGACTCGGTGCCGGCGGGAGAAACGTTGAAGTAGACCGTGGTGGTATCGCTACCAATACGGCCGTACACCTCGTGCTCGGCATTGAGATAGTCGAAGTAGGCGTTTTGCGCGAGCATATCGTACGTCTTGTGCACGTCTATGGGCGAGATGACGCTGAAGTTGTGGTCGGTGCCGTTCCAAGCGATCTTGTTGACGATTATGTCGCACGTATCCTCAAAGCCCTCGTAGTTGGTGCCCTCGGCAATGGTGGCTTTGACGTGGTATACACCCGCGTCGCTTGCGCCGGCAAAGGCGGCGTCGTAGTTGCCGCTGTCGCCTTTGTAGTAGGTGTAGATGACGTCGATGTCAAAATGCTCGCCGCCCACGTTGTAGGTCAAAGAAGGCACGGTGACAGGATTGTAGGTATCCGAGGTGGTAACGCCCACGTAGTGCGTTGCCGTATCGTAGGTGAAGGTGGCGCCCACCAAGTGCAACGCGTCGAAGTTGCCGGAGGTGCCGTTCCACTTGATCTTGTTGATGAGAATGACGATCTCACTCTCCCAGCCGTTCCAGTTGGTACCCTCGGCGATAGCGGCCTTGATGTGGTACTCACCCGCGTCGTAGGCCGATATGAACTCGTCGTTGTAGTCGGCGCTACCCAAGCTGCCCACATAGTAGGTGTAGGCCACGGGAATAGAAATGCTGTCGGCCACGTCAAACGTCAACACGTAAGGATTGATCAAACCGTCCGGCTCGAGCGTGTTGTCGGTGGTGACTGCCGCGTAGTGATCGGCGCCATCGAAGGTGATGGTGGTGCCGCCCACCAAGTAGAGCGTGCGCGCACCCGTCCAAGTGACCTTGCGAATGATGATGGTGGTTTCGCCTTCCCACGCGTCCCAGTTGGCACTGCCGGCAATAGCGGCTTTGATGTGGTATTCGCCCGCATCGAAGGCAAACTCGAAGGAGCCCGCGTCGCCGTAGTCACCCGAGCCTTCCTCGCCGATATAGAACAGATACTCCACGTCTAGGTCGAGCGTGCGGCCCGATTCGAGTTGAACAGACCACACGAACAGTTGTTCGGCGGGTATTGCGCCCTCGACCGCGCCAACCGACGCGATGTGCGACAGGTTGTCGAACGTGATGTCGATGCCACCGTTGAGATAGATAGGATCGAGCGCGTCGTCGTCCTCGGCCCAAGTCAACTTCTTGATATACAGAGTGGTGGTATTCTCCCAAGTATCCCAGTTGTTGTTGGCGTCGCTGGCGATGGTCGCCTTCACTTGATACTTGCCGGCGTCCTCCGCCGAGGTGAACGTATCGACGTAATTGCCGCCCAACTCGCCCATGTACGAAGTGTAGACGATGGGGATATTGAGTTCGACACCCGAGGACAAGACAATGGTAAGGGTGGTGAGTTGCGCCGTGGGTACTACGCCCGCGGTGCTACCAACGGACACATAGTGCGCCTCGGCATCGTAGAACAACTCTCTGCCGCCGTTGAGATAGACGGGATCGAGCGCGTCGTCGTCCTCGGCCCAAGTAAGCTTGTTGATGACCAAGGTAGTGGTCGCTTCCCAAGCGTCCCAGTTGCCATCGGGACTACCCGCGATGGCGGCCTTGACTTGGTAGACTCCCGCGTTGACAGCCGAAGCAAAGGTGCCGGCGTCGCCGTAGTTGCCACTGCCCAACTCGCCCATGTAGTAGGTGTAGGTGATGGGCAAAACGAAGTGTTGCACCGACGGATTGACGTCGCCCAAGTTGACGGATAGGGACGCCAGTTGCGCGGCGGGCGTAGCCTGTATGGCCGTACCGACCGAGACGTAATGCGTCGTTGCGTCGTAGGAGATGGTCTTGCCGCCGTTGAGATAGACGGGATCGAGCGCGTCGTCGTCCTCGGCCCAAGTGAGTTTGTTGATGGTAAGCGTAGTGGTCGCCTCCCAAGCGTCCCAGTTGACGGTGCCCGCGATAGCGGCTTTCACCTGATAGACGCCCGCGTTGATGGCATAACCGAAGCTACCGGCGTCGCCATAGTTGCCGCTGCCCAACTCGCCCATGTAGTAGGTGTAGACGACCGGCAAGGAGAATTGCTGACTATCGGCTTCACCCAAGGAGAAGTCCCAGGTGCCCAATCGTGCATTGGGCGCGTCGGCGGGCGCAGCGCCTACCGAAACGTAATGCGTCAAAGCGTCGTAGGTAACCGTTCTGCCACCGTTGAGATAGATGGGACCAAGCGCGTCGGCATCGTCCGCCCAAGTGAGCTTGTCGATGGTAAGCGTAGTGGTCGCCTCCCAAGCGTCCCAGTTGGTGGAGCCGGCGATGGCGGCTTTGATTTGATAAATGCCCGCGTCGGTAGCGGCGCTGAAAGCCTCGGTATAGTTGCCGCTGCCCAGCTCGCCCAAATAGTAGGTATACTCTACGCTGAAGGTGGGCAAGGTAACGCCGTTGGTACTCAACGTAACGCTAACGCCGGTGACCAGGCTTGCGGGCGTACCGCTGCTGCTACGGCTGACAGACACGATGTGTTCGAGCGCGTCGTAGGTAAACTCGACGTCGCCACCCAAGAGATACAAAGCGCCCAAGTGGCCGGCGGTATCGTTCCAATGCAACCGGTCGATGGTAAGCACGGCCTCGGCCGCAAACGCATCGTAGTTGGCGGTGGCGGCGATGGTAGCCTTGACGTAATAGACGCCGGCGTCGGTGGCACCCGTAAAGGCGGCGTACTCGGCGTCCGCCGCGTGGCCGGTGGTATTGTACACGTAACTGACGGGTACGTTGAGCGTGCCGCCGGCAAGCACCACCGAGTAGGAGCCGAAGATGCTGTCGTCATCGGCGTATGCCCCCGTGGAAGACACGTTCATATAGTGCGTTTCGGTATCATAAGGCATCGAGGCCGAATAGAGTTGCCATGCACCCATTTCGCCCGCCACGTATTCGAGTTTTTGTATGCGCAACACGGCGTCGCCCGTCCAAGGATAGTAGTTGATGGCGTTGGTGCCCGTAAGGTTGACGGTGGCACGGAAATAGTAGTCGCCGGCAGTCGTCATAGCGGGCGTAGCGATGGTGGTGTAGGCACCACCATCGGTAGTGGCATAACTATAGATGATATCCGCATCGCCGTCACCGTCGAGCAAAGCAACGCGCGTCATTGCGATGGCGGAGTATTCGTCGGCCGTATTGACGTAAACGGAGTGCGCCAGCATATCGTACTTGGCGGTAAGGCCGTGGTAGTACAACGCGGATAGCCCGCCCAAGCCGAACACGGCTTGGTTGATGGTGAGCGTTACCGTCTCGTCGAAGGGCGCATAGTTGCCGTAGGCATCGGTGGCGATGGTGGCGCGCACGTAATAGTAGCCTGCGTTCTTGGCACCCGCAAAGGCAGCCGACGCCGACAGCGCGCTTTCCAATGTTTGTTGATAGGTGTAGGTATAGTCCACCGTCAGGTGCAGAGTGCCGCCGGCCAGCTCGATGGAGATGGTGTCGAGCAACACGTTGCTCCACTCGTTGCTACGCGACACGTAGTTGCCGCGGGTGGTGGTATCGTAGGTAAAGGTATTGCCCACGAAGTACAGCGAACCCAAGTTGCCCTCGACGTCGTTCCATTGCAACTGCGCAATGGTCAAGGTGGCGGTACCCGTCCAACCATAGTAGTTGTCGGTCTCGGCAATGGTGGCCTTGACGTAATAGTTGCCCGCGTTTTTGGCACCCTCGAAGACAGAGGGATAGGTAGCGTTGTCCGCATGGCCCGTGGTGTTATAGGCATAGTTGACGGGTATGACCAAGTTGCCGCCCAAATACACCAAGTTGGATACCACGTTGTCGTTGCCGCCCGAGGTATTCTTCACGCCCATATAGTGGGTGGACATATCGTACAACTGCGTATAGTCGGATAGGAACAACTCGCCGAGGTGTCCCGTAGTCGAAGTCCAAGTCAACTTCTCGATGACCAAAGTGCCCGTAGCCGTCCAACCGAGGTAGTTGGTGGAATCGGCAACGGTGGCCTTGATATAATAGGTACCGGCGGTAATGGCACCGTCGAACGCGTCGGCGTATACGGCCCCCTCGCCGTGTCCGGTAGTGTTGTAGGAATAACTTACGGGTATCGTCAAGCCCAACTCGCTGTAGTAGAGAGTATTGACAAGGCTGTCGGAAGCGTCTTGGGTCTTGCTGACGCCCAAGTAGTGCATTTGGGTATTGTAAGGAATGGAATTATCCTCCAAATACAACATACCCAAGTGCCCCGCCTCGTTGATGAAGCGCACAGGCAATATCGTCAACACGACGGTTTGCGACCAAGCGACGTAGTTACCCAGCACCTCGGCATTCAAATTGGTGCGCGCACGCACATAGTAGGTGCCTGCGTCGACCACACCGCTAAAGGCATTGTAGGTGCCAAATTCGCTGGTGCTGTATTCATACACCAAGTTGACGCTGCCGTCGGCCACAAGCAAGGGAGCGGTTTCCACGGTGCTGTCGAGGTAGCCTGCCTCGCCGTTGACGCTTACGCCGACGTAGTGCGTGCGGCTATTGAACAACAACGACTCGTTGCCCGTCAAAGACAGCGTGGTAAAGCCGGCGGGATGCAACGCGTCGCCTGCAACGAAACTCAACGGGTTGATGGTCAGCGTGCCCTCGAGGGTGATGCTGTTGTAGTTGTTGTCGGCGTCGGTAAGTACGGCGCGCAAGGCATACGTACCCGCATTTCTGGCACCCGCAAAGGCGCTGCCCGCAACGGTATAGGTAACGGTGGCAGTATCGCTGATGCCGTTGGCGGTGGCCTGTGCCAAACTCAAGCCCTCGGGACGGATATTGAAAGAGGTAGCCATGCTCTTGGCGCCCACAACGTAGATATCGGTAGCGACTACGGCGTCGGGATCTTTGACGCCCACGTTGACAAAGTAGGTGTTGGCGTCGTAGAAGCGCGTGATGTCGCTGACGAAATAGTAGAAGGCGGTGAGGTCTTCGGCATCGGCAATGCGCGCCCACATATCGGCAGGCGTGATGGTGAGCGTAGCAATGGCATTGTAGGTAACGTAGTTGCGGTTGCTGACGCTGACGGATACGGTATAGGCACCCGCATTCTTAGCACCCGCAAATGCTTCGCCTTGCACGGTGTAGCTCACGGTGCCTTCGTCATCCAGCGTCAAACCGTTGGGCGTAATGCGCACGGTAGCGGCAGGCGCCACGCGGCTCAATCTGTCCGCCACGTCCTCGGCCACCACCAAATAGTAGGTAGCGCCGTCGTAGACAACGGTGGCGTCTGCATAGTGCAAGTTGCCGATGACGGCGGTGTCGATAAACAACGTGCGTTCGATATCCGCAAAGGGCAGGTAGTTGACGTTGTACGCCACGTCGTTATCCACGCTGTTCTCGTTGATATGCGCGGTAACGGTGTAGGTGCCGGCATTGGTAGCCGCCACGCCCATGCCGGCAGACACAGTGTAGTCGGAGGCGGGGTTGGTGGTTACCACCGAGTAGCGCACGTTGACGACGTCGCCCAACTGCGTGGCGCCGCTGGATACGGCAATACGCTTCTCGGTGCCGTCGTAAACGGTGTTGAGCCCGACGAAGTTGATATTGGTGATGGCAACTTGCGCCACAATGATGGTAGCTTGCAACTCGATGGCGTTGTAGTCGTAGATGGCCGACCCCGTAGGCGCCACGGCCGCCTTGACCACATAGGTGCCGGCGTTGTAGATGACGCTATTGCCAAAGGCAGCGTCGCTGACCGAGTTGCTGCCCGCGCCGGGCAACTTGTACGAATAGGTATAGGCTACCGAGGCGATGTCTGAAGTAACCGCACCACCCGCGGTAAGCGCCACGCTACCCACGGTAGTGGTAACGGGAGACGCCGCTTCACGGCTGACACCTATGCTATAGTAGCTGGCCGTGTACTCGTAGTGGTATTGGTTGGGCGCAGTTCCCTTGAGTTCGGGCGCCACCAAGTATACGTCGTCGATATCGGCCGCTTCTATGGTAACGGTCTTGGCGGCAATGACCACGTCGTTGTAGTTGGCATTGGCAATGGTGGCCGCGACCGTATACACGCCGCCGTGCAAAATGCTGTCGGCGTCGCCGTGCGTATAGGTATAGGTATAGGTGATGGTGGCCGTATCGGAGCCAACGGTGTTGTTGGCGACGGGGGACACCGCTATGGTGTTGAGGCGTGTAGCCTCCAACAAGGTGGCGTCGACGACGTTGACGTTGAGATAGTAAGTGTGCGCGTCGTAGGTGCGCGTCGTACCCTTGAGGTAGAAGCTACCGTAGTTGACCACGTTGTACATCGTCGCCTTGTTGATGGTGAGGGTGGCGGACAACTCGGCATTGTCGTAGTTGTTGTTGACCACGCCGTCGCTCTCGGCGGAAATGACGGCCACTATGTTGTAGGTACCGGCGTTGGTCGCGCTGTTGCCCGTGATGCCGTTGATGGTGTACTCGATGGAGATGGTAGCGCCGTCCAAGGCATAGTACTGCATCTCGTCGCCGTCCAAGGCATTGACCGCTATGCTATGCACGTTGCGGTTGTAGGTAACGGTAAGGTCGCTCATAGACAACGGTTGACCCTCGGCGTCGAGCAAGGGTGCTTTGTTGATGGTGAGCACCTCGGTATCCGTCCAAGTGTTATAGTTGGCGTTGTCGGCGCCCGCCGTAACGGTTACGGTATAGGTACCCACGACTTTGGCGCCGTTGGTAACGTTGTCGATGAGGGCACCGCCCGCCGAGGCAACGATAGAATACACAACGTTGACGGTATCGCCGTATTGGGTGATAGCGGTAGAGCCGCTGTTTTCCTCGCCCGATTGCAAGATATACAAATACTGCACCGCCGCGTTGTAAGTAGTGGACTTGCCCGCAAAGGACAGGGTCGTGATGTCGGCGGAGCGAATGGTCAACGTAGCATTCTTGCGGTTGGCGTCGGCGGCATTGGATACCACCAAAGTGTTGTAGTTGTCGTGCGTTAAGGTTGCCGTAACGGTGTATGTACCCACGTTGACTGCGCTATGCGAATCGCTGCCGTCGGGCGTGATGGTGTAGGCCACGTTGAGCAAGATGCCGTGCTGGCTGGTGCTGCGGTTGACGCTGACGCTAAATGCCGAACCGTTGTAGAACTCGTCCACGTCGGAGATGGTGATGCCCGTGATATCGGCTTTGGTGATACTCCAAGGCATCGTGGAACCCGAGGTTATGGTGTAGTTGTTGTTGTCGATGGCATAGGTAGCCGTATAGTTGCCCACGTTGGTAGCGGCCACGTCGGTAACGGTAGCGTTGAGCACGCTCTCGGTCTCGCCATCGGCAATATTGGCCACCTCGTACGCTACGGCAACCGCCACGTTGTCGAACACCTTGGTATAGGTGGTAACGACCGCGCCGCCTATCTTCCAAGTGATGGTCAAAGGACGCTGGGCGATAGTCCAGTTGTAGGTGGCACCCGACGCTATGGAATAGTTGGCGTCGCCGTTGGTAATGGTGCGGCTGTACGAACCGGCGTTGGTATTGCTATAGGTAAAGGTGAATCGGTTGAGGCTCAAACCGCCCGCCGTATAGGTGGAAGTGGCATAGCCCGACAGACCCAAGGTAGTGTCGCCCGCCACAATGTTGCTGATGACCAACACGCAATCGTGCGCGCTGGCGTCGTACACGTTGTTGACGGTGTCGTACGTCCAAGTCAACTCGAGCACACGAGCGTTGATGATACCGTTGGTAAAGGACATCGAGGGCTGGCTGAAAGCCACCGCCGTGCCGTCTGCGCCGAACTTGTAGTTGTCGGTGTCTGCCGAGGCGCCCACCATGGTATAGGTGATGGTCTTGCCGGTGCCTACGTTCTTGGTGTCGTAGGTGGCGGTAACGGTGATGTTGTCGCCCGCCAAAATGGACGAACTCTGGAATACCACATTGGCGTCGGTAGTGCCGTCGTAGGTCTTGGTGTGATCGAAGCTGACGACCGCAATGCCCTTCTTGAAGATGGTACAAGCAACCGTAGTGGTGGCCACACCGTCCACGTAGACCGCGTAGTTGTTGACGTAGGTGGCGTTGCCGCTCAACGTAAAGGTCACGTTGCGGTCACCCACCGCGGCCGAAGCTTGGGTCGAACTGTATGCGGCCGACACGGTAACGGGTGCTTGCGCCAAGATGCTGCCCGATCCCACCGTATAGTCGCTGAATGCCAACACTTTGTCGTACACCTTGTCGGTGGCGCCCGTCAAGGTGATCTCGATGCGTTTGGGTTGGATATAACCGCTGATGGTGGTGCGTGCCACACCGTCGACATACAACACGTAGTTGGCAGCGTCGGTACCGTTCAGACTGAAGGTGATGGTCTTGGCCGAGGCCGAAGCGTTGACGTCGGCAAACGCCGCCGCTACCGACACATCGGTGCCGGCTGCAATGCCCGTGTGTTGCGCGGGATCGTCGGTGTCGACCGCCGCGGCTACGTCGAAGTAGGTGTAGGCGGTGTAGTTGTCGTAGACCTTGGTCCAAGCGGCCACGGTGGAGTTGTCGGTAACGTATACGTTGCGCAGATTGATAGTGATGGTCTGCGTATAGGTATCGAACGTATCTTCGGTGAAGTTACACGATTCGTCGCTACCGGTAGCGTTGAGGGTGGCAAACTTGACCTCGTAGTTGCCCACGTTGCGAATGATGGTATTGGCAAGGTATTGGGCATAGGTGTATTGCACGCCGTCGATCAACACGAACACGGTATCTTCCGAGATACCCGTGATGGTGATAGGCGTGCGATAGTAGGTGCCGTCGAACACCTTGGAAATGGTGCCTTGATTGCTATCGGCAACAATGCCGCCGATGGCTTGGTTGACGGTGTAGCTGACCACGTACATCAAGTTGTCCGCGCCCGTACGAGCCGACCACGAGATGAGCGTAGAATCATCGACGGGGCTTATCAGCGAGCCGCCCGTAGATTTGCCGCCGGCAAAATAGGTGGCGTCGCTATAGCCTATGTCGGCACCGTCAAAGACGAAGTTGCCGCTGTCTGCGCCCGTAAAGGTCAACTCGATCCAATATCTACCGGCATTGGCGCCGCCGTGCGTAGACGTGTAGGCGGGGTTGGAGCCGGCATACCATTGGTGATCGGCATGGAACTCGGCCGAGGCGGGATCGTGGTTGAGGCCGCAGGTACAGATACCATAGTAGTAGGAATTGAAACCAACCGACGAATAGGCAAATACGCTGTTGGTACCGTCGAGCGCCGCGTTCAAGTTGTGGTACAACTCCTGATAGTTGTCGGCGCTGTAGGTGATGACGTCGCCCCAGTTGTAGGAGGCGCTACCGAATTGCGTGAAGTAGGGCTCCCAAGTGGCCACTGTGCTATTGGCCGCGCTGGACGTGCAGAAGGACGTGGCTCTGTTGAAAGAGAGGTTGCCCGTAGAGGTGCCCGAACCGTTGCTGAAGACTACTTTGTCGTAGTCGCCGCTAAGGGTGGCTTTGTATACGTTGCCCGACACCAAGGTCATGGCTACACCGGGCCATGCGGCATTCTTTTCCTCGGGGTTGGCGCCGTCTACCCAAGCGTAGAGGTAGGGCGTACCCCAACCGTTGACGTCCTTGAAGTATACGTCTACCGAATCGGCCTGCGTGGCGTACTTGTAGGTAACGTGCGTCCACACCAAATCGGCCATGCCCACGGTATAGGGCGTGATGGCAAAGTCGGCGGAGTCGTCCACCAAGTTGTAGTTGGGCATATCGTCGAGCGCCACGCTAAAGGTGTAGTTACCCACGTTGCGCGCGTTGACGGTGGCCAAGTCGTGGGTGTAGCGGATGGTTTCGCCCGCCACTTGGTTGTCGAAGTACACGTCGAAATCGCCGATGACCCGCGCCAAACCGTTGTACACCACGCTGGATACGTTGATGCGCAGATCGATATCGCGGGGCGCTATGGTCCACGAGGACAAGCTGACCGCAACGGGCAACTTGTAGTCGTTGTTGGACAAAGCGCCGGCGTAGGCGTTGGTATAGGTACCGGCACCGGTTTGAGACGCATTGTTTACCGTAATGGCGCAAGCGTCGCCCGCCACCAAGTTGTTGGCAACGGCGCTGACGGTATGCGGCGCGCCATTGTAGGTGGTGCTAAGGCTGGCCAAGCCGTCCAGTCGCCAATCGAAAGTGATGGTCTTGCGCGTGATGGTATAGGTGGCGTTCAAGCCCGTAGCGGGCAACGCGTAGTTGTCGTTGGACAAATTGGTGATAGCCGCGGTATAGGCCGCTTGGTTATCCAAAACGTGTACCGACGTAAAGGCCAACGAATTGAAGAGCAAAGTCGAGGAAGCCGTCATTGCCCAAGTGGTGCCCGAAGGTACGGCGCCCGAAGTAGCCACGGTAAAGGTGATGGAGTCGCCCGCTACCACGTTGTTGACGTATACGGTAGCACCGTGCGAAGCACCGTCGTACTCGTAGACGGAGCCGTTGTCGGTCCAAGCGACGTTGAGCAAACGCTTGGCGATGGACCACTCGCCCGACAAGCCATCGGCGGG
>CAMPCZ010000019.1 GCA_946648015.1 uncultured Clostridia bacterium
CTTGTGGTCGAGGTGACGGGATTCGAACCCACGGCCTCTTGGTCCCGAACCAAGCACGCTACCATCTGCGCTACACCTCGTTTTTGCCGCATTGCCATTATATATTAGCAAGTTTTTGCCCAATAGTCAACGCGTAGCGCACATTTTTTTTATTTGTCCGAGCCTCGATTGACAAACGTGGGCCGCGATTGGTATACTTACTGCGTAATAAATGCAACCTATCTTTAGGAGGAGAGAGTATGGCAAAATCTGCCGCCAAGGCAAAAGAAGAGAAAGAAACCAAACCCGTACAACACAAGTCAAGCGAGAGCGGGCATCATTTCAACCCCACGTTGGTGCGCGGTATGGGCGCTCTATTGATGTTTTTGGGCTTGATGCTGTGCGTTATGCTCAATTCGATGACGGGTCTCTTTGTCAAAGTGGCCGCACTGTTTGCGCTGGTGCTCGGCTTCTATCTTACGGTCAGCGGCATACGCGTGCTTGCCAGCAAAACCAATGGTAGCGACGCCCGAAATAAGGGCGCCATTTGGCTGGTCGTGGGTATTTTGCTCATAGCGGCGGGCGGTTTGGCGTTGTTGTACGAGGGCAACATAGCCACTTGGGTGCTGGTGGTAGTCGGCGCGCTCATCGCGGTGTTTGGCTTGGTAATGCTCATCATGTTGGCCGTGGCGCAGCGTGGCCGCAAAAAGGTGGTGCTGGACGTGATTTGCTCGGTGGCCACTATGATGGTTGGCGTGCTCGTGGCCTTGCTTGTGTTGCCAGCCGTGGGCAATTCGCTCCATCATTTGTGCTACTATCTCTTCGGCGGCCTTGCCATCGCGCTGGGCGGCGTCGAACTCATTATGTACTGATGGCTACCGTAGACTTTGGCCGAATCGTCCCCAAGTTGGAGGCTTGCTTTGCGCGGCACGACCTGGAGGGCGCCGAACGACTGCTACTCTATTGGCGAGAGGAGGCCGCCGCATGCGGCGACTTGCGCACGCTGACGCAGGTAGATAACGAATTGCTGGGCGTATACCGCCGCCTCAACGCGCGCGAAAAGGGGCTGGCCGTTGCCAGCCGATTGCTGCCCACCCTTGTGGACGATAACGTGGGCGACGCCACCGTATTACTCAACATTGCCACCAACTACTGCCACTTTGGGTTGCCCGAGTTGGCCGCTCCTCTGTATGCCAAAGTGGAGCGCACGTTCTTGGCGCATTTGCCCGAGGACGACTATCGCCTTTCCTCGTTTTACAACAACAAGGCGTCTATGTACACCGCTACCAAGCAATACGCCGCCGCCGAGCAGTGCTACCGAAAAGCGTTGGACGTAATGCGCCGCATTGAGCCTATTATGCCCGAAATGGCGGTAACGTTGGTCAATTTGGCGGTGAGCATATATATGCAAAATCCGTTGTCGGCCGCGGTGGACGAGGCAATGCGCGAGGCGTACCGCGTGGTTTGCCTCGACACAATGGTGCACGACGGCAACTTCGCCTTCGTCTTGTCCAAGTTGATACCCGTATTTCGACACTTGGGCTACAAAGACGAGTTGGCGTCGTTGGAGACAATGCTGCGTAAAGTGGAGCAAAACAGTTGAAGCAAGAGGGCGCGGGTCGCCCTTTTTTGTAACGTATAGGACAATGGAGGCATACACTCTATTGGGGTTTCCCCCGTTTACAAAGGAGATGTGTATGTGTATTTGCAATAATAATGGTAACAACTTTCCTCGTCCCGTAGTTCGTCCGATCTTGACTCCTGTCTTTACCGCGGCCACTACGCAATATATTCAAGGCCCCGCCGGTCCCCAAGGCCCAATAGGCCCCATAGGCCCCCAAGGCGCAGTGGGTCCCGCAGGCCCCCAAGGCGTGCAAGGCCCTATAGGCCCCATCGGACCCCAAGGTGCAGTGGGCCCCGCAGGCCCCCAAGGCGTGCAAGGTCCTGTAGGCCCCCAAGGCCCCGTCGGTCCCCAAGGCCCGCAAGGCGAGCAGGGCGAACCCGGCGTTAGCGAAGCCATCTATGCTTCGGGCGCGGCGCAGGCAGTAGCGGCAGGCGGTACTTTTGCGTTGAGCGAAGCCGCCGCCACCAGCCCCGTGAGTATGTCGGTAGCCAATAATGCGGTCAATTTGCCTGTCGGCACCTATCTGGTGAGTTACGGTATGGGTGCGACAGACGCTTTTGTCACGAAGAACGCCTTTGGCTGTATGAGCGTAGCTTTGTATGCCAACGGCGCCGCAACGGGCGAATCGCTGACTTCGCTGGCATTGCAAAGCGAAGTAGTGCAGGTGGGCAAGACCATCGTTTACACGGCGGCGGTCGCTACTGCGTTGACGTTGGTCAACACTTCGGCCGATACGCTGGACGTGGTCAATGCCAACATTACGGTAATGCGCTTGTCCTAACAAAATACCAACGAAAAAGGCAGCCCTTATGGGGCTGCCATATTGTTTTGGGGTGATAATCATAGCCCACAGCACCTATGCAAGGCTTTGTCGCGGTGCCGTCTGCCTATGCCAAAAGCGGTTTTTAGCGGGTAAAATACCATAGGATCTTGTCTTTGCGTCGAACGAAAACGCAGTAGACAGCGATCTCTCCCTTCTATGCAAGAAGCAATCGAGCGTATTTCTTATGGCGCGTGTTAGCGTATTATAGGGCCTCTATCACTACGTTGACGCGGGCCACTATGCCGGTAAACAACTTGACCTCTACCATAGTGCGCCCCAACTGTTTGAGCGGCTCTTTGAGTTCGACGTCTTTTTTGTCCACCGAATAACCCATTTCTTCCAGCGCTTGCGCTATTTCTTTGGCTGTTACCGAGCCGAATATCTTGCCCGATTCGCCCGCGCGCACTTTGACGTGCACGGTAGCCGTATCCAACGCCGCTTTGTCGGCTTGGGCTTGCGCCTTGCGCTTTTCCAGCCGATAGGCCTCGGATTGCTTCTTTTGCAAGGCTTCGTTGAGCGCTTTGCCCTCGGCGGGTACGGCGAGGTGGCGAGCCAACAGATAGTTGCGCGCATAGCCGTCGCTGACGTTGACGATATCGCCCGCTTTGCCTTGGTCTTTTACGTCTTTGATGAGCAATACTTTCATAATGCACTCCTTTTTCATCTAATGTGCACGGAAGACTGTCTTCCTCTTGTCATATTATACCATAATAGGAGTGCGGTTGCAATGCCTATTCGCATTTTTATCCGTTGCCAAGTATTTTGTAATTGCCATTATAGTTTGCGCCCAAGTCGGCATACTAAGCGCAAAGGAGGCAGTATGAAAGGATTACGTTGTACTACGGCAAATTGCGAATATAACTGTCAGGAGCGGTGCCAAGCGGGTATTATCGACGTATCGGCGGGCGCGGTTTGCAAGAGCAAAACCAAGCGTGAGGGAGGTGCGTTGGCGCAAGTGTTTGCGGGCTACGAGGCGGGCGAAAGCTACCCTATGGAAGAGCCCGAACTCATCGTGCAATGCTCGGCCGATTGCATCTACAATCACAATAGCCTTTGCTCGCGCGAACACGTCAACATTGCCGACGGAGTGATGCGCACCCGATGTACCAGCCGCAAACGCAGTTAGCCGTGGCCGAAAGACGGCGTCTTTCGGCGGTACATACAGTGTAATGCGCCCTCGGGGGCGTATTTTTGCATAAAACGGGCCGATAAAGACGTTATTTTTACAATTTCAAATAAAATATAGACTTGCCGCAGCCGTTTATTATATAATGGACATAGAGGTAAAAGTATGCGCATTGCTGTCAAAGTGGGTACGTCGACGTTGGCGTACGATACGTATCGAATCAATTTGCGTCGGGTAGAGGCCCTCTGTCGGGTGCTCAGCGACATCAAAAACAGAGGCCACGAGGTTGTTTTGATCTCCTCGGGCGCCATCGCCATGGGGTCGGGCAAACTTCATCTTGCGGCACGGCCTACCGATATGCCCACCAAACAAGCCGCGGCCGCCGTGGGGCAATGCGAGTTGATGTACGTCTACGACGACATTTTCTCGCGCTACAACCACACCGTAGGGCAGGTGCTCTTGACGGGCAGCGACGTCAACGTGGACGACCGTCGCAGGCACTTTTGCGATACGATGAATCGTTTGTTCGAGTTGGGTGTGATACCCATCATCAACGAGAATGACACCATCACCACCGAGGAGATACGGTTTGGTGACAACGATACGCTGGCGGCCATCGTCGCCACCAACGTGCATTGCGACCTGTTGGTCATTCTGTCGGATATAGACGGTTTGTACGACGCCGATCCGCGGTGCACCCCCAATGCCAAGTTGTTGTCGCACGTGGCCGAGATAACGCCCGAGATAGAGGCGCTGGCGGGTCAGCATCACAGCACTTTGGGCACGGGCGGTATGGAGACCAAACTCAAAGCCGCCAAACTGTGTATTGCCGCGGGGGTGGAAATGATCATAGCCAACGGCTCCGATCCCGAGAATTTGTACGACATATTGGACGGCAAAGCCGTCGGCACCGTATTTGGGGAGAAAAAACTATGACTATCGAGATGTTGCGACGCGCCGCAAGCGCCAAAACGGCGGTGAGTATGTTGACCGCCGACCAAAAGAAAGCGGCTCTTCGCGCCATGGCGAATGCCTTACGCGAGGAGAAGCAGGCTATTTTGTCCGCCAATGCCCAAGATATAGACAAAAATCGGGCGGCTATCGGCGAGGTGATGCTGGATAGGTTGCGCCTCAACGACGCCCGCGTGGAGGGTATGGCAAAGGGGATAGAAGACGTAGCGCAGTTGGACGACCCCGTCGGTCGCGTGCTGTCCTGCTATCGCCACCCCAACGGCATGACGATTCAAAAGGTATCGGTACCCATCGGCGTGGTAGCTATCATCTACGAGAGCCGACCCAACGTGACCTCGGACGCGGCGGCGTTGGCCCTTATGAGCGGCAACGTATGCGTTTTGCGCGCCGGCAAAGAGGCGCACGCTTCGGCGGCTGCCATCGTGAGCGCGTTGCGCAAAGGGCTCAGTCGGGCGGGCGTGGTAGAGGACGCCGTCAATTTGGTAGAGGACACCTCGCGCCAAAGTGCCACCGAGTTGATGACCGCGGTCGGGCTGGTAGACCTGCTCATTCCCCGCGGCGGCGGCGGGCTTATCAAGGCCTGCGTGGACAACGCCAAGGTGCCTTGTATACAGACGGGTATGGGCATATGCCACGTCTACGTCGACCGCGCGGCCGATTTGGATATGGCCCTATCCATTTTGACCAACGCCAAGACGTCGCGCCCATCGGTGTGCAATGCTTGCGAAGTATGCTTGGTACACCGCGACGTGGCGGCACGCTTTTTGCCTATGGTGCGCCAAGCCTTGGTGGAGCAACGCAAAGCGGCGGGGCTGGTGCCCGTCGAACTGCGCTTGTCCGGGCGGGCTATGCAATACGTTGAGGGTACGCCGGCCGAGGCCAAGGATTTCGATACCGAGTTTTTGGACTATATACTGGCAGTCGAGGTGGTGGACGACGTGCAAGGCGCCATCGCGCATATCGCGGAGCACTCCACACATCATAGCGAGGCCATCGTAACAGAGGACCAACGGACGGCAGACTTGTTTTTGGCGGCGGTGGATAGCACCTCGGTGTATCATAACGTGTCGACGCGGTTTACCGACGGCGGCGAATTCGGCTTGGGGTGCGAGATGGGCATTTCTACACAAAAGTTGCATGCGCGCGGCCCTATGGGCATAGGCGAGCTGACAACCTACAAATATATCATAAAAGGAAGCGGACAGGTGCGATAGTATGAGCAAAATTATCTTTGTCGGAGCAGGTAATATGGGCGGTGCCTTGGTGGGGGCCGTCAGCAAGTTGAAAGAGCACGCGCTCTACGTGGCCGAGCCCAATGCTGCAAGGCGTAGGGCCATATGCGAGGCTTACGGCTGCCTTGTCGCCGCCGAAAGCGACTTTGGCGATTGCGACGTGGTGTTTTTGGGCGTCAAGCCGCAGGTGCTGGCCGATACGGTGGCTCGCTTGCCCCTCAGCGCCAACGCGTTGTATATCAGCATGGCGGCGGGCGTTAGCCTTGCCAAGTTGCAGCAAATGCTGCCGACGGGCGCACCTATCGTGCGTATTATGCCCAATACGTCGGTGGGCGTAGGCGAGGGCATGGTGCTGTATTGCACGGGCGAACAGGTGTCCGCCGAGCAAGAGGCGTTGTTCGTGTCCCTTTTGGCCAAGGCCGGTATAGTGGACAAATTGGATGAGAAATTGATAGACGCCGCCAGCGCGGTGTCGGGTTGCGGCCCGGCATACGTCTATATGTTTATCGAGGCGTTGGCCGACGGCGCGGTCGCGTGCGGCTTGCCGCGCGACAAAGCCCTGCTGTATGCCGAGCAGACCTTGATAGGCGCGGCGACAATGGCAATGCACTCGGCCAAACACCCCGAGCAACTCAAAGACGAGGTATGTAGCCCTGCCGGTAGCACCATAGAGGGCGTGCACGCCTTGGAGGCGGGCGGAATGCGCGCGGCGTGTATCAATGCCGTGGTGGCAGCCTATCGCCGCACCAAAGAGTTGGGCAAATAGTTACCTATCAGCATCGTGGTATGCAAAAAACCCTGCCGTAGCAGGGTTTTTTGCTTTTCGGGCATTATTCGTTGGCGTCTACCGCTTTGAGCACGATAAGGCGACAACTGAATTCGTCCAACCACTCGCGCGAGTAGTTGATGCCTATTTTGCGATAGTATTCGCCCGTATGTACGGCGTTTTCGTAGTCGTTGTGGTAGAGTTTGTCGTCGTCTAAGCCCTGCAACTTGAGGTAGCGGAAACGATCCAATTCCTTTTTGCGATTGATGATGACCACCAAAGACGTGTTGCGGTCCCGACTGACGCATTGCATACTCATAAAGTTGCCCAAATAGGGGTTTTTGAGGTGGTAGAGCGTGCCGTTTTCCACTACGTCTTTGTGGTAGCGGTGGTACACGTCGGCCACTTCGTTCAGAGCCTCTCGGTCCTCTTGGGTCAGGCGGTTGGGGTTCATTTCGTACCCATAGGTGCCGAACAGGGCCAAGATGGCCTTGGTGCGGTAGTTCGCCACGGGGCTGGCGTTGACGTGCGCGCCAATGGTGGACAGCGGATAGCCCAACGAGGTGGTATAGTTGATTTCCATACGTTGCGCCGGATCCGACTCGTCGCTGGCCCATATTTGCGGGGCGTAGTACAACGTGCCCAGGTCAAAGCGACCGCCGCCCGATGCACAACCCTCTATGAAGAGGTCGGGGTAGTGCGCCGTGATGCGCTCCAGCAGGTGATAGTAGCCCAAAGTCAGGCGGTGGTACACCTCGCCTTGCCTCTCGGCCGGCAGTGCGGACGAGTAGTGCTCGCATACTATACGGTTGTAGTCCCATTTGATATAGTCGGGGTGATATTCGTCGAAAAACGCCGACAGTTGGCGGTATACCTCGTCCACCACGGCAGGGTTGGCCATATCCAAATGGAATTGGTGGCGAATGCACGACGCTTGGTCGGCGTTGCCCGTCAGGGCGTATTCGGGATGTGCGCGGAATAGGTCGCTTCTGTAGTTGATCATCTCGGGCTCAAACCATATTCCCACCTGTATGCCGCACTGTCTGCAATGCGCCACCACTCGTTTGAGATCCACTTTGTCGGTGTTGACGCGCCAGTCGCCCAAGCCCGCCGTATCGTCGTTGCGCGCGCCGAACCAGCCGTCGTCCAACACGAACATCTCCATGCCAATGGTGCGTCCGTCGTCTATATAGGACAACACACGCTGTGTATCGAAGTCGAAAAAGCACCCCTCCCACGAGTTGAACAGAATGGGTTTTGTCTTGTCGTCGAGACGTCGGTTGACAAGGTTTTGCTTGATGAAATCGTGCATCGCTTGGCTCATGCCGTCCTCGCCGTCGGCCGAGTAGGCCACCACGGCTTGGGGCGTGTGAAAACGTTGCCCCGACGCCAATACCCAATCGAAATCCTCGTCGCTTATGCCGTAGGTGATGTGCGTTGCGCCGTAGTTGGTGACCTCCACGCGGCAAGCAAAATTGCCGCTGTAGATCAGGTTGAGGCCAATCGCTTCGCCTGCGGTGGGGCCGGCGCCGCGCCGCGAAAAATAGACGAAGGGGTTCTCTTCGTGAGAGGAACGCGCACGATTGGAGGAGATGGATTGCACGCCGTCTATCAGAGGCGCGCGCACCAAATCGCGCTCTTTTTGCCAACGCCCGCAAAAATGCGTCCATTCCCATTGGGCGTCGGGCAGGTCGAGTTGCAGGCTCATGGCGCGCAAAAGATGCACCGTATGCGGGGTATCGTTGACCAAAAGCATACTTTTGAGCAGAATATTCTTGTCGTTGTATATGCTCAGGTAGTAGTGCAGTTGCAATCCGTAGCCGTCGCAAAGAAGAAAATCCACCGTCTGGCAGTCGCCTCCTCTTGCGTGCGGCATACCGGGCACGTCGGGCACGCCGTCCAGTACGGTGTGCGAAACGTAACGAAAATCGGTGAGATAGCCGCCGTCCGCTTGGCGAATGACCAAGGGCGCGTAGCGCTTGTCCATAGCGGCGTGCGCCGACAATTCTTGCGGGGCGGTATTGCTCATATAGCAGTCGCTGTGGCGATACTCTTTGCCGCTCTTTTTGTCGTAATAGAAGCTGCTGTCGTGCCATTCGGCCGAGCGGCGCAAACAGTGTATGTCGTCCGCATCGGTAAGGGGTGCGCCGAAATAGAGCGTTTCGAGATAGCCGTAGTCATTGACGTAGACGACGTAGGACATTTTGCCGTTGGTGAGATGCAATACTTTGGTTTGGGGATTAAATCGAATCATAGGCGCTCCTTGCATAGTATAGATGCATCATAGCACGTTTTGGGCGCAAAGTCAATATCGCCCCTTCTCGGGCGGGGCAAAAACAGAATGTATCTTGCAAAATACAAAATATGTAGTATAATAATAATATGAAGAAAATGCGGCTTTGTTCGATACTGTGCATTTTGCTGTTGGTGGCGCTCGGCATCACCTGTCTTTTTGCCTGTCAAAAAGAGGATAGTTCACCTCTCGAGATCGTGCTGGAAGGCGAGGCCTATCGCGGAGCCGAACTTTCGCTCAGCGCCAAGGTTTCTTCGGCTTTGGCCGACGACGTAACGTTCAGCGTCGTAGAGGGCGGCGAAAATTGCTATATCTACGGCGGCAAACTCAAAATAATGAATACCGCAACGGTAGGCGCAACCATCACCGTGCGGGTAGAGGCGGGCGACTTGAGCCGCACCGCGTCGTGTACCGTGAGACATACGCCCGTGGCGTCGGTAGCGCTATCGGTGGCGGCCGAGGCCAAGGCAGGCGCGACCTTGCCCCTTTCGGCGGTACTTAGCCCCTCCTACGCTCTCGACAATACCGTTAGTTATACCCTGCAAAAAGGCGGCGACGTGGCTACGATAGCGGGTGACGCCCTTATCGTGAGCGAAAGTGCCGACCGCTCGGACGAGATCGTGTTGGTCGCCGAGGCGGGCGGCGTGCAGTCGGAGCCATGCAGTGTGCGCGTTTCCACCGTGCAGGCCCAAGACGTGTCGATCGCGGTAGACGCCACTTTACGCCGTGGCGACAGCATTGCGCTACAGCCCACCGTGGTGCCCGAAGACGCTACCGTCAACGTGAGTATTGCAAAAGTGCGCGGCGAATACGCCGCCAACTACGTCTATTTGGCGGGCAACGTGCTGCGTGTGGCCGAGGACGCGCCCGAGGGCGAATTCGAGATATTGCTGACTGCCGGCCGCGCCTCCAAAACGGTGCCCTTCCGGGTGGTCAAAACGCCCGTGGAAATGGTGGTGCTTAGCCGTAACAAAGAGGGCAACGCTACCTATTATGGCGATATCATAGGCGTTTCGACGCGCGTCTATCCTGCCAACGCCACCTACCGCGACGTGCGTCTCAGCGTGGTAGAAGGCGCCGATTACGTAGAGGCGCAGTCGACCGTCGGTTGCTACCGCGTTATCACCCGTGAGGTGGGCGTCAGCATCGTGTTGCGCGCCGAGGCGGACGGGCAATACAGCGAGTTGCGCCTGATCACGGTGGGCGTGCAGCCCCAATCCGTATCTATCGGCGCCGACGGTTCTACTGCGGTGCAAGTGGGCGAAACGCGCACGCTTTCGGCGCGTATATTACCTGCCGAAGCCGATGGGACCGTGGTGTATACCGTCGAGCAGGGCAGACATCTGTGCTCGCTGGAAGGCAATAGCATTACCTTTACCCAAATGGAGGATGGCAACGACTTGGTCGTGGTGCGCGGTACCGTCGGCGACGTCAGCGCTACCATCACTTTTCATATTGCCCCCATTCCGGTGGCTGCCGTCCTTATCTCCACCACCGACGCAACGCAAGGCTTGCACGCGGGCGACGAGGTGCGTTTTGCGGCAGAGATACAACCTGCCGACGCCACCTACCAAAGCCTTAGCTATCGCATCGTCGAGGGCGGCGCTTTCGGCACGATGGATGGCAACGTGTTTCGGGTGGGCAATAGTCAAATATTCGGCAAAGTCGTCATAGAGGCGATGTCCCAAGACGGCGTTGCGAGCAACCGTATCGAATTGAGCGTGGCGGCCGACGCGTTTAGTCCCACGTTTGCCGGCTGGAGCGACTTGGACGCCAAGCCGCACCTATTGGACGGATACAGCGCGGTGTGTTTGGATTTGCGCAAGCTGCCGTATGCGGCAGGCGACTGCGTGATAGTAGTCAGCGACGACGTGGACGTGCTCACCGTTTTGGGCGCTTACGAGGGCACCGCGAGCACGTGCTATACCGACCTGTATTTCTATTTTTTGACTACCGACGCCATCAGCGTGTACCTCAACAACGTGGGCATAGCCATCAATAGCGGTTTTACCGACGCCGTGTTTGACTTTGGCGGCGAGGCGAAAGTGTCGTTGTATGCCGAAAACGACAACTATATAAAGGCGGGCAATGCATACGCCGTGTCTACCGCCGGGTTTATGATAGAGGGCGACATGAGCGAAACGCGCCTGATGGACGGCATGGACGGCTTTGCCGGACAAGACGGCGGTAACGCCATCTGCGCCTACGATCTCACCCTTTCGGGGGCGGGCAACCTCACCTTGGTGGGCGGCGACGCCTCCTCGGGCACTGACGCCACGGACGGCTTGTCCACCGCGCTGGAAGCCACCTATGCCGGCAACGGCGGCGCGGGCGGCAACGGCGGCGCGGGCGGCTACGCCGTCTATGCGCATACGCTCACCTACGACGGGCAAGGCCGCTACGTTTTGGTAGCGGGCGCTTCGGGTACGTCGGGGCAAGGCGGAAAAGGTGGCGAGGGCGCAAGCGCCCAGTACGATGGTCTGGCCGGTAAAGACGGCACGGCGGGGGCTGTGCACGACGCGGTCTTTGCCGCTACCACACGCCTGTTTTCAGGCACGGTCGACGCTCGCATGGGGGTGGTGCGCGCCAATACGGCTACGCGTACCTTTGCTTCGGTAGCGCAAGCCATTGGCCTTTTGACCAACCACTACAAAGTGAATATCTACTATGCCACGGGGTGGAAAGCGGGGCATACCGTCAGCTATGCCATGTCGCAACTGGCAGCATCTCAGGACGCGGCCGAGATATTGCGCCTATTGCACGGCATGACGTATGCGCTGGGTGTGTTCGGGCGCAACGTGATGATAGACCTTGCCGAGCGCGGGGGTACCGTCAACTATTATTTGTGCAAGTCCATTCGCACCAAGTCGCTGTCGCCCAGCACCATCTACGGCTTGACCGATAGCGACAACAACGTGTGGTATTCGGCCTTTAATACGCGCAAGCGCGACAGTTTTTATAGCACTTACTACAATATAATGGTGCACGAGATCTTTCACTTGCTCTATTTTCAAGCGTCCAAGGGTGCGCAAAACGAATTGAGTGCCACGCGCCTTGCCGCCTACAACAACGGCTTGGGGTATTATGCCAACAATGGTGCTAACAACAACGGCTTGGGCGTGTACGACGGCTTGAGTGCCAACGGCGAGACGTGCAGTTTTCTTACCAGATACAGCAAATACGACAACAAAGAGGACATCAGCGAAACGCTGTCTATCTTGTGCATACAGCCGCAATGGGCAAGTTTTATGGCTCAAGACGCATATATATACAACAAGGCGATGTATCTTAGCGAGCAATTTGCCGCCGAATACGCGACGCTGGCTAGGTGGAGGCCGTTGCATTGGCTGAGATTTGTGAGGTAGTATGGATTCGATCATTTGGCAAAAAGTAGAACAAATGGCGCGCATAGATATGGCGCAACTGGTCTTCGACGCCGAGACGGCATTCGATAGGCAAGTGGAGTCGGTGGCTCGCCAATTGTTCGAGGTACCCGAGTTGCGCTTGGCGATGATAGCGGGCCCTTCTTCGTCGGGTAAAACCACTTTTTGCAATTTGTTGGCCGAAAAGTTGCAGCAATTCGGCGTGTGCGCGCACAGAGTCAGTTTGGACGATTTCTTTATCGACCGCGACCGCGTGCCGCTGTTGCCCTCGGGGCTCAAAGACTTTGATTCGCCGGCGGCGCTTGACCTTGCGGAATTGCACCGCGTAATGTCGGGCATTATGCACGACGAGTGGGTGGAACTGCCTCGCTATGACTTTATGACGGGGCGCTCGCACTTGCGCGTAGAATTGATGCGCTTGCACCCCGAGGATATCGTGCTTATCGAGGGCATACACGCCCTCAATCCCTTGCTCATACAAGGGCAAGACGCAGCGCGTATTTGCCGCATAGGCATCAAGCCGCGCCGCTCCTATTTGATGCCGTCGGGCGCTATACTTCAGCCGGACGACTTGCGCCTTTTGCGCCGCACGATACGCGATTTCTATACCAGAGGCCACACCCTCGAGGCTACCTTGGCACAATGGCAAGAGGTTCGCCGCGCCGAAGACATCTATATCACGCCCTATTTGGACAAGGCGGACTACAACATAGACAGCGGGTTTACCTACGAACTGTACGTGTACAAACATTGCCTCAAGTCGTTGATGGACGACTGCGACTTGCCGGCGTTTGCCGCCATACGGCAGGCCATGCGCGAGGTAAAAGAAATGCCGCTGATACAAATTCCGTCCACGTCGCTACTCAACGAATTTGCCATATTGCAATGAACAGGAGAAGAAAATGAACGCAAAAATTGCCGTGATAGGTATGGGACAGGGCGGAATGACCGCCGCCGTCAAATTGGCCGAGGCAGGGGCTTCGGTTACCGTATTCGAGCGTCGGGAGAGCGGACAAGCCGGTTATCCTTGGCGCGACGATATACGCTTGGACATCTTTGAAAAGGTGGGCTTGCCCCCGCTGCCCGAGGACGCATACGTGCAAAAACCCAATTGGATATTCGTGCCCCCGTCGTGGCAAGGGTCTTTGGCGGTGCCTGTGCTCAAACCCTTGGAGGAAGTGTCGGTGGATCGGCGCAAATTGACTCGATATTTTGTGGATTTGGCACAAAAAGCGGGCGCAAAATGCGAATTCGGCGCGACTGTCAGCGATTTGTTGGTGGACAAAGAGCGCGTGGTCGGCGTGGTGGTAAACGGGCGACCGCTCTCCTTTGACTTGGTGATAGACGCCTCGGGCGTGTGCTCGCCGTTTCGCGGACAGGTGCCCGCTCGCTTCGGCGTGCAGGCAAAAGCAGCCCTTTGCGACTTGCTATGGGGGCATCGCGCCTTTTTTGAGGTGCCCCGTGGCGCCAAGACGATGGACGAAAACGTGCGGTGTACTATGTCGGTGCGTCCGTTGGGCTGGGAAGGCATCGCGTGGTGCAATCTTTCGCCCGAAAACGAGTGCGACGTGCTCATCGCCAAGATGGAGCGTTTGAGTGCGGCGGACATAGCGGCCATGAAGGAGGAATTCAAAAGTCGGCACGCCATTTTGGGCGACAAAGAACTCCATAGCCAAACCGTGCCTATCTGTCTGCGCAAAGGCATCGCTCGCCCCGTTGCCGACGGCTACGTTGCCCTGGGCGATAGCGCGTTTATGACAATACCCGTGATGGGTAGCGGTATCGAGGCCTCTATGACAGGCGGCCAAATCTTTGCAGACTATGTGGTGGCCAACCGGGTGGAGCGTTTTGACGCCGCCGCCATGTGGGGTTTTTACGTGCAATATATGCACGAGTTGGGCAAGGGGTTTGCCTTGATGGACGCCGTGCGTCGCTGCGCGTTGCGTTGGCCCACCAAAGTGTTCGATTGGGCGTTGTCGGGCAAGTTTTTGCGCTATGACGAATTGGCCTACGTTATGCTCGAAAAGGGCTTCGGCAAGCCAAAAATGCCCTTGGGCGCCTATTGCAAGACTTTGTGTATGTTGCTTTTCAAGCCCTCGGTGGCATGCAAGCTTTTCGCGGCGCTCGGCCATGGGCTCAAAGCCATGTCCATTGCCGGCAAAATGCCCAAAACCTACGACGAAAAACGCCTTTCCAAATGGCAAAAGCGCTATGACGGCCACCTCGACACGCTGGATAGAGTTACTGCCAAATACGATAAACGCGGTCGCAAATAGGCAAAACGCCGCCGCTGATTGGTGCGAATGAAACACCTCGATCGTAGCAAAACCCCTGCGCTTTGGCGCAGGGGTTCGTTTTGTATTTGTCTTGGGTTTGCGTTATATGCAAGCCGTTTGCGGTAGTGGCCTATATGCGGAAGCCGTCCTTGCGCATTTTGTTGATTTGCAACTCCAGCCCTTGTAAAAATTCGGCGTTGGTCAGCGTTTTGCTCATCAGGTTGATGATGGCCTCGGCAGCCTCTTGGTTGTCGCCGGACGCGAGCAGTCGGCGCAAGTTATATTCGCCTTCCAATTCTTTTTGGCTGAGCAAAAGCTCCTCTTTGCGGGTGCCGCTGCGCGCCAAATCTATGGCGGGGAAAATGCGCTTTTCGCTCAGTTTGCGGTCGAGGTGCACTTCCATATTGCCCGTGCCCTTAAACTCCTCGTATACGATGTCGTCCATTCGGCTGCCCGTGTCCACCAATGCGGTGGCTATGACGGTGAGCGAACCGCCGTTTTCTATGTTGCGTGCGGCGCCGAAAAAGCGCTTGGGAAAATAGAGCGCCACGGGATCTACGCCGCCCGAAAGCGTCTTGCCCGAGGAGGGGACCACCACGTTGTTGGCACGCGCCATACGCGTGAGGCTATCGAGCAATATCACGACGTCCTGTCCTTCTTCGACCAATCGCTTGGCGCGGGCCAGCACCATTTCGGCAACCTTGATGTGGTTGTCGCACTCCTCGTCGAAGGTGGAATAAAACACGTCGCCCTTGATGCTGCGTTGCATATCCGTCACTTCTTCGGGGCGCTCGTCTATCAGTAGCACCAGCAATTTGACTTCGGGATGGTTGGTGGTCAGGCTGTTTGCCACCATTTTCAATAGGGTGGTTTTGCCTGCCTTGGGCGGCGACACTATCATGGCGCGTTGCCCTTTGCCGATGGGAGCGATGAGGTCTATACAGCGCGTTGCCAATTCGTTGCGCTTGCCCAATATTTCCAAACGGAAGCGTTGGTCGGGGTAGACGGGTGTAAAACTCTCGAAGGTGGGGCGGCGCGTTTCGGGCTGCCAATTTTCGTGCCCGTTGACCGAGATGATCTCGATGACGGCGGCGGGCTTACCCTCGTTGGTAACGCGCACGTAGGCCCGCACAAGGTCGCCCATGCGCAAGTTGTAGCGTTTGATGCGCGCCGCGGCAATGTAGGCGTCTTTGGGTGTGTTGCGAAAGGCCTCTACGCGTATAAAACCATAGCCGTCGGGCAACACTTCGAGCAATCCCTCGCGAATGTCGCTGTCGGTATAGGGCGATTCGCCAAACGTGTTTGCGTTGCGCTTGGCGTTGTAGGCTTCGTTTTCGCGTTGTTCGGTCGCTTGCGTCGCTTCGTCTATGGCGGGGGCCTCTTGCTTGCCTGCGGCTATGGGTTGCTCTCCCATTATGGCCACTTTGCGCGCAAGCAATGCTTCGGCCAGCGCGGTAGACGACTTGAACGCGTAGTCCGCAATGCCCGCTTTGCGCGAAAGCGCACGCAGGGCAGGCAAGGGCAACGAACGCAAAGAATCGTGTGTGATTTCATTCCAAAAACTTTTGTCCATAAAACCTCCAAACGTATGATAAAAGCAAAAGTAAATAGCACCAAAAACAAGGTGTAGATGTCGTCTAAGGTATTATACGCCAAACGGGGCGTAAAAATGAGTGAAAATTAACGGCGGAAAACCACGACTTTGGTCGAGTAATCGCCGTCGAATTGGGTGCGATCCAGATCGAGGCTGTCGCCCTCGATATAGGTGATGTCTTCCTCGTCGAACAAGTCGAGGAAAGCGTCCACGTCTTCTATATCAATGGTGCAGTCCTCGGTTTTGTAGTGCATAGGTATGACGATGTCGGGCATAAGCTTGTCGACGTAGTCTTTGGCCGTCTCGGCGTCTATGGTATAGTTGCCGCCCACGGGTATGAGCAATACGTTGACCGAGCCGATAGCGTCGCAAATGCGGGCAGAGCAGGGTTGACCGATGTCGCCCAAATGGCACACGTCCACCCCGTCCAAACGATAGTTGAACACGTTGTTTTCGCCGCGTTTTTTGCCGTTGACGTCGTCGTGGTAGGTCCGGAATGAGGCGATATGCACCCCGTTGACCTCGTAGGAACCTACGCTGTCGAGGACAATGGGCTTGCCCCCGACGGCTTTGATATTGTTGTGATCGTAGTGCCCGTGCGATACGGTAACCGCGTCGGCGCTAATGGGAGGCATACAAAAACCTACTTCCTTTCCGTAAGGATCGGTAACAATAACGGTGCCGGTACTCTCGGTAAGCACAAAGCAGGAATGGCCGAGCCATTTAATATTCATATACCCTCCTGTGGGCAACGCCCACCATTTCTATTTTAATTGTTTGCGACGTGTTTGTCAATAAGTTCGGTGATTTTGTCGTGAGGATCGAGCAAACTGGATACCGATTTGTCTTGGTTGCAGCTGCTGATGATATAGGCGGTGAATTTGCTCATATCCGCCAACACGAACCACGGCTCTTGGAGCGCTTCGGGATTGTTGTAGGTGAGGTTGGTGCTCACCACCGCGTCAAACAGACCCTCGGCATACGCACGGCGGAACTTTTCGACGCCCTCGGTGAACAACGCGAACGTGGCGCACAAGAAGATTCGGTTGGCACCCTGCTGTTTGAGGTGTTGGGCAAGGCTGATGAGCGACTCGCCCGTGGCGATGATGTCGTCCGCAATAAACACGTCCATGCCCATGACCGAGCTGCCGATATATTCGTGCGCGATGATGGGGTTGCGGCCGTTGACCACGGTAGAGTAGTCACGACGCTTGTAGAACATACCCAAGTCTACGCCCAATACCGAGGCATAGTACATATTGCGTCCCAACGCGCCCTCGTCGGGTGCCACCACCATAAAGTGGTTTTTGTCCATTTGCAGGCCCGTGAAGCGGCGCAACAACGCCTTCATCACTTGGTAGGGCGGCATAAAGTTGTCGAATCCCATCAGGGGTGTGGCGTTTTGCACGCGGGGGTCGTGTGCGTCAAAGGTTATGACTTCGGTTACGCCCAAGGTCTCCAGCTCGCGCAGCATCATTGCGCAGTCCAAGGATTCCCTTGCGGTGCGGCGGTGTTGTCTGCCGCCATACAAAATGGGCATTACCACCGAGATGCGATCCGCTTTGCCACCCAGGGCGCAAATCACTCTCTTGAGGTCGGCGTAGTGGTCGTCGGGAGACATGGGCACGGTTTGTCCGAACATATTGTAGGTGATGCTGTAGTTGCCCACGTCGCACATGATGAAGATATCCATACCGCGCACGGAATCTTTGATGAGCGCTTTGCCGTCGCCCGACGTAAAACGGGGGCATATGCAATCCAAAATGAAAGAAGTTTTGCGGAAAGGCTTGTTTTGCTTTTCGGCCTCGGCATTGTACCATTGCACCAAATACCAGTCAACTTTTTTGGCAAATTCTTTGGCGCCGTCCAACGCGATGATGCCAAGATTGCGATATTGTCTGTCGAAGTCGAAAGTCGTATCCAAAAACGCAGTCATATTGTCCTCCTATGTGCGCATAATGATTTGTATAATAATCATATCATAACCCAATATGATTGGCAAACGTTTTTTGTCCGTTCGTCATTATTTGTTTGGTTTTGCCGCTTTCGCGCTCGATAGCGGTACTGTTCGATTTGCGTATTAAATTGGTTTGAATTTTCAAAAATCCCGTGCAATCCGCGACTTTATGCTACGCTACAGTAAGGAGTGCGCTGTGTCCCGTAGGCGTAGATAGCCCCAAACGGCCTCAGTGCCAATCTCGTTGTTGACAGCGGCCTCTTTTAGTGGTATCATAATATTGGATATTTCTATTCGCGTGCAAGCGCACGTCGCAAGGAGTCGTATGAAAAAATGTTTTTCGACCTGTACTTTCCTATTGCTGATCGCCGTGTTGGCGGCGTTGATTTCGGCGTGCGGTTTTGTGGAAGTGAAGGACGTGCCTCTACATTTTGTCATAGACGGCGCCGCCTATAGGGATATGACCGTGGGTTCTTTTGCCGCCGGCGGGTTGAACGTGGGCGAAAAAGACGGCTACTACTTCGACGGCTGGTATTTGGATACGACCTACACCCAAAAAGCGCGCCCCGCCTCTTTGGAACAAGAGACCACGTTGTACGGTCGCTGGCAAAAGGAGCGCGGCGAAGGCAAGCTGTACGTCATTACCTTTGTGGCCGAGGGCGTGGTGGTCGGCAAGCAAGAAGTAGCTGCCTTGGCGGATATCCGCTATCCGGCGGCACCCGAGGTGGAAGGCAAGGTGTTTTCGGATTGGTCGGGCAAGCCCGCCGTGCTTACCGAGGACTGCGTGCTTACCGCGGTGTATCGCTTGCTCTACACGGTGGATTTCGTGGACGAAGACGGCACGCTCCTGTTGCGCCAACGCATAGCGGACGGTGGCTTTGCCACGCCGCCGGTGCCACCCGTAAAAGCGGGCGACGCGCAGTATACCTACGAATTTGCCGGTTGGTATGCCGACGAGGGCGACTATGACGAGGTGCATAGCGATATGGTCGTATACGCCACGTTCGACACCATCATCAACCGCTATACCTACACTTTGCACAAACAGAACGGCGAGCGCGACGACGAGCGATCGGTCAACTACGGCACCCAAATCACGTTGCCTACCCCCACCAAACAGCCCACGGTGGATACGACCTACGCGTTTGCGGGGTGGGATAGCGACAATGATGGTGAGGTGGACGTAACGCAAAACAAATTTCGCCTGTACGCCGACTTCGAGGCGTGGGCGGTATATACGTCCGCACCGCGCGCCTATCGCGTGGTGTTCGACGTGGACGGCGACAAGACGGGCGTGGACGTATTGTATGGACAAAGCGCCGTTTACCCGCTGTCGCAGGCACCTGCGCGCTCGGCCACCGCGCAGTATACCTACGCGTTTGCGGGGTGGGATACCGACGCGGACGGCGTGGCCGACGGCGGCTTGGCGTTCGTCGATGCGGATATCGATGCCGTGGCCGTATTTGACGCCGAGGTGAATTGGTATACCTATGCATTTCTCGACGCAGACGGCGTCGTGCTGGGCGAGGCGTGCTACGCGCCCTATGGCACCGTTATCGAGCCGCCGGCGGAGCCTCCCGTCAAGGCTTCGACCGCCTCGTACGATTTCGCCTTTAGCGAGTGGGACGGGTATCAAGAGGGCATGACGCTGGTGGAAGACGTAACGTTTACGCCCACTTTCAGCATGAACGTGCGCCTGTACACCATTTCTTTCAAATATCGCAACCGCACGCTGGCCGAGTATCGCGTTCCTTATGGTACCGTCATCGACTACGACGAACGCGTGAAGCCTTGCCCCTATCCCGTGGAAGACGAGGCCTATGCCTATTGCTGGAACAACTGGACGGAAAACTATGTGGTTACCAAAGATTTCACCTTTACTTTGGATCGTTTTAGCCAATACGACTATGTCGTAACCTGGCAAATAGGCGAGGACGAGCAACTGCTTGCCTACTATCGTGAGGGCGACTATTTGGCGTTGCCTGCCGAACCTACCCGCGAGGGCTATGCGTTTGCGGGGTGGCAGGGCTACGTTGCGGGCACTACCGTCTGCGAGGATATGACGCTCGCGGCGTTGTGGGAGGCCGAAA
The DNA here is from genome assembly GCA_946648015.1 of uncultured Clostridia bacterium. Taxonomy (GTDB): domain Bacteria; phylum Bacillota; class Clostridia; order Christensenellales; family CAG-1252; genus RUG14300. The sequence goes on from CAMPCZ010000019.1 coordinate 20,116, forward strand.
CGGGTGCCTCGGAGGATTGAATGATATGAAACGTTGTCGCTTGTACAAAAGATTGCGAAACCCCAAGGCGTTCACCTTGGTGGAATTGGTGCTGGTCATTGCGCTTATGGCCATTTTGTCGGCTGCCGTTTTGCCCAGTGTGACCAATCGGTTGAATACCGCCAACGACGAGGATCTCAACTACTATTTCGAGACGGTACAATACCAGGTCGGCACCATTCGCACCACCTACAACGACGCTATGCAGGAGGGGCAAACGCCCGTGCTGGCGGGGTATTTTTTGACCACCGCCCGCAATATCCAAGAGTGCCTGCGCGCCGCCAACAACCATAGCGAGGTGTTCGATATAGAGGTGCGTACCGTCAACGTGGCGCCGGACCCCAACGACTACAACTACATAGACACCATTGTGGTGTGCATACAGTTCTACACCAAAGACAAAAAATTGATCGTCAACGGCAAGGGGGTGGCTTGCTCGCCCGAGCAGGCGACCAACGGCGCAGTTGCCTACAGTTGCAAGGTGGTGAAAATATGGTACGTCAAGAAAGATCTCAAATCCCGCATATACAGACAAGGGGGAGCAATGTCATGAAACGTATTAGCAAATTGGCAATGTGGATATTGGCCATAGCGTTGGTCTTTGCCCTTGCGGGGTGCAACGCCATCTCGTCCTTTATAGACGAAATAACGGGCAAAGCGCAGCAAAGCGGCGAGAGCACAGGGCAAGACGAGGAAGGAACATCGGTGTTGGCCACGCCCGCCATTCGGTTGGACGGCACCACCTTGCGTTGGAACAATGTGGTCGGCGCGGATCGCTATCGCGTCAAATTTACCGACGCCGCAGGAGAGCCGCAGGAGCGATTGGTTTTTACCAACTATTTCGACCTTGCCGAGTTGGAGTTGCCCGCCGGCGAATACCGATTTGTCGTCAAGGCCGAGGCCATGTCGTCGAAATATGTCGACAGCGCCTATACGCCCGATGAGGACGCCGTGGTCTATACCGTTACCGCCGCTGTCAGCCTGGAGGATATGTCCGTTGCTTTCTATCGTGTGGACGAAGGACGACTGCTGGTGGTGTGGAGCAAGGTGGAAGGCGCCGACGTGTATCACGTGCAAATCGATAACGAGTCGGCCGACAGCCAAAGCAATTTCGCGGTGCTGGCGGTGCCTGTAGACCAAAATCAATACGTTATCGTTTCGGTATCGGGCAAGCCCGGCTACCCCTATGACGGTTTGACCAAAGAGATCAATTACACCGCGTCGTCTGCCGAGCCTATAAGCACCGTCGAATACGACAAGAAAGACGCGGATTTCGATAGCGGCATAACGGGCGCCCAAACGGTCGTATGGGACGGCGTCTCTTTGTCGCCGACTATCGCGGGAACGCTTGTGTTGTCGCAGTCGTTTATGCGCGAGCAGGCGGTGGGATATCACGATTTGCAAGCGTCCACGACTTTGGGCGAGGAGCACCTGTTGGTTTATGTGCGCGACACGCGTCCGTTGGCGTTCGTCAACGGCTCCGGCGTAGTCATAGACGAGTTGGACTATATGCTGGCGCAAGGCGGCATGACGGTGTATATGCAGCAATACGAAAACGCCGTGCAATGGGTGCAAATAGACGGCGAGACGCTTGGTGAGGAAGACTGCGCCTTGTACGAAGGCCGCTTGGTCGTGTCGCTGGGCTATATCAGCGCGTTGGGCGAGGGAGAGTATGCCCTTTGCGTTGGTTACGTCGATAGTTTGGGAGAGGCCAAAACGGCTACCTTGACCGTGCGCGTAACGGAGCCAAGCGCACTGCGCTACGATGCGGCTACCGGCCAAAGTTTGTTGATCAAAGGTTTGCCCGCGGGCGTTAGCGCCGTGTTGGGCGGCGGCATCGGCACCGAGGATTATACCTTGTCCACGGGGTCCGTTTCGTTCGACGCCGACTATCTGGCCTCGCTATCCGCGGGGTGCTACGACTATTGGTTGCAAGGCCCGTCGGGGCAACAGTTGTCGCTGGAGATATACAATAGCGCGTCGGCTCCCTACGGCGTGCTGCTATCCTACGACGATCACCCCACGCTTGCCTATGGCAAATATCGTTGCGACTGCGGCTCGGACGCGCACTCCTATTCGTTGGACGGGGGCGACTATACGTCCCTTTCGGGCGGCGAGGTAGCCTTGGGTGCGTTGAACAAGAGCGCA